>CAZZIF010000033.1:0-21605 GCA_964654025.1 uncultured bacterium
GCTCTGGTGGTGCGCGGAAGGTATCCCGGTCCGTTCCGAATCAGGTTCATCGGTCCGACTCTCTGTGGATGCGCGAGACGCATCTCCCCACCCGCCATGCGCTCATCACGCTCCTCTCGCCATCGCTTTCCTCCCTCATCGCTCCTCTCGCCATCGTTGTCCTCTCGCATCGCTCCTCTCGCCATCGCTCCCCTCTCGCATCGCTCCTCTCGCCATCGCTCTCCTCTCGCCATCGCCCCAGTTGACCCTTGCCCCCGAACGGCGCTACGCTTCAGGCGGTTCCATTCCCTCAGCACTATGGGAGACGCAAGGGTATGCTGGCGCTGCTCTTTCTGGTCGGGTCAGCCCTCCTGGTCGGAGGGTACGTCGTTTATGGCCGCATTCTGGATCGCAAGTTCCAGATCGATCCCTCGCGAACGATGCCTTCGGAGACCGAGTATGACGGGGTTGACTACGTTCCCGCCCGGACGCCGATTCTCTTCGGGCACCATTTTTCCTCGATTGCCGGGGCGGGACCCATCGTGGGGCCGATCGTGGCGGCGATGGCCTTCGGTTGGCTGCCGGCCTTCCTGTGGATCCTGGTGGGCATGATCATGATCGGCGGGGTGCACGACTACACGGCGCTGGTCGCCTCGATCCGCCACCGCGGCCGTTCGATCGGAGAGATCGCGCGCAGCATCGTCTCACCGGCCACCCAGCGGATTTTCTTGGGCTTCATCTGGCTGACCCTGATCTACGTGCTGGTCGTGTTCCTCGATCTGACGGCCACCACATTCACTGCCAATGGCGGTGTGGCGTCGAGTTCGGTCCTCTTCATCGTGCTGGCCGTTGTCTTCGGCTTCTCGATCTACCGGCTCAGGGTCCCGACCGGGCTGGGCTCGCTGATCTTCGTCCCGCTGGTCTTCCTCTCCATTTATGTTGGGCAACTGATGCCGATCGAAGCCGCCAGCCTGCCCGCGGTGGCCGGAAGCTCGACCAAGACCTGGACGCTCATTCTGATCGGCTATTGCTACCTTGCTTCGGTGACGCCGGTGTGGGCGCTGTTGCAGCCCCGGGACTACCTTTCCTCGTTCCTGCTCTATGCTACCGTGGCGCTCTCGACGGTGGGATTGCTCTTCGGGGGCTTCGACCTGTCCTACGACTCGTTCCTGGGAGTCTCCTCACCCATCGGACCGCTTTTTCCGATTCTGTTCGTCACGATCGCCTGCGGCGCGGTCAGTGGATTTCACTCGGTGATTGCGTCGGGCACCACGGCCAAGCAGCTCGCGCGCGAGACCGACGTCAAACGCATTGGTTACGGCGCCATGACGGCCGAGGGCATCGTGGCGCTGATCGCGCTCGCCACGGTGATGATGTTGGCCTCGAATAGCGACCTGGTGGCCGCCTACAAGGCCAACGAGGTCTCGGCCACGGGGATCTTCGCCGCGGGGATGGGACGTTTCACCCAGGTCTTCGGAATCCCCGCGAAGCTGGGGGCCGCGTTCGGCGCACTGGCGATCTCGACGTTCCTTCTCACCACGCTCGATACCTCCACGCGGCTGGGACGATTCCTCTTCCACGAGTTCTTCGGCATCCGGGATGTGAAGGCGCGGTTCCTTTCCTCGATCGCGACGCTAGCGGTGCCCACCCTCTTTGTCTTTCTCACCTTCCGCGACGCGCAGGGGAATGCGCTTCCGGCCTGGAAGGCGATCTGGCCGGTGTTCGGAGCGACCAACCAGCTGCTGGCCGGGCTGACGTTCCTGGTCATCATCGTCTGGCTCCGCCGTCTGGGCCACAAGGGTTGGTTCATCGCCATACCCATGGTGTTCATGTTTGCCGTCACCTTGACGAGCCTGGTCATGCTGGTGGTCGGCGGGGGACAGAACTCCCTGGTTCAGGGGATTTCCGTCGCGCTCATCGTGCTCTCCCTGATCATGATCGCGCTGGGGCTTCGCGCGCTCCGGCACCATCTGACCACGTCCTCCACCGCCCCCTACACGGCGGAAACGGGAGGTGGTCAGTCTTCGTAGGATCCCAACGGCGCCGCCGGAAAACCATCGAACGGGCGCCAGTAGCCCGAACGGGCGCCGGCAGCCCGGACGGGTGAGTGAACCGAGCCCCGGCAGGATGAACCGGCACGAGGAGGCCGCGTGCACCGCAGACTACGCATCGTCTCGCAGACGATCTTCTTTCTTCTGTTTCTCTACCTCCTCGCGCGCACGCAGTACAGCGGCGAGGACCAGATCAGCCTGCCCGTGAAGCTCTTCCTGGAGGTGGATCCGCTGGCCTTCTTGGCGACCTTCTTCGCCAACGGCGCCATCCAGGGGTTGATGTGGCTGGCGCTGATTACCGTCGGCTTGACGCTCCTGTTCGGGCGGTTCTTCTGCGGTTGGATCTGTCCGCTGGGAACGCTCATTCAGGTAACCGAGAAGCTGCCCTTGCGACGGCGCAAAAGCGTGCTCGAAACCAACCGCTGGCATCGTTCCCAGGTGATCAAGTTCTACGGCTTGGCCGGGTTGCTGGTGGCCGCCCTTCTGGGCGTCCAGCTGGCGGGCATCTTCGATCCGATCTCGCTCATCATCCGGTCGATGGCCATCGTCGTTCTACCGGCCGTGGAGTGGCTCCTGCGGCCGCTCTTCGAGGCCGCCTACCAGCATGATCCGCTGGGGATCAGCGCGGTGACCGAACCGCTGTACGAGGCGTTGCAGGGCACCCTGATGAGCTTCCGGCAGCCTCACTTCCATCAAACGGTGGTCCTGGCGCTGGTCTTCTTCGGCATTCTGGGGCTCAGCTTCGTGCGCTACCGGTTCTGGTGCCGCATCTTGTGTCCCTTGGGGGCCCTGTTGGGCGTGACGGCGCGCTTCGGCTTTCTTCGGCTGCATCAACCGGCGGGATGCACCGGCTGCCACCGGTGCACGTTCGACTGCCAGGGCGCCGCCGAGCCGGAGATTCGTGACGGCTGGCGTCCCTCCGAGTGTGTGGTGTGCGGCAACTGCACGGCCGCATGCCAGCACGGCGCCCTTCGCTTCGGATTCGATTGGCCGCGTGCGCGGGTGGTGTCACCGGCCGATCCCGGGTTCGTGGGCACGCAGGTGCCCCGCCGGCACGTTCTGCTCGCGGGCGTCGCCGGCCTGCTTGCCGCTCCGGTCCTGCGCCTGGGCGAGAAGGAAGTCCGCCCCGACCCGCGCCTGATCCGTCCTCCCGGCGCCCGGCCCGAGCACGAGTTCCTGGAACTCTGCATCCGGTGCGGAGAGTGCATGAAGGTCTGCCTGACCAACGGACTGCAGCCCACGCTGCTCGAGGCTGGCTTGGAGGGATTGTGGAGTCCCCGGCTCGTGCCGCGCATCGGCTACTGCGAATACAACTGCACGCTGTGTGGGCAGGTGTGTCCCACACAAGCGATCCAGCGGCTCGATCTGGAGGCGAAGCGGAAGGTGCGGATCGGCCTCGCGGCGATCGATACGACCCGGTGCTTGCCCTACGCGTTCCAGGAGAGCTGCATCGTATGCGAGGAGCACTGTCCCACGCCCAAGAAGGCCATCTGGTTCGAGGAAGTGGAGGTGGTGCGTCACGATGGCACGCGGCGGGTGGTCAAACAGCCCCACGTGGAGATCGAACTCTGTATCGGTTGCGGCATCTGCGAGACGAAGTGTCCGGTGCAGGATCTGCCGGCCATCCGGGTGACGAGCGCCAACGAGGACCGCAACCCCGAGAATCGGGTTTTGCTGGAGCAGGAGCTGTATTCCTATTAGTTTGGTGGTAGGAACCAGCGAGCGTCTGACCGTGTGGGCACCTTGAGCGCGCCGCATTCGTGACCCAGTCCTCAACGTGAAGGGCACCATGGCTCTACTGCAGCCTCCCCGGCGGCATGTCCTGCTGACAGGCAAGCCCGGGATTGGAAAGACAACCATTTTAATGGAGGTCGCGCGGGACCTCCCCGAGGGACACTGCCTGGGCTTCTTGACCGAAGCGCTCCACCGCCAGGGCCGGCGTATGGGATTCCAGGTGGTGACGCTTGATGGCCGCCGGGCTCCCTTGGCGCAGAAACGTGAAGGACGCTCCGGAACGCGCATTGGTCCCTATGTTGTGGAATTGGAGTCCTTTGAAGCGTTGGTGTTGCCTCTTCTGGAACGGATGCTCAGCCACCCCCGTCCGGTACTGATCGACGAGATCGGGAAGATGGAGTGCCTTTCAGCCGCGTTTCGCTCCCACGTCTGGCGAGTGTTGGAAGAGGGGCCTCCAGCGATCGCCACCGTTCCCCTCGGCGGGTCAACGCCCTTCCTGCGCACCCTGAAGGAACGCCCGGACATCGAGTTGCTGGAGGTAACCGCGCTGGAACGGGACAAGCTGCCCGAGATGCTGAGGAAGGCGATTCTGGACTGGAAGTAGGGAGTCACCATGGAACCGATGCGGATTTGGGTCATCCTGGGCGGGCTGTCCGCCGAGCGAGAAGTGGCCGCCGAGTCGGGGCGCGCGGTCGCCGAAGCCTTGCGCGCCAAGGGGCACCTCGTAGTGGCCTACGAGCTGGCCGATGGCCGGTTCCTGCCCGAGTGGTCCTCGGAGGATCTGGTGCGCGAACTCCGCGAACTCTGCGAACTCCATGATCTCCATGATCTCCGTGATCTCCGTGATCTCCGTGATCTCCGCGAACTCCAAGATCTCCGTGAAGTCGATATGGGAGAAGCGGTTGCGCAGGATGACGGGGCCAGCGCGAACCCCTCGGACGGCCCGACCTGGGCCGAGCGGCTGCTCCGCACCGGCCGGCGGATACGCGATCGGATCGACGTTGCCTTCCTGGCGCTCCATGGAGGTGGGGGCGAGGACGGTACCGTTCAAACCCTGCTCGAGACGGTTGGTGTCTCGTACACCGGTTCGGGCCCCACGGCCAGCGCGATCGCCATGGACAAGATCCTCACCAAGCGGCTGATGCTGGCGCTGGAGATTCCCACCCCGCGCTGGTTGACGATGGCGCCGCTGGGCGCCGGTGAGCCCGTTCCCGGGCTTCCCTGGGAACTGCCACTGGTCGTGAAGCCGGTGGCCGAAGGCAGTTCGGTGGGGGTTTCGATCGTACGGGCGGCCGAGGAGTGGGAACGGGCACTGCGGGAAGCCTCGCATGTGGAGGCCGCTTCGCGCGGACAGAATCGTGACCTGATGGTCGAGGAGTACATTCCCGGCCGGGAACTCACGGTCGGGATCCTGGGGCACAGAGCCCTGCCGGTGCTCGAGATCGTGCCCAAGACGGGTTTCTACGACTACGGCAACAAGTACACCGCGGGGGCGAGCGAGTACCGGGTGCCGGCTGATATTCCGGTTCACCTCGCCGAAAGCCTGGCGTCCCAGGCCGAGAGGCTCTACGAGGCCCTGGGATGCCGGGGTATGGCTCGCGTGGACTTCCGGCTGAGTCCATCCGAAGAGGTCTACTGCCTGGAACTCAATACAATTCCGGGGCTTACGTCGACGAGTCTGGTGCCCAAAGCCGCGGCGGCCACCGGGCTCGACTTCGGGAGCCTGCTCGAGCGAGTGTGCCGCGACTCAAGGTAGGAACGTGGCCGCCCGAGATTTGCTCGGGATGGCAGCGGCCCGGCGGCAGCGAGGGGATGGCGGGATGGCAGCGGCCCGGCGGCAGCGAGGGGATGGGATGACTCTCCATTTTGCGTCTTGACGATCGGTTGCTCGAGGCGTAAGATGCCAAGCTTTGGCACCTGAAACAGCTATGTCCGCGATCTCGGGCGGCGTCGCCGGAAGCGCCGTGAGTCCCTTGGGTTGGCGGAGCTGGACGACGCGGGTAGCCCGGTCGTCAGAAGGATTGCGCTGGCGTAGCTCAGTTGGCAGAGCAGCTGATTTGTAATCAGCAGGTCGGGGGTTCGAATCCCTTCGCCAGCTCAGAAGCTCGGTAGCTCGGTGGCCTGGTGGTTTGGTGGCTCAGTAGCTCGGTAGCTTCACAGGGTTGGCGGGTTGGCGTACACAGGAATGGGTTCCATTCCCGGATCGTGGATCGTTGTTATTCTTGGCGGGGTTCCCGAGTGGTCAAAGGGAACAGACTGTAAATCTGTCGCCGAACGGCTTCGAAGGTTCGAATCCTTCCCCCGCCACATTGATTTGGTTGATAGCTCGTAAGAGAAGCTGCAACCGTCATGCGTTTGGACAAGCGGGAGTAGCTCAGTTGGCTAGAGCATCAGCCTTCCAAGCTGAGGGTCGCGGGTTCGAGTCCCGTTTCCCGCTCAGGAGAGTTCGAGGCACAGAAGCCCGCGTAGCTCAGTCGGTAGAGCAATTGCATGGTAAGCAATAGGTCAGCAGTTCAAGTCTGCTCGCGGGCTCAGTTTGTACGGTAGGCGTGCAGTCGCACGTTCGTCGTGGGGGCCGGACCTCACCGAACTTGGTCATCCGCGCGATTGGCAGGGTCCCGACTGAACTAAGGAGGATTGGGACACATGAGCAAGGAGAAATTCGAAAGAACCAAGCCCCACGTGAACATTGGGACGATTGGTCACGTGGATCACGGGAAGACGACGCTGACGGCGGCGATCACGATGGTTTTGGCCGCGAAGGGTCTTTCGGAGGTTCGTTCGTTTGATTCGATCGACAACGCGCCGGAGGAGAAGGAGCGCGGGGTAACGATCAACACGGCGCACGTGGAGTATCAGACCGAGAAGCGCCACTACGCGCACGTGGACTGTCCGGGGCACGCCGACTACGTGAAGAACATGGTGACCGGCGCGGCGCAGATGGACGGGACGATTCTGGTGGTGGGGGCCGACGACGGTCCGATGCCGCAGACGCGCGAGCACGTGCTGTTGTCGCGTCAGGTGAACGTGCCCTACATCGTGGTGTTTTTGAACAAGTGCGACATGGTCGACGATCCGGAGCTTTTGGACCTGGTGGAGCTGGAGGTTCGGGAGCTTCTGAGTAAGTACGAGTTCCCGGGTGATGACATTCCGGTGGTACGGGGCAGCGCGCTCAAGGCGATGGAGAACCCGGAAGACGAGGAAGCGACGAAGTGCATCATGGAGCTGATGGACGCGGTCGACAATACGATTCCGACGCCGGAGCGTGACCTGGACAAGCCGTTCTTGATGCCGATCGAGGACGTGTTCTCGATCACGGGTCGCGGGACGGTCGGCACGGGTCGTATCGAGCGAGGCGTGGTGAAGGTAGGGGACAAGATTGATCGGGTGGGCATCCGCGATACGCGTGAGTGCGTGGTGACGGGTGTGGAGATGTTCCGCAAGCTTCTGGATTCGGGACAGGCGGGTGACAATGTTGGGTTGTTGCTGCGCGGGATCGAGAAGAAGGATCTGGAGCGCGGGATGGTGATGGCGGCGAAGGGCTCGATCAAGCCGCACAAGAAGTTCAAGGCCGAGGTCTACGTGTTGAGCAAGGAAGAGGGTGGTCGGCATACGCCGTTCTTCACGGGGTACCGGCCGCAGTTCTACTTCCGGACGACGGACGTGACCGGATCGGTGCAGTTGCCCGAGGGCCGGGAGATGGTGATGCCGGGCGACAACGTGACGGTCGACGCGGAGCTGTTGACGCCAATCGCGATGGAGAAAGAGCTTCGGTTCGCGATCCGCGAGGGCGGCCGCACCGTCGGCGCCGGCGTCGTGACCGAGATCGTCGAGTAACATCGAGTCAAGAGGTCTTGATCCGACAGATCGGAAGGATGGCGTGAGATGGCTTCGAAAAGAGACTTGATCATCCTGGCCTGCACCGAGTGCAAGCGGCGCAATTATACAACGAGGAAGAACAAGCGCCTGCATCCCGACCGGGTGGAGTACAAGAAGTACTGTCCCCACGATCGGAAGCACACCATGCACAAAGAGGTTCGCTAGCAGGCAGCGTCCGATTAGCCAAGAATAGGGGTCTCGCATGTCAGCGATCGACAGAACCCGAACCTTCCTGGGCGAGGTAAAGACGGAGACGAAAAAGATCTCCTGGCCCAAGTTCGAGGAACTGAAGGAATCTACCACGGTGGTGATCGTGACGGTCTTCATCCTCACGGTTTTCATCTCCTTGGTGGACTTGGTGGTCGGCAAGGCCGTAGCTTTCATTCTGACGCTCGGTTGAGCGAGCAGGATGGATGCGTGCATGGAAGCGTGTATGAAAGCGTGCATGGAAGCGTGCATGGACGCCTCCGGGACGGACCCGCATGGAGCGAGCCACGTTTCGTTGACAGAGAATATACCGACAGCCTTCCTCTCGGTCGCTCGACCGGGAGGGGCAGCGCCCGGTTCCGCGCCGGGCAGACGATAGGATTGCCGTGACGGATCAGGACGAAAAGGCGAAGGCTGCGGAAGCCCTGGAAGCCCAGAAAGCCCAGAAAGCCCGGGAGGCCCCGGACGCCCAGGACGCCCCGGACGAACCGGTTCACGAGAGCGAGAGCCAGGAGCCCGCGCAGACCCCAGTCTTGGAGCCCGAGGCGCCCCCGAAGGACGACCCGGTCGAGGAGGACCACGGGGTGAGCGAGCCGGAGCCCGTTGCCGAAGGGGCTGCCCCTGAGGAACCGGCCGCCGAAGGTGACGCGAGCGAGGAGCCGGCCGCCGAGGAGCCCGCGGCACAGGAACCTGCCACCGAGGAGCCGGCCGCCGAGGAGCCCGAGGCACAGGAACGTGCCACCGAGGAGCCGGCTACCGACGAACCGGCCGCCGACGAACCGGCGCCGGCGATGGAGGTGGCGAGTGGTCCGAAGAAGCGCTGGTATGTGATCCATACCTACTCGGGCCATGAGAACAAGGTGAAGGCGAATCTGGAGCGGGCGATCCAGTACGCCAGGGTACAGGACAAGTTCGGGGAGATTCTCGTCCAGACCGAGGATTACGCGGTCATGAAGGCCGGGAAGAAGCACATCACCAAGCGCAAGACCTACCCGAGCTACGTTTTGATCGAGATGGAAATGAACGACGACATCCGGGCCCTGGTGCAGAACATCCCGGGTGTGACCAATTTCGTGGGTGATAAGAAGCCGGCCCCGTTGAGCGAGGCGGAGGTTCGGCGCATCCGCGGAGAAGAGGTTCGCGAGACCGGCAAGGTAACCACCGACGTGCCCTTCAAGGTGGGCGAGACGGTCAAGGTCACCGAGGGACCGTTCGCGGACTTCGTGGGCAGCGTCGACGAAATCAACCCCGAGCGCGGCAAGTTACGCGTGATGGTGTCCATTTTCGGGCGCCCCACCGCGGTCGAGCTCGACATCATGCATGTGACCAGCATTTAGCTGATCACCGGAGCACCGAGGGGAGTCTGGTTAGATGGCGAAGGAAGTCGTTGGAACCATCAAGTTGCAACTGGCGGCCGGCAATGCGAATCCCGCACCGCCGGTAGGGCCGGCCCTGGGTGCCCACCAGGTCAACATCATGGAGTTCTGCAAGGCGTTCAACGCGCGCACGCAGAAGGACGCCGGGTTGATCATCCCCGTCGTGATTTCGGTCTACAAGGACCGTTCGTTCAGCTTCATCACCAAGACCCCGCCCGCCGCGGTCCTGCTCAAGAAGGCCGCCAAGCTGGCCAAGGGATCGGGCGAACCGAACCGGAACAAGGTGGGGAAGGTGACGGCGAAGCAGGTGCAGGAAATCGCCGAGCTCAAGATGCCCGACCTGAATGCCGCGTCGGTGGAGGCCGCGATGGAAATGGTGCGCGGCACCGCCCGCAGCATGGGCATCGAGGTGATCGGCTAGTTCATTCCTCGCCGCCGGGACCGCCGACGGCGCCTTCCGTCTCTCTACCTCGGAGCGGAAGGGACGACACCAGAGGAAGGCCCTCCATTGTGGGCCGAGGTCATATCCATGAAGCACGGGAAGCGTTACAAGAACGCCCTCGAAACGCGCACCAAGCTTGCGGCTCCGGATCTCACGACGGCCATCGAGTTCATCCGCTCGAACGCCAAGGCCAAGTTCGACGAGACCGTCGAGCTTGCCGCCCGTCTGGGTGTGGATCCCAAGCATGCCGACCAGATGGTGCGGGGTACGGTGAGCCTGCCGCACGGAACGGGCAAGACCGTCCGCGTGGCCGTGTTTGCCAAGGGCGAGAAGGCTCAGGAAGCCGAGGCCGCCGGGGCCGACCTGGTCGGCGCCGAGGACCTGGTCGAGCAGGTGCAGGGCGGCATGCTCGACTTCGACCGCGCCATTGCCACACCGGACATGATGGGCCAGGTGGGTAAGCTGGGTCGCGTGCTGGGGCCGCGCGGCCTCATGCCGAACCCGAAGACCGGCACGGTGACGTTCGATGTGGGCAAGGCGGTGCAAGAGGTCAAGGCCGGCAAGATCCAGTTCCGGGTCGACCGGGGCGGCAACTTGCATGCGCCGGTGGGCAAGGCCTCGTTCGAGACCGAGAAACTGGTCGAGAACATCAAGGCCTTCATGACCGAGGTGGTTCGTCTGCGCCCCTCGGCCGCCAAAGGCACCTACATCCGTAACGTCACTATCTCGTCCACGATGGGTCCGGGAATCCGTCTGGACGTGGGCGAAGTCGCACCGCGGGGTTAGGCCGCCGGCGGGAGTTCCCGCGGCACCCGCTTGGTCTGGATTGCAAGGCTGGATCGCAAGGAGCCCGCGCGTCTCGTACCCCGGGCGTTCTGGATCCCAAAGAGAGGCATTGAGGCATGACTCGTGACGAGAAGGTCAAGAAGGTAGAGGAACTCGAAGAGGTCTTCCGCAACGCCAAGGGCGTCTACCTCGCTGACTACAAGGGTATGACCGTCGAGGTCATCTCCGAGATGCGCAATCGTTGCCGCAAGGAGAACGTGCGCGTGGAGGTGGCCAAGAACACGTTGCTTCGCCGGGCGGCCCAGAGTACCGGCAACGAGGCGATCCTGCCCGGACTGGTGGGGCCGACCGCCTTGGTGAGCAGCGCCGAGGACGAGGTCACTCCGGCCAGGATTTTGATCGACTTCGCAAAGCAATTCAAACTTCCCGAGGTCCGGGCCGGCTTGATCGACGGCAAGGCGCTCAATGCCGAGGAGGTGAAGCAGATTTCCGCGCTGCCGTCGAAGGATGAGCTGATCGGCCTGTTCGCCCGCTTGATGCAGACGCCGCTGGCCAATTTCGCATCGGCCCTGACGTCGCCGCTGCGGGATCTGGCTTCGGTGCTCGGTGAACTCGCCAAGCAGCGGGAAGGCGAAGCGTAGGTGTACACGTAAACGAGCCATCGCGGGCGGGCTTGTGGCCGCCGCGGCGGGCCCCGCGTGCGGGGCGCGGCCGCCGGGGGGTCAAGCTTCTCGGGCCTCGCTTGGGGTTGGCGACCGACATACAGACATGAATCGTGGACTTCACGGGTGCGCCGTCGTCCGGACAAGGGGTGTCCGTCCGGAGGCAGGTTCGCTACACAGTGGGTAGGGAGGTTTTTGAGATGGCCGAAGTAACGAAGGAAGCAGTCCTCGAGTGGCTCGAGACCGCCACCATGTTGGACATCAAGGCTCTGGTCGATGGCATCGAAGAGAAGTTCGGCGTGACCGCATCCGCTCCGATGATGGCGATGGCCGCGGCCCCGGCCGCCGCCGCCGAGGAGGAAGAGCAGACCGAGTTCGACGTCGTGCTGACCGGAGCCGGCGCGCAGAAGATCCAGGTAATCAAGGTGGTCCGCGAGATCACCAGCCTCGGCCTGAAGGAGGCCAAGGAACTCGTCGACAGCGCTCCCAAGGCCGTCAAGGAGAAGGTCTCCCGCGAGGAAGCCGACGATCTCAAAGGCCGCCTGACCGACGTGGGCGCGGAAGTCGAGATCAAGTAGCACCCTTGCGGATCGCGAGTTCCACGATGCTTACACCCTCCCGTGAGGTTTCCCGGAATGGGAGCCTCGCGGGGTGGGGTAGGTGCCTGAGGTTGCTTGACCAGGTATCCCGGAACCTTTGCTCTCGGAGGCTGTTAGCCGCAGCACCGGAGTGGAGTGAATTCGCCCTTGGGGCCCTTGGGCCGCGCAGCTTGCCGATCCGAGCCATGACGGCTCACGCATCACGGGGAAGGATCCCGGGAGCCAGATCTGAATCGTCCTCATAACACGGGGGTCAGGTCCCGTTTCCGTCAACCTTGCATTGGCCTTCCAGGGCCGAAACAGGTGGAGGAACCTTGACTGGTACGGCCGCACTTCCCGTTCGCAGCTTCTCGAAGTTGCTGGATACCTCGTTCATTGAGATCCCGAATCTGCTCGACATCCAGATGGCCTCGTTCCAGCGCTTTCTTCAGCGGGACATCCCGCCTGAAGCGCGCACCAGCGAGGGCCTGCAGGAGGTCTTCCATTCCGTGTTTCCCATCGAGGATTCACGGGGGCTCTTCTGTCTGGAGTTCGTCTCCTATGACATCGGTGAGCCGAAGTACAGCGTGGTGGAGTGCCAGGAGAGGGATCTGACCTTCTCGGCGCCCCTCAAGGTGAAGCTTCGCTTGCGGGTTCGGGAAGAGGTTGACGGCAAGAAGCGCGACAAGGAAATCATGGAGCCCCAGGAGGTCTACCTGGGCGAAATCCCGCTGATCACCGAACACGGTACGTTCGTGATCAACGGGGCCGAGCGCGTCATCGTCAGCCAGCTGCACCGTTCGCCGGGCGTCTTCTTCGAGAGCACGACGCACCCGAACGGCAAGCGTCTCTACAATGCGCGCATCATCCCCTACCGGGGCTCGTGGGTGGAGTTCAGCATCGATGTCAAGGACATCATGTACGTCCACATCGATCGCAAGCGAAAGCTGCCGGCGACGATCCTGCTCAAAGCGCTGGGCATCGTGACGGACAAGGACATTCTGGACCTGTTCTACGAGATCGAGAAGCGCGAGCTGGGCGGACTCAAGACGAAGAAGACCCAGCAGCTGGTGCACCGGATCGCCGCCGAGGACATCATCGATCCCGAGACCGGCGAGATCCTCCTGGAGTGCAATCAGGAGATCACCGAAGACGTTCTGAAGCGCCTGGTGAAGATCGAGGCCAGTGACGTGGCCGTCTACGACATTCCGCTGCAGGACGAAGCCGACATCATCCGCAACACGCTCAAGAAGGACGCGTGCGCCAGCGAGGAAGAGGCCCTGGCGCGGATCTACGGCTTGATGCGCCCCGGTGAGCCTCCGCGGGTCGACACCGCGCGCGAGTACCTGACGCGGCTCTTCTTCAGCCCGAAGCGCTACGATCTCGCGCAGGTGGGCCGGTACAAGCTCAACGGCAAGCTGCGACACGAGGACCTGCTGGGCGGCAAGCGCCCGATGAAACGCTATGGCTTCCAGGCGCCGCCGGACGATCTGACCACACTGTGCAAAGAGGATTTCGCCGCGATCCTGCGCTACCTGCTGATGCTGCGCATCGCCGAAAGCGAGGAGATCAAGGCCCCGATCCCGATCGAGACCGACGACATCGACCATCTCGGCAACCGCCGGGTTCGCTCGGTGGGCGAGCTGCTGGCCAAGGAGTTCAATACCGGCCTGGCGCGCATGGCCCGGATCATCCGCGAGCGCATGTCGCTGCAGGAACCCGAGCAGGTCAGCGCCTACGATTTCATCAACGCCCGCACGATCTCGGCCGTGGTGCAAAGCTTCTTCGGCTCGAGCCAGCTCAGCCAGTTCATGGACCAGACCAATCCGCTGTCGGAGCTGACGCACAAGCGCCGTCTCTCGGCGCTGGGACCGGGCGGTCTGACGCGTGACCGGGCCGGGTTCGAGGTGCGTGACGTCCACTACACTCACTACGGGCGGATGTGCCCGATCGAGACGCCCGAGGGACCGAACATCGGGCTGATCTCCTCGCTGTCCACCTACGCTCGGGTCAACGACCTGGGATTCCTCGAGACGCCCTACCGCCTCGTCAAACGCGGCAAGGTGAGCACCGACGTCATCTTCCTGTCGGCCGACCAGGAGGACGAGGCCATCATCGCGCAGGCCAATGAGCCCGTCGACGACAAGGGCCAGTTCTCCAGCAAGACGACCACGGCGCGCCTGAAGGGCGAGGTGCCGTTTGTCAAGGCCGAGGACATCCAGTACATGGACGTCTCGCCGATCCAGATCGTCAGCCCGGCCGCGGCGCTGATTCCTTTCCTGGAACACGACGACGCCAACCGTGCCCTGATGGGCGCCAACATGCAGCGCCAGGCCGTTCCGTTGCTCAAGACCGCCGCGCCGCTCGTCGGTACGGGTCTGGAAGCGAAGGTGGCCGCCGATTCGGGCGCCCTGGTGCTCGCGCGCCGGCCCGGCACGGTCGAGATCGTCACCGGTGAGATGATCACGGTGCGTTACGACACCGGCGGCACGCAGCTCGTCGACTTCACCGACGACTCGGGCTTGGATACCTACGTTCTGACGAAGTTCAAGCGCTCGAACCAGGACACCTGCATCAACCAGCGGCCGGTCGTCAAGCCGGGCGATACGGTCGAGGCCGGACAGGTGCTGGCCGACGGACACGCCACCGAGGGCGGCGAGCTGGCACTGGGCTACAACGTACTGGTCGCCTTCATGCCTTGGCGCGGTTACAACTACGAGGACGCCATCCTGGTCAGTGAGCGGCTCACGAAGGAGGACATCTTCACCTCGATCCACATCGAGGAGTTCGAGCTGCAGGTCCGTGACACCAAGCGCGGCGTCGAAGAGATCACCCGCGAGATCCCGAACGTGGGCGAGGAAGCCCTCAAGTACCTGGACGAGGACGGCATCATCCGCGTAGGCGCCCCGGTTCGTGCCGGTGACATCCTGGTCGGCAAGGTCACGCCCAAGGGCGAGACCGACCTCACCCCCGAAGAGCGTCTCCTGCGCGCGATCTTCGGCGACAAGGCCGGTGACGTGCGGGACGCTTCGCTCAAGGCCCCGCCCGGCATGGACGGGGTGGTGATCGACGTCAAGGTCTTCTCCCGGAAGGAGAAGGACGAGACGACGCAGAAGCGGGAGAAGAAGAAGGTCGACCGCATCAAGCGTCAGACCCGCAAGGAGATGCAGCTCGTCCGCGAGAACCGCGACGAGGAGCTGCTGACGATGCTGAAAGGCAAGGTGTTGGCGCGGATCACCTCGGCGAAGACCGGCGAGATCCTGGTGCGGGCCGGCACGAAGGGCAATCCGGACCGGCTACGCGAACGGCTCGTCTTCGACGACCTGCCCTACCGTTGCCAGGTGGCCAAGAGCCCGCAGGTCAATGAGCGGTTCTGGATGCAATACGATCTCGCCACCCGCGCCCTCGACCGCATTGAGCGCGAGGAAGAAAAGGAGATCGAGAAGATCACGCGCGGCGACGAGCTGCCGCCGGGCGTCGTGAAGCTCGTCAAGGTCTTCGTCGCCAAGAAGCGCAAGCTGTCGGTGGGCGACAAGATGGCCGGCCGCCACGGCAACAAGGGTGTGGTCTCGAAGGTGCTGCCGCAGGAAGACATGCCCTACATGCCCGACGGCACCTGCATCGACATCGTGCTCAACCCCCTCGGTGTGCCGTCGCGTATGAACATCGGGCAGGTTCTGGAGACGCACCTCGGGTGGGCGGCGGCCAAGACCGGCTTCCGGGCCAAGACCCCGGTGTTCGCCGGCGCGACGGTGACTGAAATCAAGGAATGCCTGCGGGAAGCGGGGTTGCCCGAGAATGGCAAGATGACCCTCTATGACGGCCGCAGCGGCGATCCCTTCCACCAGCAGGTCACCGTCGGGTTCATCTACATGCTCAAGCTGAGCCACTTGGTCGATGACAAGATCCACGCCCGGTCGATCGGCCCTTACTCGCTCGTGACCCAGCAGCCGCTGGGCGGTAAGGCGCAGTTCGGCGGCCAGCGCTTTGGCGAGATGGAGGTGTGGGCGCTGGAGGCCTATGGCGCCGCGCACACGCTGCAGGAGCTTCTGACGGTCAAGTCCGACGATGTCGAGGGACGCTCGCGGATCTACGAGTCGATCGTCAAGGGCGAGAACCCACCCGACCCCGGTGTGCCGGAGTCGTTCAACGTTCTCGTCAAGGAGCTACGGAGTCTGTGCCTGGACATTCAGTTCGAATAGAGGAGATCCAGTATGACCGAGTCGACCGAATTCCGCATCCCGAGTCCGTCCGTAGGGCCGCCGTTGCCCAGCATGCGCGAACGGGACCGGGAGATGCGGCGCAAATTCGACTTCACGAAAATCCGGATTCAGCTGGCCTCTCCTGAGACGATCCGTAGCTGGAGTCACGGCGAGGTCACCAAGCCCGAGACGATCAACTACCGGACCTTCCGTCCGGAGCGCGACGGTCTCTTCTGCGAGCGGATCTTCGGGCCGGTCAAGGACTGGCAGTGCGCCTGCGGGCGCTACAAGATGATCCGCTACCGGGGGGTCATCTGCGACAAGTGCGGCGTGGAGGTTACTCGCTCGAGCGTGCGTCGGGAGCGCATGGGCCACATCGAGCTGGCCGTGCCGGTTTCGCACATCTGGTACTTCAAGGGCGTGCCCAGCCGCATCGGCCACTTGCTCGACATGCCGGTGCGCCAGCTCGAGCGGATCCTCTACTACGAATCCTACGTGATGATCGATCCGGGCAACACGCCGTACAAGTTCAAGGAGCTCATCTCCGAGGACCAGTACCACGAGCTGGCCGAGGACGCCTCCTACAACTTCACCGCCAAGATGGGCGCCCAGGCGATCCGCGACATGCTCCAGTCGATGGATCTGGAGGATCTGTCGCAAGACCTGCGCCAGCGGGCCCGGGTCGAGACCTCGGTCCAGCGCAAGAAGGATATCCTGAAGCGGCTGAAGGTCGTCGAGGCCTTCCGCAACAGCGGCAACTTGCCCGACTGGATGATTCTGGAGGCCGTCCCGGTGCTGCCACCGGATCTGCGCCCGCTCGTGCCGCTGGAGGGCGGCCGCTTCGCCACCTCGGACCTGAACGATCTCTACCGCCGCGTGATCAACCGCAACAATCGGCTGAAGCGCTTGATGGAGATCCGGGCGCCGGAGGTCATCCTGCGCAACGAGAAGCGTATGCTGCAGGAGGCCGTCGATGCGCTCTTCGATAACGGTCGGCGCACCCGCGCGGTCCGCGGCCAGGGCAACCGCCCGCTGAAGTCTTTGAGCGACATGTTGAAGGGCAAGCAGGGCCGCTTCCGCCAGAACTTGCTCGGTAAGCGGGTCGACTACTCGGGCCGTAGCGTGATCGTCGTGGGCCCCGAGCTGCAAATGAACCAGTGTGGGTTGCCCCAGACGATGGCGCTCGAGTTGTTCAAGCCGTTCATCATCCGTCAGCTCGAGGATGGTCCGCATCAGATGACCGTCAAGAGCGCCAAGCGGTTCGTCGAGCGCGAGCATCCCGAGGTCTGGGAGGTGCTGAGCGAGATCATCCAGGATCATCCGGTGCTTCTGAACCGAGCCCCGACGCTGCACCGCTTGGGGATCCAGGCGTTCCAGCCGGTGCTGGTCGAGGGCAAGGCGATCCGCATCCATCCGCTGGTTTGCGCGGCCTTCAACGCCGACTTCGACGGCGACCAGATGGCCGTGCATGTGCCGCTGTCCTGGGCGGCGCAGATCGAATCGCGCGAGCTGATGATGTCGACGAACAACATCCTGCTTCCCGCCAGCGGCCGGCCCATCGCCACGCCCAGCCAGGACATCGTGCTGGGGTGCCACTACCTGACGAAGTTCCGCGAGGGCGCCCTGGGCGACGGCAAGATCTTCGGCAGTCCCGAGGAAGTCCTTACCGCGCTCGATCACGATCACATCGCGCTGCACGCCCTCATCAAGTGTCGCATCAACGGGGAAATTCAAGAGACCACCGCCGGGCGCATCCTCTTCAACGAGGTCATTCCGGACGAACTCGGCTACGCCAACGACACGTTCAACAAGAAGCTGCTCGGCCAGCTCGTCAGCCGGTGCTACCACGCGCTCGGCAAGAAGACGACCGCGATCTTCCTCGACAAGCTCAAGGAGATCGGCTTCAAGTACGCCACCATGGCCGGCATCACGGTGGGCATCGACGACATCGTCGTGCCTGGACAGAAGCCGGAGATCATCGCGGCCGCCGAGAAGGAAGTCGCCCGGATCAACAAGGAACACCGTTCCCAGAAGATCTCCGAGCGGGAACGCCAAAATCGCGTGGTCGAGACCTGGACCCGGGTGCGCAACGAGGTCGAGGAAGTCACCATGGCCGGTCTGGCCGATATCGATCAGGGGTTCAACCCGATCTGGATGATGGCCGACTCGGGCGCCCGTGGCAGCCGTGAGCAGATCCGCCAGCTGGCCGGCATGCGCGGGCTGATGGCCAAGCCTCAGAAGCGCCTGACCGGTGGGGCCGGGGAGGTCATCGAGCAGCCGGTGATCCGGAATTTCAAGGAAGGTCTGACGGTTCTCGAGTACTTCATCTCGACACACGGCGCACGAAAGGGACTGGCCGACACGGCGCTCAAGACAGCGGATGCCGGCTACCTCACGCGGCGTCTGGTCGACGTGGCCCAAGATGTCATTGTCACCATCCCCGATTGCGGGACGATTCGCGGCATCGAGCGGGGGGCGCTCAAGGACGGCGAGCAGATCGTCGAGCCGTTGCACGACCGCATTCTGGGCCGCGTGTGCGTCGACGACATCTACGATCCCCAGACCGACGAGTTGATCATCGAGTCGGGCGAAGTGATCACCGAGCCGATCGCCGACCGGATCGAGAAGTCCGGGATCGACTCGGCCATGATCCGCAGCGTGCTCACCTGCGAGTCGCGCCGCGGCATCTGTGCCAAGTGCTACGGGCGCGACCTGTCCTCGGGCAACCTGGTGAGCATGGGCGAGGCGGTCGGCGTGATTGCCGCGCAGAGCATCGGTGAGCCGGGGACCCAGCTCACGCTACGGACGTTCCACATTGGTGGAACCGCCTCATTGGTCGTTGAACAGTCCTCGGTCCGGGCGCGCCGCTCGGCGGCGATCCGGTACAAGAACATGCGCGTCATCGAACGTCGCGACGGCACCAATGTCAACGTCGCGCGCCGCGGCGAGATCGAGCTGCTGGACGACGACGGGCGCGTGATCGACCGCTTCCAGCCCGGCTACGGCACGACCATGCTGGTCGCCGATGGTGCTCAGGTGAAGCGCAACGAGGTGCTCTTCGAGTGGGACACCTACAACGTGCCGATCATCTCGACCGTCGCCGGCACGGTGCGGTTTGTCGACATCAAGGAGAAGGTCACACTCCGCGACCAGGTCGACGAGACCACCAGCAAGCGTGAGCTCGTGATCGTGGAGGATCGCGAGAAGCGCCTCCACCCGCACATCGACGTCATTCCCTCGAAGGGCGGCGCGTCGCAGCGCTTCGCGGTGCCCACCGGCGCGCGGCTGGTCATGCGTGACGGCCAGAAGGTCAAGCCGGGCGATGTGCTGGCTACCCTGCGGCGGGCTTCGGGCAAGACGCGCGACATCACCGCCGGTCTGCCCCGCGTTTCCGAACTCTTCGAGGCGCGCCGGCCGAAGGACCAGGCCACGATCAGCGAGATCAACGGGGTGGTGAAGCTCGGCAAGCTCACCCGCGGGCTTCGCAAGATCATCGTGGTTTCCGAGGACGGCGAGGACGAACGCGAATACTTGATTCCGCACGGCAAGCACCTTCACGTCCAGGAGGGCGACTTCGTGCAGGCCGGGCAGCCCCTGACCGACGGAGCCGTCAATCCGCACGACATCCTGCGGGTGCGCGGTATCAAGGAGGTTCAGGAGTACCTGGTCGACCAGATCCAGGAGGTCTACCGCCAGCAGGGCGTACCGATCGACGACAAGCATGTCGAGATTATCGTCCGCCAGATGCTCCAGAAGGTACGCATCGAGGACCCGGGCGACACCCGCTTCCTCGAGGGCGAGATGGTCGACAAAATCGTGCTGCGTGAGGAGCAGGAATCGGTCGTGCAGGAGGGGGGATCTCCGGCGCGTTTCACGCCCTTGCTGCTCGGGATTACGAAGGCGAGCCTCTCGACGCACAGCTTCGTATCGGCCGCCTCGTTCCAGGAGACCACGCGAATCCTGACCGAAGCGAGCATTCACGGGAGCGTGGATCCGCTGCGCGGATTGAAGGAAAACGTTGCCATTGGGCAACTTATCCCGGCAGGGACCGGCCTGCCGGCACTGCGCAAGCTTCGGTCGGTGCCCCTGGACGTGGAGCCCGAAGAGGATGAGGAGGAAGACCTCCTGCTGGGCTTCTCGCTCATGAACGGGGTCGGGACGCTGGAGGCCGAGCCGAAATCGGAAGAAGAAAGCGATTCATCCGATAGTTGACAACGCAGGATCCGATGAGTAGAATCTGCGTTTGTGCGTCGAAATGCATTGTGTCGCCACCCGGCCTAAGGCCGGACCAAATCAGGCGATAAACGCGATCAAGGTCTGATCGACGAAGGAGTGATGGGTGTGCCCACGTTGAACCAGCTGGTCCGCAACGGACGCAAGCGTGTTATTGCGAAGACCGGTGCGCCGGCCCTGAAGGCCTGCCCTCAGAAACGAGGCGTTTGCACCCGTGTCTATACCACGACCCCGAAGAAGCCGAACTCGGCCATGCGGAAGGTAGCGCGTGTGCGTCTGACGAACGGGATCGAGGTCACAGCCTACATTCCGGGAGAGGGTCACAACCTGCAAGAGCACTCGATCGTGCTCATTCGCGGCGGCCGTGTGAAGGATCTGCCGGGCGTGCGCTACCACATCGTTCGCGGCGCGCTCGATGCCAGTGGCGTCGACAACCGCCGGCAGAGCCGTTCGAAGTACGGAACCAAGCGGCCCAAGAAGGCCAGCTAAGCCGCGAAGAGAACTGGGGCGCTAGCGGGACAGGGCGCGAGATCACGCGAGAATCGACCTATTTGTTGGGAGGCTAGATTCGATGCCGAGGCGGGCGAAGATTACGAAGCGGGAGATCCTGCCGGATCCGAAGCACAACAGCGTGCTGGTGACGAAGTTCATCAATTATATCATGAAGGCCGGCAAGAAGAGCACCGCCGAGCGCATTCTGTACAACTGCATCGACATCCTGGGCAAGAAGACCGGCCAGGATGGGTTGTCGGTCCTGAAGCAGGGCGTCAACAACGTGAAGCCCAACATCGAGGTCAAGTCGCGCCGCGTCGGTGGCGCCACCTATCAGGTTCCGGTCGAGGTCAAGCCCGATCGCCGCACCGCGCTGGCGCTGCGCTGGATCATCGGGTTCTCCGTGAAGCGTCCGGAGCACACGATGGAAGAGAAGCTGGCCGGCGAGCTGCTGGCGGCATCGAAGAACGAGGGTTCCTCGATCAAGAAGCGTGAGGATACGCACCGGATGGCCGAGGCCAACCGGGCCTTCGCGCACTATCGGTTCTAGGGGAGAGCGTCAAACGGGCCGCATGACCGGCTTGCCCGGCAGCGGCGACAACCTGCGGAGTCACCAGGAGAGCCAACGGCTTCCCATCAGGGACTTCCGGATCGAATAGGCACATATCGGACCTTGCGTCTACCCAAGCCTACGACTCCGCAGCCAGGGGGGAGGGCGAACGCCGACGAAGGCGGCTCGCTCACCTAGACAGGGTCCGGAAAAGCCTGGCTGAGCCCTGAGCGGCTCCACCGGCAGAACAGGATAAATCATCGAACGGTCCCCGGGCATTGCGGCCCAAAGAGGGCAGGACATGTCCGTTCCGTGTGGTCCTGTGCCCTCGGAAGCTGGGACGCCGGGAAGAAGTGCGCTTTGAGGAGGGAGCTCGAAGATGAGCAAGGAGAAATTCGAAAGAACCAAGCCCCACGTGAACATTGGGACGATTG
>CAZZIF010000034.1:0-11077 GCA_964654025.1 uncultured bacterium
ATTCGATGCCTCCGGCCGCCGGATTCGTGACCTGTCGACCGGGTGCCGGCCGCTTGGCGCCTCGGGTACTCAAGGGGTTCGTTGGGATGGTTGCGATGCCGGGGGCCGGCCCGTGCCGGCGGGTTGGTACATCCTGGCGGTGCGGACCGGAGATGCGCGCGCCACGACGCGGATGATCGTCATCCGATAGCCGACAACCGGGCCCGGTGAGCCGCCCCGCTGAGCGTCGCTGAGCGGCCCTCGCTGACTGGCTATCGGCCCGCTCCCGGGCGTCACTGCACGACCACGACCCGCCGGTTCCACTCCGCATCGCCCTGCCGGATCCGCAAGAAGTACAGGCCGTCGGGCAGCACGCTCCCATTCGCGGATCGTCCATCGCAGGTGATGCGCGCCGGATCTTGGCTCACTCGGCCGCCCAGTGTCCGTACCAGACGTCCGGACACATCGTACACGCCGATCGTGAGCGGCGCTTCCCTAGCGCTCCAGAGGATCCTATCACCCCGCTGGAGAGGATTGGGAATGAGTCGCACGTCGGGTCCGCTTCGCATGTCTGATCCGGTTCGGCCGGCGGTTCCATCCGATCCGTCTGATCCGTCCCGCCCGTTCGATTCGCGCTGCCCATCTGATCCGTCCCGCCCGTCCGATCGGTCCACTCCGTCCGCTCCAACCGATCCGGTCTCCGAGAAAGAGAAGGAGGTTGCGGCATCGCCGGCGACTGCAGCGATCAAGCGCCCCCGATAAGTGATTCGTCCTGCCCCGCTCAGCAGCCCGCCGCGGATCCGATCGGCGCCGATGCGATCGCCGCGGCTGCGGTCGTTGCGAGTGCGGTCGCCGCGGATCCGATCGGCGCGAACGCCGTGCCGGCCGTCGAGGGACTCGTCGAATCGAATCACCACCAGGCTCCCGCCTTCGACCTGGATTGGATCAAGGCCCTCAGGATAGATCCACCAGATCCCGGTGCGATCATAGGGACGGAAGGCGACGACATCGATGAGCCGGCCGCTGTCGATCTGATAGGCCAGGCCTTGCGGATCGCTGGTCGATATCGTCAAGGTCGCATCGAGCAGCTCCTGACCGGGGTCGTCGGTATAGCGAGGCTCCACCAGGCTCACGATCTGATGGCGGGTACCGGCCTCCGGCACTTCTGCCATGATCTCCCAATGAACCGGCCAGTCGGTCGTATCACTGGGCGCCAGCGGACCGGTCGACACATCCATCGACTGGGGAGAAAGAAACGCCAGAACGGCTCGGGCATCTTCCTTGTGCCAGCGGGCGACATTGCCTTCGATCTGCGGCATGTTGGCCGTGCCGCCCTCGACTTCGTTCGCCGTGTGCATGATGGCCCGCACGGTTCCTTCGGAGGCCAGCTCGAAGTCGTCATGCAGCAAGACGTACGGCGCCGGCTCACCCGGCCGGGGCAACACGACCATGCGCCGCACGCTGCGAAGCACATCCGATGACCAGCAGTCGGTGTTGATTCCCCCGGCCATCGACGGCCCCACGCCCGAGCCGATCACCGACCCGATGGGCTCTCCCATGGCGAAGTACTCGGTGAAGTCCTGCCAGGAGCCGCCCCCGATCCGAATCTGATGCAGGTTGTGGCCGCGTGAGAAGAAGGAAGGATAGTCTCCCCATCCCGCGTAGCCGGTATCGTAGAAGAGGGGTTGCCGCGCGAAGAACAAGGTGAAGTGATTGACGTCCTGCTGAGTGTGGCCCCTCCAGCGATTGTACCCTGGCGGATAGGTCGGCGGCCGGCGGCATTCGAACGTGATCAAACAAGAATCGGGTTTCCAGTCGAGCGTCCCATCGGGCTTCAGCAACTGCACGCCCGTTCGGAAGTAGGTCACGCCGCGCCCGGCGAAGTAGGCGCTCGGCGGCAGGTCGGCCGGATCGAGCGTCGGGTGGGACGCCGACTCCGGCCAGGCCAGCAGAATACCCTCGCTGTTGAGACGGCCCGGCACACACTCGGGCTCGGCGGCCGTGGGCTCGCGCACATCGAACGGATCATCCGCCGGGGTTGGATTCTGGTAGTCGAACGCCGTCATCACCGCATCGGCGATCGTGGCGGGCGGGTAGATCGTGCGGAAGAACGGCGCGCCCAGATTGGGATCTTCACTCGTGGAGAAGGCGGGCAGCCAGGCCCACGCCCGAAAGCTGGGGTGAAGGTCGTAAGGCGGGACCGACGTGTCATTGAGCGGGGTGGCCCCACACGTGTTGAATGGGAGCTGCTCATAGTACAGCCACGTGGGCGTCTGGAACGCATTGCGCGGTCCATCCACGCGCATGCTCGCCGGCAAGGAGTCGTAGCCGGCATCCACCGTGCGCAGCCGCTGCGTCGCCAGGGCATAGGGTAGGGCAAGGTTCATACCGTACATCGCGTAGAGCATGCCCTCGATGCCGGCGCCTTCCCCCGGATAGCTGACATTCAAGTAGTTGCGGACACGCTCGGCCGCCTTCTCCCGGTACCAAGCAATCGAATCGCGCGCGGTGGCATTGAAGATGGGATCATCCTGATCCAAAGCCAGCGCCGCCAAGCCGGCGGCCCCGAAGATCACGCCCATATGATTGTTGTCGTACCAGGCCGCGAAACGCCAGTCACCCTGCGAGAAATGGTAGAGGCGCTCTTCATCCGTGAGCATGTGATAGATGGCCCGGGCATGGTAAGCGCGCTCGGGGACCGAGAGCGCGTCGTAGCACCAGTCGTAGAAGAGCGCGTACCCGGCTAGCAGCTCGGCATATCCGAGCTGGTTGTCATCTCCGTCCTCTTGTCCCCAGTGGTAGTGCCCGTGCTCGCGCCACCAGTGCAGAAACGAATTCGCCTTCTGGGCGTAGATCCGTCCGCTCGAGTACTCCGGATAGAACGAGCCTTTGTCTTTCATGAGCAGATCGGTGAGGGCCAGGGTCGCAAGGCAACGGAACTGTCCGTTCTGGCGAATCGGCCACTGCCCCCACTGCGACTCGAGGTTGCGCTGGTACCAGAACCACGACCCGGCCCGCAGGGAGCGGAACGCCAGCACCAGCAAACGCTTGCGCTCGCTCCAGTCCACTGGATCGCCGGTTTCGTCGACCTGTTCGCGCAGCTCTTCCAATCGGCCCGAGTTCTCGGCGGTCCCATGGACGATCAGTCGAGGATGTGGTGGTAGATCAAGCGTTTGCGCCTGCGCGGGGGCAAGCGGGGCGGCCAGTGACAGGGCGAGATGGAGGCTCACCACCGGGATGGCCACTGCAAGGAAACGAGGTATGGAGGGTGGGCGCATGCGCACCTCCAGGCTGGTTGCCGATCGACTCCTTTAAGGATAGCCGATATGGGGGTGCACCGGGAAGGTGTCAATCATCCGCGCTAGAGGGCCGCGTCCTGAGAAAAGCCATTTCCACCGTGGCGATCTCGTGCGGACCCAGTGTTAGTGGCACGATCCTCTCTCCTTCGAGCTCCACGGATTCTCCGCGCCTCTCCAGAAGGTCTGTCCTCCACGCGGAAACAAGGGCCGCTCCCACCTCCAGGCGATCGGCAACTTCGTCACGTGTAAGGTTGTAGACACGCACGATCAGCGTATCCCGCTCTTCGTGCCGCTTGATGGCGGATACGGCGACGCGGCGATCCGCGTGCCGCACGAGGAAGCTCTCGCCCGCGAGGCTTCCCTCGAACACTCCTTGCGTGGTCACGACTTCGGCCCGCCAGCGCAACGACTCCTGCTTGATTTCAGCCAGTGCTTCGTCGGGACCGAACGCTCGCAGAGCCAGGTGATACACGTGCCGGCCCGGGCACTGCGCTTCCGGTGTCTCGAGCGTAGGACCCGCATTGGCGAATTTGCGCGCCGGGAAATCGTCTCTCGACAGCCAACCGACCGAGCGCAACAAGGTGACACGCAAGCCCGCCGTGCCATCCGGCGTTGAGTAACCCTCGATCTCGGGCAAGCCTCGGGCGAGCACGGCCAAGCCGCCTCCGTCGTCACGAAGGATCGAGAACTCCTGCTGCGGGTGAGTGCCCGGATGTGGCTGAACCCAGTCATCACCGCCCTCCGGCGCGAGGGGTCGCTCGTGGAGATAGAAGTGTGCGTCGGTGACGACCTGTTCGGTGGACAGCGGCGTGGGGAAACAGATCTGCAGGCGGTGGTCCCTGGCACGGTTCTCGAATTCGATCCTGATCTGAGCGCAGGGATCCTGGCCTCGTAGCGTCACCCGTACCGTCACGGGACAGTCCACGCATTCCGACACCCGCGTCTTGCGATCAGGCGACAGCTCGCTCGGCAAGGAGAGAGCGAACGTCGCTTCCGCGGCCCCGATCAGCCCACCCGTTTCGAGGATGCGCAGGGTTCCCTCCCGGAGGTTCTCGCTTCCGGTCACATCCTCACCGGCCGGCGAGAAGTCGTACTCGTCGCCGGCGTCACCGCGATCCAGCAAGAACCCCAGTCCCCGGTACGTCCGGCCCGTGGCCGGTTCGGTCAAGTCGATGGTGCCGTTGGCATGCAGACACACCCGGCACCGCCGGTTCTCGAGAGTCACCGCGTCGGCTGCACCGACCGCGTCGACCGCACCGACTGCACCAATCGCGTCGACTGCACCAGCTGCACCGACCGTGTCGACCGCACCGACCGCACCGACCGCGCCACCTGCGCTGACTCGAACCAGCTCCAGGTTCTGTCCAGAGCCCCTCTTCTTCGCAGACTCCGCGCCCGTGAGCCCCCCTTCCGAGGAAACCTCGCGCAACACGTACCGCCGGTGACCAACCGGTGGCAGATTCTCCGCAAGAAACCGCAGGCACAGAAAGGCATCACTCCGGTCCGCTTCCGCGGCCGGGCGATTCATTCGTTCGTTGAACCTGGCCCGGTAGGCTTCGTATCGGGTGCGCTGATCCTCCCCGCGCAGCTGGGTGCGGTAGTCGATGCCCCAGAAGCGTTCGGCGAAACGAGGGGGTTCGATCTCACAGGGAACCCGCCGCCCCGATTCGTCGAAGAGCGCCAGCCGCTCGAAATCGTACCCCCGGGGTTGCAGCACCACCCAGCGTTCGACCACTTCGTCACGCTCGCGCGGAAGCGGGTTGAAAACATTGACGACCGTGTCCCGGTCCTCCTCCTCCCGCCGGCCGAACAGCGGCACCAAATCCCGCATGGCCCGCCGCATGAGTTGTTCGCCGGTCTCGATCACGCCCGCGAAGCGGGGCATCATCTCGCGATGCACTGCATCCGTGCTGCACCCGCAGATCGAATCGTGGGGATGGTTCTGCAGCAGGAGCATCCAGGCCGAGCGAGCCATCGCCACGGGGTAGGGATGCCCATGGACGAAATGCGTGTAGCACAGCAACGGTTCCAGCTGCTGGGCGAGGAGGCTTTGGCAGCGGTCGTTGGCCTGTTTCAGCTCCATCCGCGCGGACCAGACGCCGGAGAGGATCGGATGATACTTCCCTCCCAAGAGATCGCCCTGATAGCGCTGGGTCGCCCTGCCCGACGCCTCGACCTCGGCCACGTACCCCGCCAGGGAACCATGCACGAACTCCACTTCGGGAAACGCCATGCGCAAGCTCTCGAGAATGGCCGCGAAGCGCGGCTGCGGCGGGAAGTGATCACATCCGTTGTTCAGGAGGTAGACGTCCCCTCGGCTAAGGCGCGCCATCTCATCGAAGAGTTCCCGCACCTGCTCGACCGCTCGCTCGGGCCGCGCTTCCCGATGGGTGTGGGCGTGCCAGATCTCGTCGTAGCCCAATCCTCCGCCGTTGCAGTACCCGCGACACTGCTGGATCGCCAGCACCGTGCTGCCGTCGGGCGCCTGCCAGCGGTACTCGTGACCCAGTGTCTCGAGTTCGTCGCCGTTGCCGCGGGTGTAGATGAACGAGTCGACGCCGGCCCTCTTCAGAATCTGGGGCAGTTGCGCGAAGTGGCCGAAGGTGTCGGGTAGGTAGCCGACCGCTTGAGCACCCCCCAGCGGCCGGCTGGTGTGGTGGCCCAGCAGGAGATTGCGTACCATCGCCTCGCCGCTCACCAGAAATTCATCTGGCAAAACATACCAGGGACCGATCGAGAGCGCGCCGTGCTCGACCAGTTCGCGGATCCGCGGTCCATCCTCCGGATGCAGTGCGAGGTAATCCTCGAGCAAGAGGGTCTGGCCATCGAGCACGAAGTGGCGGAATGCGTCGTCGTTCTCGAGCCGCTCCAGAACCTGCGCCATGACTCGCTCGAGATCCACACGGAACTCATGGAACGTCTGGTACCACTCGCGATCCCAGTGGGTGTGCGAGACGATGTGAACCTTCTTCGGCAACCGTGCCACGAACCCGCTCCCCCTCATCAATCGTTCCAGCAGGCCGACACGAGATCGGCGACCTTACCCGTGGCGAGACCGACCACCGTGTCGGCCGCGCCGTAGTAGAGCAAGAAGGGGCTCCCGTCGGCGGCCATCCCCGTCTCGTCCACCTCGCTCGCCACCAGGCCGGTGGGAAACACCACATTGGGCACCTGACCGCACAGCTCCCACTCTTCCCGCGGCTCGAGAATGTTGTTCCGGGTGCGGGCGAGCACGACCGATGGATCCTGCAGATCGAGCAACATGGCGCCCACCTGATAGATGTTGGCCGAGCCGAAGTGGGTGGCAATGCCGTGGTAGAGAAGCAACCAACCGCTGGTCGTCTTGATCGGGGGCGGCCCGGGTCCGATGAGCTCATCCCAGAAGCGCGCCCGCCCGCGGGCCACGGGTCGCTCCAGCTGCCACGTCAGCAGGTCGGAGGAGGTAGCCAACCAGATCTCGTCGCCCCCTCGCGGCCCGTCCACCCGCTCGATTCGGTTGGGCCGCTCCAGCCGCACATAACGGCCGCCGATTCTCTCGGGGAACAGCACACCATTGCGGGTGTCCTCGGTCGAGACCTCGCCCACGAACTCCCAGGTCGCAAGATCCTGGCTGCGCAGAAGACCCAGACCGGTGCGGTCGTCGTAGTCGAGCGCCACCAAGCCGTGAACCGAGCCCTCCAGTACCGTGAGGCGCGGATCGTACGCGTGAAACACCCGTTCCGGTTGAGCCTGCAACGCGGGGATGGCCACCGGGGCCGGGGCGATGTCGAAGGCGGTGCCGTCCTCGCTGCGGGCCATCACCAGGAAGGTCTCCCGTCCCCGTGTCTGCACGCGCAGCATCAGGTGGATCCGGCCTTGCCAGAAGACCGCGCCGGGATTGAACACCGCCGAGGGGTCCTCGATGCTGGGGCCGCACGATGACACCTCCGCGCGCGTGAGCAGAGGTCCACCGGGAGCACGATGCAGTTGGCTCATGGCATCCTCATTCTATCTTGGGCCGCACGGCCCGTGGGGCGCACCCCGGCCCGTCACGGACCATGCACCGGGCCGTTACAAACCGTGCACCGGGCCGTCACGGACCATGCACCTGGCCGTCATCGGTGACATCCCGCCGCAGCCGGTCGAGCCGCGAGAGCATGCGCCGGATGTCACGCACGCCTCCCAGGCTGAACCAGAGCACGACCAAGCTCGAGAGCACCACCTGAATGACGACGTAGACGTACCAGTACCGTGACCACAGACGGCTCATCCGATCCAGATGGATCCGGCCCATCTCGGCCGCGTATTGAGATCGCTCGATATCGCCCGCGCCATAGGCCGCCTTCGACAGCTCGGACCAAACCTGCCCCCAAGTCGGCGTTCGCGCTACGACTGCCTCCAGGGCCTCGCTGGCGTCATCGAAACGCTCTTGCCCAAGATAGCAGAGCCCGAGCTGGCGCCGCACCCTCGTCTCGCCTTCCGGTGGTACGACGGCCAGCAGATCCCCCAGCCGAGTCTCGGCTTCCGCAAACCGGCCTTCGTCCACCCACCCCCTCAGCGCGGCCACCTCGCTCTCGACCGCGGCGGGCAGTGGCACCCCGCCCGGTTCGGGTTGTTCGTGGCTGAGATTGTAGATGGTGCCCATGACGAAGACGAGTGTACTGAGCACCGTCCATACATAGGTCACGATGAAGATCACGCGGTCGCCCCGGCTGAACTCGCGCCCCATGCCCAGGATCCGCCAACCCCGCCCAGGGGCGAGCCGGCGGATTTCGTGATTCTCCTCCGTGGAATGGATCCCCCGGTGCAGCAAGCGGTCGAGGTCGGCCGGCTTGCCCCGGCCGGCCAGTGAGACCACCACGTACAACAGGCTCGAAACGAACATCGCCACCGCCCAGTACTGCTGCCCGTTGATGTGGTAGAGCCACTCGAAGGCGTTCCAGAAAGAACGCTCGAAGGCGGGCGCGCTGTCCCGGGAAACCGTGAACAGGCTCTCGGGTAGCTGGTGGACCAAGATCCCCCCAACGGCGATCGTCGATCCGGCCAGCATGGCCGACCAGGCCGCCGCCGTCGTGCCGCGCTTCCAGTACAAGCCACCAATGATGACCGCTCCGGATCCGCCAGCGAAGATGGCGCCGGTGATGGCGAAGAAGAGGAAGATGTACTCGCTCTGCTGGAACAACAGGCTGAAGAAGAAGATGAAGACGGCCACCCCGAAGATCGACCAGCGCAACACACGCAAGTGCTGGCGGCTACTCAGCGGGGTCTTGCGAAACGGCATCACGACATCCTGGATGAAGATGCTGCCCCAGGAATGCAAGTAGGTGTCGTGGGTACTGATGAAGGCCGCCAGCATGACGGCCGCGAAGGCGCCCATGAGTCCCATGCCCAGCAGGTGGGTCAACACGATCGGTGTGCGCAGCTGGCTTTGCACCGCTTCGTTGTCGATGCCGCCGACGACCGCGCGAACATGCTCGGCGATCGCGGCGAAGTCGGGGTGGTGCAACACCGTGTAGGCGATGATCGGCACGATGAGAAGAAAGAGATTCTGCGGGAAGTTACGCCAGTTGCTCAGCATGGCGGCCATCTTTGCCTCATGGGCGCTTTTGGCCGAGGTGTTGTAGCCCTGCGTTCCCTGCCATGACATGGCGCCATAGAAGACGCCGAAGATCCCGATCAGGAAGTAGACGAGATTGAAGTCTTCGACGTGACCGGTCTTGAACGGATTGATGAGCGACGCGTTCTCCGGAGCCATCTGCAGTGCTTCGAGGATCTGGTTCCATTCGATCTGCGTGAGCAGGAACAAGACCAGCGCGATGAAGACCACATTGACGAAAACGCCTTGAATGAAGTCGGCGATCAGGATCGTGATCTGCCCCCCCGAGAAGACGAAGAAGAGGGCGATCGACAGCAGCATGATCATGACGAGCGGGAACATCGGAACAGTCAATCCCAACAGATGCAGCTCGGGAGGCAATCCGCAGAAGTGGATGAAGAATCGCGCGCCCACGGAGGGGAAGATCCCGAAGTTGATGATGCCGGAGCCGAACGCGACGATCCCGGCGAACACGCGAAACCGGCGGCTGTACCGGCGTTCGAAGAACTCGGCCAGGGTGAGCGATCGGGTTTCGCGAAACCGGTAGATGACCCAGCCCGATGCGGTCATGATCAAGATGACCACACCCATGGTGAGCCCCCACCAGGACATGGAGAACCCGGCGACGTAGTTCATCTCCAGCAGGCCGACGATCGTGATGGCACCCAAGCCGGCCACACCGCTGGCCACGCTGAGCAGGTAGCGGCCCGCCGTGCGTCCGGCCGCCAGGAAGTCCGCCACGCTCTGCATGCGGCGCCGTCCGAAATGGACACTGGAGGCCATGAAGAGCAGGACGGCCGCAACGATGCACCAGTCCAGCCAGGTCAGATTCACGCAAGCCTCCTACCGTTGCGCCGGTGTCGCGGTAGCGGGACGTCGCCACGCCCTTCCGTCTTCGCGCACGAAGTGTGTCCACCCATCGGGCCCCTCGAGCATGATCACGTAGGTGTCGGGCGTCGCCACCAGGGTTAGGTCTGCGAGCAATCGTTCCCAGTTGGGGATCACGGGCGCTTGGGCCGTGAGATCCTCGAGCCGGGTAGCGTAGAGGCCGTGACGGGCGTGATGGTTCTTCTGCTTGTAGTAGACCTGACGCAGGCGGAACGCGTGACGGTCTTGCTCGGGCGGTGAGGGCACCAGGGCCGTCGCCGGGGAAGCCAGTGCGGATGGGGTGGCCACCGATGGGGAAGCCGCCGATGGGGAGGCCGCCGATGGGGAGGCCGCCGATGGGGAGGCCGCCGGTGGGGAGGCCGCCGATGGATCCGTCGCGCGAAACTCCACGTAGCCCCACATCTCGGGGTAGTGCATCGCGATCAACCCCTGGGGCGACCAGACCCAGTTGTGCTCGGGGAACGCGCGACCGGTGGCTGGATCCTTCGCCTTGACGTACCCGTCTCCGACCACGTCTTTCCGCCACTCCACGCGTGAGAAGTTCACGCGCCACAGATCGCCGTCGCCCGGCGGCACTGGCCGGTGGGCGCACTCTTCGAGCACGTCCCAGGGAAACGCGATCTCGATCGACCAACCCTCGTCACGGTCACGGGAATCGTTGAGTGTGCCGTGAATGGCCACGCCCGTCTGCAGTCCCTGGATGTCCCACGCGTCGACGGCGGGGGCTCCATCGCGATAGGGCTTCAGCAAGAGCAGATCCCACTCGGTGCCCAGGGCATTCACCTCCAGCTCGTAGTACTCGTGCGTGTCACCATTCGGATCGATGAAGACCTCGAAATCATCATCGTGGTAAATCACCGAATCGCGCTTGCGCAGCGTGGCCCACACATGGGGCTGCTCGAGGAAGGCCGCCACGTAGAAGTAGTCATCGTCCCACAGCATCTTGGCCCGCGTGTTCAGATAGGGCAGGGGCTTGAGACTACCCTCGATGTCGACGAAGGGCTCGGTCCAGGGGGCCCGGTCCCAGGCCTCTTCCAGGACGCCGTCGATCTCGATCGGCCCCGGAGTCCGCTGGCAAACATAGCCTCGTGGTTGCCAGGGAATCTGTGGAATAGGGAAATCATCCGCCGCGACGGGCGAGGCGGCCAACCATCCGGCCGGGGATCCGGGTAGCACACCGATGAGCAGGCCGGCCAGCAGAAGAGCCAATCGCGCGACCCGCAGACCGCATGGCGTGCTGGCCGGCTCAGAAGACACCGTGCCGGCCGGCTCAAGCAACGCGAGCATGGCTGGACGCCGGCGGGCCTCGGGCATGCCACCTCCTTCGGACGTAGAC
>CAZZIF010000034.1:11177-17646 GCA_964654025.1 uncultured bacterium
TCTCTTCATGAACGTTCGAGATCGCCGACCAGTTGGGCACCTCATCGCCGGTGCGCAGCGCGAAGTAGTAGGTCGTTGCGGGGACCAGATCGCCAACGGTGATGCTGTCGATCTCTCCGGGAAGAGCCGGCCGGGGCTCGCCCTCGAAGGGGGTCGCCACCGAATCCCACCAGTTCGCGACGAGATTGGGCGTCTCTGAATAGCGCAGATCGTAGACCGAAGCCCGGCCCTCGGTTCCGTCGTCACCGGGCGCCAGCCACATGAGGGTGATCGAGCTGCTCGTCACCGAAGCCGTCGAGAGGGTCACCGCAGCGGGACGGGAGTAGTCGGGGGCGGTGCTATCGTCATCACAGGCCATGGGAACCAGCGCCAGGCCGGCACCCCCCAGCACCAGTATCAGCGCGACTATGCGTCGTGACATCTCGCCGTCTCCCTCCTGATACAGCACATCTCGCTTCATCCAGCCGACACTGTGTAGCCTAGGCCAGATCCGGTTGAGGCAAAAGGCCTTAAGGGAGCCCCGGGAGGGACCCCTCTGCGATGGTTCGGGCCAGGCCGGTCACACCGCTGCACCTTAGACTGACGTCCGCATCCCCTTTTCTACCCACACGGCTGGCACCCGAGACCTCGCCGGGAATGCCTCCGGCCACTGGGGTCGGCCGATGCAATCGCTCGACGGGCCAATCGCACGCCGGGCCGATCGCTCGACAGGCCGATCGCTGGCCGAGGCCCCGGCGCTTCCTCGGACCGACGGGGGTGCGACGTTGTGGCGGCGAGACGACTACTCGGCGGATTCTCGATCCCGCGTTGCTTGCAGGTCGGATCGCAAGAGGATAGACACGCCGCGCTGGATCCAGCATACTCTGTCCATGCGCGCGTTTGCCCGCTTTCACAAGCGACGGCGCGCGAAAGCAGCGCCATCATCCCACCCAAAGCGAGAAAGGAGGACTCAGGTAGTGATCAGCGGTTTGATTCAACTGATCCGCTCTCAAACCTGATTGTCACGACCGGGCGCCGGGTGGCGCCCACGGGCTGACCGTGCCCGCTGGTCGTGATGGAGCCTCCGCTCGGGATCCTCTCGTTGCGTTCTCTCTGATCACGGCCGGCCGGGACTGGCCGTGAGTGCATCCGTCCTCGCCCTGGCCGGGCAAGGACGGTGTATGTGCCTGCGTGTTCGCGCGAACACGTAGATGGGCACACATGCACGAGTACAGAGGAGGACGTTGCATGCGTGATTCTTCGTTACGTTTCTTTGCCTCGCGCGCGGGGATCATCACCGTCGGTGCCGTCATTGGCCTGCTGGCGGCTCTCCTGCAGAAGTGGGGCAACCCACCGAACATGGGCATCTGCGTGGCCTGCTTCGAGCGCGATATCGCCGGTGCGCTCGGCTGGCACCGGGCCGGCGTGGTCCAGTACCTACGCCCCGAGATCCCGGGCTTCGTGCTGGGATCCTTCGTGGCCGCTGCGCTCTTTGGGGAGTTCAAGTCTCGCACCGGATCGGCGCCGATCGCGCGGTTCTTCCTGGGCATCTTCGCAATGATCGGTGCCCTGGCGTTCCTGGGTTGTCCCTGGAGGGCCTTGCTTCGGCTGGCGGGCGGCGATCTCAACGCCATCGTGGGACTCCTCGGCCTGACCGCCGGCATCGCCGGCGGCGTCGCCTTCCTCAGGCAGGGCTATTCGCTGGGGCGGTCTCATCGCAACAAGCCGGTCGGCTGGCTCATGCCGGCCTTCATGGGCCTGCTGGCCCTGCTGGCGCTCGTCCACTCGGGCTTGCTCTTCTATAGCGAAAAGGGTCCGGGCGCGATGTTCGCGCCGGTGCTCATCTCGCTCGGCGCGGGCCTGGTGATCGGCTTCCTGGCTCAACGCACCCGCTTCTGCACGATGGGATCCGTTCGTGACATCATCTTGGCGCGCGACGTTCACCTCATCAGCGGAGTGGCGGCGCTGTTGGTCGTCGCCTTCGTCGCCAATCTCCTCTTGGGCCAGGTGAGTTGGGGATTCGCCGCCCAGAAGGTGGCCCACAGCAATCATCTCTGGAACTTCGCGGGCATGGTGCTGGCCGGGCTCGCCTTCGCCCTGGCCGGCGGATGCCCCGGGCGGCAACTCTTTCTCTCGGGCGAGGGAGACGGTGATGCGGCCGTCTTCGTGCTGGGCATGATCACCGGCGCCGCGTTCGCCCACAACTGGGCCCTGGCCGGCGTGCCCGACAAGGTGGTGGATGGCGCACTGATCGTCGGCGGCCCCGGCCCGAACGGACAGATCGCGGTCGTGGTCGGTGTTGTCTTCTGTCTTGTGATCGGATTCACCATGCGCGAGACGTGGGAGGGTTAGGATGATGATTCAAGTAGATGCACGCGGTCTGTCCTGTCCCGAGCCCGTTCTGCGGGCGCGGAAGGCCATTGCCACCCTGGGGGCCGCCGGCCAGCTAGAGGTGCTGGTCGAGTCGGTCACATCGCGAGAGAACGTTCGCCGGACAGCGCAATCCATGGGCTGTACGGTGGAGGTCAAGGAAGAGGGCGACGGATTCCGGCTGTTGATCACGAGGTCGTCGTGACCGATTCGGTGATCTACCTGGATAATGCGGCCACGTCATGGCCGAAGCCGCCCGGGGTGGCCGAGGCCATGACGCGGTTCCTGGAGGAGGTGGGCGCCAACCCCGGCCGGGCCGGCCACCGCCGATCGATCGCGGCCGGCCGGATCGTCTACGACCTGCGCGAGGAGATCGCCTCCCTCGTGGGTTGTCCCGATCCGATGCGAGTCACCTTCGGCATGAACGCGACCGAGGCGATCAATCTCGCCCTCCATGGATTGCTCCGTCCTGGTGATCACGTCGTGACCACCTCGATGGAGCACAACGCGGTGATGCGGCCCCTGCGTCTTCTCGAGTCGCGCGGGGTCGCCGTCTCGGTCGCGCCCTGCTCCCCCTGGGGCGAGCTCGATCCAGCCGAGGTCGAACGGCGCATCGGCCCGGCCACCCGGCTGATCGTGATCGGCCACGCCTCGAACGTCGTGGGGACGATCCAGCCGGTAGCCGAAATCGGGCGCATCGCCAGACGCCATGGGGTGCTGGTCCTGCTCGATGCGGCAACCACGGCGGGGATCGTCCCGATCGACATGGAGCGGGACGCGATCGACCTGCTCGCGTTCACCGGACACAAGGCCCTCGGCGGTCCTACCGGCACGGGTGGGTTGGTCTTCGGAGAGCGAGCCGATCCGGACTCCATCGCGTCTCTCCATCAGGGGGGCACGGGAAGCCGCTCCGAGCGGGAACATCAGCCGGACTTCCTTCCGGACAAGTACGAGAGTGGCACCCTCAATGTCGTCGGGCTTGCGGGCTTGTTGGCGGGCGTCCGCTGGATCAGGGCCCAGGGAATCGATCGCCTGCGGGAACGCACCGTCGAGCACGCGGCGGCGTTGCTGGATGGCTTGGCGGCGATCGGCGGCGTCACGGTGTACGGCTCGCCTGAAGCCAACTGCCGGGTCGCGACGGTTTCGTTCAATATCGCCGGCCGGGAAAGCTCCGACGTCGGCTTGCGATTGGATGAGGACTTCGGCGTGATGTGCCGGGTAGGGCTACACTGCGCCCCCGCGGCGCATCGCACGTTGGGAAGCGCGCCCGGAGGCACCGTCCGCTTCGCGGCTGGCGCGTTCACAACCGCGGGCGAGCTCACCCAGGCCATCGATGCGGTGCGGTTGCTGGCTTCCAGACAGTGAACTCAGTGAGGGGGAGAACCATGAGGGCAAGGACCATGAGGGGAGGACCATGAGGGGAGGACCATGAATGGCCACGAGCAGGGATCCTTCGCGGTGATCCTGTTTCACACCAGCAATCATGCCATCCGGGCCGAGAAGGTGCTCGGGCAGGCCGGCCATCGCGTCAAGCTCATGCCGGTGCCGCGGCACTTGAGCTCGGACTGCGGCGTGTGCCTACGTGTTGATCGCGACGCGCGAGAGGTCTGCCGGGATCTGCTGAAAGAGGCCCGCGTCGAGATAGCGTCCCTTCACGATCTTCACTCGTCGGGGTGACCCCCAGCATCGGGTGTGTCGAACCGAGACATAGTCTATTATATTGGTGGACTTATCTCTGCCCTTGCGGGACATCCCGCACTGCCGATACTATGTGCGGTCGATGTGCGGCAACCCATAAGAGGAGGATAGAACCATGGCGCACAAGATTGATCCTGAACTCTGCACTTCCTGCGGTGCGTGCGAGGCTGTCTGCCCGGTCGAGGCGATCTCGGAAGGGGAAGACGCCTACAAGATCGATCCCGATCTCTGCACCGATTGTGAAGCCTGTGTCGGCGAGTGCCCGGTGGACGCGATCTCGCCCGCCTAGCACCCGGCACCCGATTGGAATGATTTGCGCACGGGCTCGCCTTCGCGAGCCCGTGTTGCGTCTATTGCGTCTATGATGACACTATCGCGTGATCAGCACCCGCCGGCTCACGGCCACACCGTCACTTGCGGCGCGGAGGAAGTAGACTCCACTGCCGATCCCAGGTGCCCGCAGATCCAGATGGTAGTCGCCGGGCTCACAACGGCCCGCGAGCAAGGTCTGCACGTGGCGACCCGTCACATCCAACAGCTCGACCCGCACGCCCGCGTCCCGCGCCACGCTGAGCACGAGCCCCGATTGCCCGGGGACACCGCCAGCCAACAGATGCGGTCCCTGAAGGGCAATGTGCCTGCCCGCGACCGCACCATCGGCCCCCGGCACACTGGCCGGATCTACCGGTAGGAAGAACTCCATGATCGCGTGAGCCAGGTCGGCTTTGGTCGAAGGCGATGCGTCGTCGACCAGGTGGGCAAACTCGAAGGAGGTGCCCACGGTGCGATAGACGCCCGTGTCGTTCGCGACCCCGCAATAGTAGAAGGGAGAGCTGTTCTTCAAGATCGGGAAGCCCGTGCCCACCGCACCCAGGCGGTCGATGTAGTCGTTCTCTCCCCCGTAGTACATAGCCATGCCTTCGGTGAAGGTTCCGCTCTGGCCTTGCACCTGCAAGAGGTCCCCCGAGCCATCGGTTTGCCCCGTGATGCCGAACGCCGGTCCGAAGTTGTGACCCCCGATGCCCGGGTCATAGGCCCACACGTCCGCGCCTTCCAGGTAGACACAACCGCCCGCGTTCAGATAGCCAATGACGGCGGCCGCCTCGGGCGAGTTGCTCGGAATGACGTAGTTGCTGGCGTAGACGCCGGCCGAGATCCACAGCGTGGCGTACTTCTCGAGCTCATCGACCGGCAAACCCAACATCCAACCACCGCTGTACCCGGATGCCTGCAATGCCTCGTGGATACCCGGGCCGCTGCTCTTGTCCGGAGTCGGATCCCAGACGAAGTAGTCGAGCTGACCGATGGGCAGTCGGAAGGTCGAGATGGTCTGACCGCCGTTGTAGTCGACCGTGAGCGTGAAGGCGGCCACATGTCCGCGCGGGACGACGTTGGAAGCGGATAGCACGAAGGGATTCGAGCTGTTGTCGACTGTCTCGCCCGAATCGATCGCGCCGTAGACGGCGTAGTCGTCCACGACGTCGACAAAGGAACTGGACGTCGTGAGCGTCGCCAGCGCACCCTGGGTGGCGGGACCGAAGTTGGTCACGTCCACGACCAGGAGGGCGGTTTCACCTGGATCGAGATGATTGAGGATGCCGCTATCGTCGAGAACCTGGTGGTCGGTGTAGGCGAGGAAGGGATCACTGCTGCTCAAGGTAAGCGAGATGTCATCGGCGGAGACCTCCGCCGTTTCGGTGGCACCTCAGCAGTCGGAGGCGACGGTATAGAGCGAGATGACGATCTCCTTGATGTCGGCTGGATTCACGCCGGGGACGTTTTGAAGCTCGTCGTTCAAGTTGAATGCGTAGTCGGTCCAGGCGTAGGCCGGAACTTCCATGTAATGTTCCGTGGCACTATCGTTCCAGGGACAGCGCCCGGTCCGCGCGCACATGTTCGAGCTGCCGAGTGTGAACCCCTGATAATCGACGTAGGATAACCTCAGCGTGGCTCCCGCCCACGCTTCCGACGTGGCGTTGGCCATGATCTTGACCGAGGCGGAGAATTCGAGGTCGGTGGTGGGACAGGGCACTCGTTGATAGAGCTGCACGAAGCCCGTACCGGTGGACTTGCGGACGAGAACCTCGTAGTCCGGATCAGGATCCAGGCCGGTGCTGCGATTGATGTAGCCGGAGCCATCGATCTCCTGCGTCCATCCCTGATCGAGCGTCAGCTCGAAGTCTCCATTGGCGATCAGTTCGCCGGCTCCCGCTTTGGGCGCCGCCGCCAAGACAAGGGAAGCTGTCGCTAGAAGGCAACATCGCACGAGGCTTCGGGTCATGGAGAACCTCCTTTGGGCACAGGCAAAGTGCGGATGGGGTGGCCGCGAACGCTTGATCTGAATCCCAGCCCCCCGGTGCAATCCAGTATCAACTTCAAGTATACCCTCTCGGGCGGGACCCCGAATACTCCGATCGGAGGC
>CAZZIF010000034.1:17746-20422 GCA_964654025.1 uncultured bacterium
TATCAACTTCAAGTATACCCTCTCGGGCGGGACCCCGAATACTCCGATCGGAGGCGACTCCTGTATCCAATTGAATGCGAGTAGTTTGGATCGCCAGTAGGTAGGCCTCGCGTCGTGGCCTTGCGTCATGGCCTCGCGTCGTAGGCATCGCTTCGTAGCCTTCGCGTCCGGAGCCGGGCGCGCCTCCATCCAACGAATCCTCCATACGCCTCCCCAAGAAGCCGATGGAAGAACTAGGCCCATGACGCCAAAGACTCACCTGTCTCGGCAGGTGACATGCACGGATCGGCATCGCGCGGGAGGACCCATCATGCATCGGAATGGCGCACTCTTCTTGGCCCACTTCGGCCTGGCCCTGTTCGGACTGGCCCTGCTCGGCTGGAACCTCTTGGCCGCGGAGGCCGCGGCCGATCACATCGACAACGCTTTCATCGCGCCCCTCGACCCGCCGGCCACCGTTCCCGGGCCGGCCACGATCCAGACGTTTACCGACTATGAGACCTGGGCACAGGCCACCAGCGGGCTTCTTCAATCCAATCGGTTTGCGGATGTCTTGCCCGGCGAGATCATCACCACTCAGTACGAGTGGGCCGGCGCAACCTACTCGGACGGTGACGATATCGCCCTACCTTACCTCTTCTCCACCGACGGTATGATCATGCAAGGGCATGGCCGGGTCCACATCGCCTTCGACCGGCCCATCACCGGAATCGCGATCGATTACCCGGGCGCGATCCGCATCATCGCATTCCGCGACGGTGAGATCGTATTCACCTCCCCCGACTTCGGCGACCAGGGACATGGCCACTTCGCCGGGATCGTCTCGGACGGGTGGTTCGATTCGGTGGAACTGCTCGACTGGTTCGACGACCTCGCCTTTGTCGACGATGTCCACTACGCATTTCAGTCCAGCACCCAGCCCGAGCTGACGACCTGGGGCAAGCTGCGGGTGTTGTTCCACATGAGTTCCTTGCCCTGAGCCCGGGCCCGGATGTAGGATGAACTCCGGCTCGCCTGAGACATCCAGCACGATCCTTCTTCGTCCGGAAGAGAGTTCTGGCTTGACCGACGCAGACCCACTCCACGCCCGGGGAGGTTGCCATGCCGGCGGAAATGCGCGCGTACCCTGCCAGCCTGTCCGTCGACATGCCCTCTGAGTATGATCGCCTGACGGTGTTGTTCCGCGCCCTCTGGATACTGCCCGTCTTGATTCTGATCGGGTTTCTCTTCGGATATCGCGGCGGAGATGGCTGTGATCAGAGCTGGCGCCTGATCGTGCAGGGGGGCGGTTTCGTGATCGTCCCCACCATGCTGATGATCTTGTTCCGGAAAAAGTACCCTCGCTGGTGGTTCGACTGGAATGTCGCCCTCACCTGCTTCGCATTACGGGTGCTCGCTTACCTGCTTCTGCTCACCGACGACTATCCCTCGACGGACGAAGAGCAATCGGTGCACGTTGATCTGGCGTATCCGAATGCCGAGTCAGACCTGGCGCGCGGGCTTCCCCTGGTCAAGTGGTTTCTGGTCATCCCCCACATCCTGATCCTCTGGTTGCTCGACCTGGCCCTCATGATCGCCATGCCGCTGATCTGGCTCGTGGTGCTATTCACCGGGGGATACCCGAGCGATCTCTTCGATCTCGTCGTGGGCCTTCTCAGGTGGCACCTGCGTGTTCACGCCTATGCCCTGTTGATGATCACCGACGAGTATCCCCCCTTCGCGCTGCGCGACTGACGAAGGGGCGCACTGCGGCTGGGCCTGCGGTTCGCATCTTCGCCCATCGACGTAGCACGGTGGGCGTCTTCTCGACAGCGCCGGCCCGTGGACACGGATCGCGCCGCGCTCGCCCGACCCAGGAGTATCACTGGAACGAAGCCGGTGGATGGGCGTACTATTCGGGAGAGAGAGCATTCCGGTGCGGCAACGCCGAGATTTACCACTCTCGCATTGGAATGGGAAAGAGGATCATGTCGCCCAGCGCATTGCCACGGCTCGAATCATTTCTGGACAGCGCTCTGCCCGGATCAGCGGATGCCACATTGATTCCGCTGGCCGGTGACGGATCGACACGCCGCTTCTATCGTTTTCGGTATGGGGGGCGCCGCTGGGTGCTGTCCCAAACGTCCGCCTCGGTGACCTCCACACCACGCGAGCATCGCTGGGAACGGACGGTTCACGACTTTCTGACCGCCCGAGGAGTCGATGTTCCCCATCTGAAAGCCACCGATCCGGACGCCGGTCTTCTCCTGATGGAAGATCTAGGCGATGACCACCTGTGCGATGTCGTCACATCCCGGGTCGGGAGTCGCGAGCAAGAGCCTCGCGATGTCGATACGGTGGAGCGCTACTACCGGCGAGCGCTCGAGTACCTCGCGCGAATGCAGACCGCACCCGCACTACCGACCGAATCCGGAATCGATAGCGGCACGGGGGACGGCGCAACCGAGGATCGCACCACCGCCGGCGACACCGACGTCAACACCGACGCGCATCGTGCCACCGCCGGCAACACCGTGGGGCCCCATCCGAACTACGACCGCGACTACATCGTCCGGTACGAAGCCGGCTACTTCTTCCAGGAACTGGCTCGTCACGTCTATCACGCCAATACACCATGGGACGCAATCAAGGGCGAGTGCGGCCTGCTCGCCGAGGCCGCGCTGACCGGTCTCGATC
>CAZZIF010000035.1:0-14662 GCA_964654025.1 uncultured bacterium
GAGAATGTCGTCAAGCAGGCCCGCGACCGCGTCTACCCGGCGACGGTTCGCGTCGAGGCCCGAAAGACCGAGTACTTCCGCGGCCAGCGGAAGCGGCTGGGCGGCTTCGGCTCGGGCGTGATCTTCGATACCGACGGCCACGTGCTGACCAACTATCACGTGGCCGGGCGGGCCAAGGAGATCTCCTGCACGCTCTTCAACAAGGAGCGCGTCAAGGCCACGCTCGTCGGCAGCGATCCCTGGACCGACCTGGCGGTCATCAAGCTCGACATGGACGAGGTGGCCCGCAAAGGCTTCGCGATCCAGTTCGCCGAGTTCGGCGACTCCGATGCCATGGCCGAGGGCGACATGGTCCTGGCCATCGGCAGCCCGTTCGGGCTGTCGCGGTCGATCTCCTCGGGCATCATCTCCTGCCACGACCGCATCCTCTCGGAGGCGACCGATCTCCTTGAATCCCTCGGCGTCGAGGTGCAGAACGAGCGGGCCAAGTCTCTCCTGTGCGACCATGGCGCGCGGATCGATGCGTCCTCGGGTCGCGTGCTCATTGGTGAGAAGCTGATCAAGAAGGCTCTGGATGCCGCTCCCGGCGAAGTACGGTTGTACGACGCCACCGGCACGTGCACGCATGAGCTGGGCGGTGACCGCGTCTATTTCACGCCGGGTTCCTCGGCGATCACGGTGCTCGACGGCGCCACCGGCGAAACGCGCACGCCCGTGACCGCCGACTACGTGCGGTATACGAAACTGGTCAGCCGCCTGGAGCACATACCCGCGCAGAGCACCGCCTTCATCTGCCAGGATGTGCCCGAACCCGTGCAAGACGCCTACCGCCTCTATCTGAGCCTTCTCTTGTGCGAGAAACCGGTCGTCACCGGTGCCTTCACCATCGAGTCCTTCGAACTCATGCACCGCCTGCAGGTCGCGGTGCGATCGAGCGAGGAGGCGCTGCGCGAGAAGCCACTCACGATCTTCTCCTGTTGTCCCACGGCGCCGCTGAAATGGAGCGAGGTCACCTCGCAGAACCTGCTCGACTGCGCGCGGGCGGGGATTCCGGTGGAGTATGTGTCCATGCCGCTGGCCGGTTTCATGGGTCCGGTGACGCTGGTGGGATCGCTCATCCAGCACACGGCCGAGACGTTGAGCGGCCTGGTCATGAGCCAGCTCGCCCGGCCCGGCTGCCCGGTGCTCTACGGCGGATCGCCGGCGGCCTTCGATGTCCGCTACGAGACCACCCCGATGGGCGCCGCCGAGACCCAGATGATCGACTGTGCCTACTGTGAGATCGGCAAGCACCTGGGATTGCCCACCCAGGCGTACATTGGCCTGAGCGATGCCAAGGCGCTCGATGCCCAGGCCGGCCTCGAAACCTCAATGGGCGCGACGCTGGCGGTGCTGGCCGGCATCAACAGCGTGTCGGGGCCCGGGATGCTGGACTTCGAGAGCTGTATCAGCTTGGAGAAACTGGTGGTCGACCATGAGATCTGCGGACTGGCGCTCCGGCTGGGGCGCGGCATCGAACCGCGTGAGGATTTCCCGGCCCGCCCTCACTTCGAGGAGATGCTGGCCGAAGGGCACCTCTTGATCGCCAAGCACACCCGCAAGCACCTTCGCGCGGAGCATCACTTCCCGGGCCCGGTGATCGAACGCGCCAACGCATCGCGCTGGCGGGCCGAGGGGGCGAGCACGCTGGGACAGCGCGCGCGGGCCCAGATCGAACGACACCTGGCGGCCTACGAGCCACCGCGGATTCCGGAGACGGTCCGGCGCGGGCTGGCCGATCTCATGGCGGCCGAAGCCGCCCGGCACGGCATGGAGCGATTGCCCGCCCTGGAGAGGGACTAACGCGAGCATCCGCGAATTGGCGGAAGACCTCGGGCGAATCCGACCTCCAGCCACGGCGCAGATGCCCGCGGCAAGAGCGACAGCCAGAGAAGGACGAGCCATGGAGTCGATCCTCGAGATCCCAGCGGTCGCCACCACGCCGCCTGAGGGCGCCGTGCTCGCCGCGCTCGGCTACACGGCCGGACGGATTCCGGATCCGCGCAGCTTGGCGCTGATCGGCGACGCGTTCGCGCTCCTGGAGGAACTGGGTGAGCCGAAGGGCATGTACAGATCGATCGCGGCGGATCGCTTCGCACAGATCCACCGTGGGGAGGGACGCAACGAGCGCCCCAATCCACTCGAGACGATCTACCCCCGCGCCGATCACCTGGCCCTTTTCGCGGTCACCCTGGGCCCCAAGCCGGGTGAGCGGATTCGTGAGCTGTTCGAAGCACGCGACTTCGCGCTCGGGGCCGTCTTCGACGCGGTGGCATCCGAGGCGGCCGAGCAAGCCGGCGTCATCCTCGAGGAGCACCTTCTGAATGAGCTTGGGTCTTCGATCACCGTCCTGCGCTACAGCCCTGGCTACTGCGGGTGGGATCTCTCGGGACAGCGCGCCCTCTTCGGCGAGTTGCACCCGAAGCGGATCGGTCTTCAGTTGAACGACCGTTGCTTGATGACCCCCGCCAAATCGATCACCGGTGTCATGGTGGCCGGACCGGCCACGATCCATGCGTTCGAGAACGACTTTGCGTTCTGCGCGAGTTGCCGTACCAAGACGTGTCGAGCACGTATCCGTGCGTTGCAGGAGGGAGGGAGACCATGAAAGCGCTTTCGTTCATGTTCTGGTTGGTGCTTCTCTCGGCCGCGGTCGCCGTGGCCGATGCACAGGAGACGTCCTGGCTGTTTCATCGCCAGTCCGAACCCAACGAACGGGCCTTCAGCATGCTCGTGCCCGATGGCTGGGTGCTCGAGGGCGGCATCGTGCGCATCGATCCCACGCAGGCCGGCGGGGCGGCGCAGTCGATCGAGGCCAAGGTGGATCTCACCGTCAAGCGCGACGAGGCCGGAACGGTGATGCTGCGCCAGGTTCCCGACTGGTACTACTGCGACATGCGGTACTCACCGGCGGGGCAGATGGGCATGTTCCCCACGGGAAGCAACTACGGGGGCATGACCGTCTGTCCGGTGCTCACCGCTCGCGAGTACCTGGAACAGATCGCCATTCCCCAGCTCCATCCCGGCGCGCAGGACCTGCGCGTCGAGGAGGCCCACTCGCTCGACGAACTGGCACGCGGGTACCGGCAGCGGGTGGCCTCGATGGTGTTGCCCATGGACGTCAGCTTCGACGCGGTGCTCTTGACCCTCACCTACCGCGAAGACGGCCGGCAGTATCGGGAAAAGATCATGGCCTTGATCGAAGACCGCGGCCAGATGGTGGGGGGGCAGTGGGCCAATCGCGAAACGCGCCTGATCCGCGCGCCGGCCGAAGAGTTCGCCGCGTGGGAACCGGTCTTCAGTCTCATGCTGGGGTCGGTCAAGATCAATGGTGATTGGCTGGCGGGGGAGATTCGCGGCTCGCTGGAGCGAGCGGGCATCTACCAGCGGGTGCAACGCCAGATCCAGGAGATCGACCGGCAGATCACCGCCCACCGCCAGGAGACGAACGCCGAGATCCACAACGATATGTTCCTCACGCTGACCGACCAGGAAGAATACATCAACCCCTACAGCGGCGAGATCGAGGTCGGCTCGAACCAGCTCGGCCGCTACCGCTGGGAGACCGAGTCGGGCGATGTGGTCTACTCGGATCTCGAGTCGTTCGATCCGAACATCAAGGGCTCCTTCAACCGAAGCGATTGGAAGCGAAGCCAGGTGCGGCCACGAGGGCCGCACGAATAGCGCTTGCTGTCCCGCGGGCAGTGCGAGTCACGTTTGCTGTTCCGCGGGCCGCACGAGTCGCGTTTGCCGTCCGGCGGGCCGCACGAGTCGCGTTTGCCGTTTCGTTCGACAACGGCGTCGGACCGCCAACCGGCTCAGCGGTATCGTGACTTGATGCTTCCCCAGGTGGCGCTCTCCACCGGGGTTCCCTGGCACCCCACCGGAAGCGCACCGATCAGGGGGCACTCGGAATTGGGCGGTGAGAATGGCGCGCACGGAGAACTCTCGGCGATCGTCAGGTCGCCGCCGGGAAGATCGCAGAAAACCGGATCGAGATGGATGTTGCCATTCTGCCCCAGCTGATCGGCAATGACGCCGGTCCAGTCCCCGCCCGCGTTCCCGAAGAGGTCGGTGCATTCGAAGGTGGGAATCAAGCTGTGGGGGCCGGTGTACTCGACGGCGGCGGCATTGGCATTGAAAGCCACGATGCACTCCCGGATCACATAGGTTCCTTCGCCCTGGGGCGAGATTGCGATGGACAGCTCCGCCGATCCGCTGGATTCGTTGCCGGCGAAGGTGCAGCTCTCGAGTTCCAAGGCATCGTAGTAGCCGTCCTGACAGTCGCGGTCGTTATCCCACACCAGGGTAGTGCCTAAGTTGGCATAGGCCAGGCATTCGTCCATGTCCACTGTGCAGCATAGTGCCTCGATGAGAGCTGCGCACTGGTTGTTCGAGAAGACGGTGCGCAGGAAGTGCACGTTGCCGCCACCGTAGTACGAGCTTTCCCCTTCCATCGCGAAGAGCGCACCGTCGCGGCTATTGCCGGTGACGAGGCAGTCTTCCATGACGAGTTCGTGCCCGGTGGCGATGCCGTTGCAACCCGTGAATGAGCAGTTGTACGCATAGGCACCATGGAGCTGGTAGTCGATACCGTCGATGAAGAGACAGTCGTCGAACTGCAGGTGACCCTCCATGGTTTGAGAGACGCTGACCATGGCCTCGAACCGGCAGCCCTCGAAGCAGGCGGATGACATGTACCCGGCTTGGCAGGCATCACCATTGTGAAATCCGAGATCGCGAAACTCGGCCGTGCCATCACCCACACCGGCGAGCTGCTTTCCCTGGAGCTCGAGGTAGCATGTGGCTGGATTGCCGCTTTGGGACTGGATCGTCACCCATTCGAGCCCGTGGATCTGAAGCTCCCAGTTCCCGCTTCCGGTGAACACCCCGTCGGTCAGGATGATCGTGTCCTCGTCTTCGATCGAGTCGATCGCTTCCTGGATGGTGGGGTAGTCCCCGGTTCCATCGGGCCGCACGACGATGTCGGCGACCGCCGGCGAAATGTGCCCGAGCACGCATAGGCCGAGAACGATGAGGACGTGACTCAGAGTTCGCGCGAGAAAGTGTATGACAGATCGCATGGCAAATCGCTTCATGGCATACCTCCTCATGGCATCACGGTAGCGTTGCAGATATCGATCGGTTGCGTGGCCAGCCCTAACGGATGCCGTGTTGGCGAAGACAGCATTCGGACGCACGAGCATGTCGCTCACCCAGCGCAGGGGCGAGTCTTTCTGAAATGATACCATGGGCGGCCCTGCGAGGAGGCCTTGGTTCGCATCGGGCACGAGCAATGGTGGTTGACCGGGATGGTGCTGACGCGGCATCGTCTGATGAAGCAAGAGTGGAGGGGGAGGGGGGCCGGTGAGCCTTGCGGATTGGGCGTATCGATCCATGGGCACTGCGCATACCGCGCCCGGGGACGCGTACTGAGCGGGTGTTGGGCTCCCGTGGGCACCGCACGCGGCATGAAGGGGATCAGAAGGTATGGAGGACCTGGCGCACATCGCGGCCGCTTTGGAAGCGGGGGACGACGAGCGGGTTGCCGAGCTAACCGCGCAGGCCCTGGGCAAGGAGCTTCCGGCCGAGCGGATACTGAACGAGGGGTTGTTGGCTGGTATGAAGGTTGTGGGGGATCGGTTTCGTTGCCACGACATGTTCCTGCCCGAGGTGTTGCTTGCCGCGAGGGCCATGTACGCGGGGCTGGACCTACTGAAGCCTCACCTGGTCGAGTCCGGCGTGCCCAGCCGGGGCAAGGTGGTGATTGGAACGGTGGCCGGTGACCTGCACGATATCGGCAAGAATCTCGTCGGCATCATGCTGGGCGGAGCCGGTTACGAGGTCATCGATCTGGGCAAGGACGTGTCGCCCGAGCGCTTCGTGGAGACCGCCCGGAAGGAAGGGGCGCAGGTGATCGGCATGTCGGCCCTTCTGACCACGACCATGCCGGCCATGAAGCGGGTTGTGGCCTTGCTGGCCGAGCAGGGTGCTCAGGATGAGATTCGCACCGTCATCGGAGGGGCGCCGGTGACCGCCGAGTACGCCCGCCAGATCGGTGCGACCGCCTACGCCTACGATGCTGCGCATGCGGTCGAGACGATCGAAGAGCTGATGGGCTGAGCCCCAGCCGGCGCGGGCGCTCCAAACGCGCCTTGAGGAGTGATGGTGATGAACAGCGCAGGGGGGAGCTTTCTGGATCGGCTGGCGGCTGGTGAGGTCATGCTCGCCGATGGCGCCATGGGCAGCCTTCTGATGGAACACGGCCTCGAACTGGGCCAGCCGCCCGAACGCTTCAATCTCGAGCACCCCGAACTCCTGCAGGAGATCGCACGCGCCTACCTGGAAGCGGGCGCCCAGATCCTGCAGACGAATACCTTTGGCGGTTCGCCCCTGAAGCTGGCTCCCTACGGTTTGGCGGAACGCACCGAACAGATCCAGCGGGAGGCCGTCGGGGCGGTGCGGGCGGCCATCGCCGCGGCGGGACGCGAGACCGATCGAGTGCTGGAGTTCACCGATGTGGAGGCGGCCGGGGGCGGAGCCGAGCGAGCCCGGCGCGGTGGCGTGGTCTACATCTCGGGCTCATGCGGTCCCTGCGGCCGCATGCTCGAGCCTTACGGGGATGCTTCCCCCTCCCTGGTCCGCGAGAGCTTCGAGCGACAGATGGGTGCGCTCATCGACGCCGGGGTCGACATCCTGTGCATCGAGACGATGACGGACCTGCAGGAAGCCCGCCTGGCCGTGGAAGCCGCCCACCGGGCGATGACGGCGATTTCGCGCCGGGTGCCGGTGATGACCTCGATGACCTACGATGCCACGCCGCGAGGGTTCTTCACCATGATGGGCCAGGACATCGCCACCTGCGCGGCCGCCCTGCTCGAGTCGGGCACCGACATCGTGGGATCGAACTGCGGTAATGGGATCGTCAACATGGTCAAGATCGCTCAGGAGCTGCGAGCAGTGACCGACCGCCCCCTACTCATCCAGTCGAACGCGGGGTTGCCGGAACTCGAAGGCGACCGGGCTGTGTACCGGGAAGATCCAGACTTCATGGCCGGGCACATCCCCGCCCTGTGTGAAGCGGGCGTGCAGGTGATCGGGGGCTGCTGTGGCACGACACCCGACCACATCCGCGCATTCCGCCGGGCCCTGGACGAGTTGACATCCTGAAAGAGAGGGTCGTGATGACATTCGAGAAGATCGAGATTCCCGAGGGTGAGTTGATCACTTCCCGCGATGGCGACCTGACCATCGGCGACCACCCCATCATCGGGGTGTTGCGCGGCGACGGCATCGGCATCGATATCACGCCGGTCATGCAGCACGTCGTGGAGGCCGCTGTGACGAAAGCCTACGGCGGCCGGCGCACGATCGCGTGGTGTCCGCTGTATGCCGGGCTGGAGGGTTTGCAGCACTACGGCAGCGAGTTTCCAGAGGAGACCGTGCGGGCGATCGAGCACTTGCACATCGCCATCAAGGGACCCTTCACGACCCCGATTGGCGAGGAAACCCATGTCTGTCTGCACTGCGCGCACCAGCAGAACCATGGCGGCGCCTGCGACCGCTGCGGCAAGGAGGACGGGGTGTGCGAGCGCTTCCGCTCGATCAACGTCCGTTTCCGCCAGCATCTGGACCTCTATGCCTGCGTGCGCCCCATCCGTTACTTCGAGGGCGTCCCGGCCCCCAACAAGTATGCCGACAAGGTCAACTTCGTGATCTTCCGCGAGAACACCGAGGATGTCTACGCCGGCTACGACTACGAGAACGGCAGTGAGATGGCCCGTGCCATCATCGCGCTCATCAAGGAGAAGGAGGGGCGCGAGATCCGATCCGATTCGGGCATCGGGATCAAGCCCATCTCGGTCTACGGCACCGAGCGGATCGTTCGCAAGGCGTTGCAGTGGGCCCGCGATCAGCAGCTGCCGTCGGTGACCCTGGTGCACAAGGGCAACATCATGAAGTTCACCGAAGGGTCCTTCGCCAGGTGGGGCTACGATCTGGCCGAGCGCGAGTTCGGCGACATCACCGTTTCCGAAAAGAAGCTCTGGGACGAACTCGGCGGCGAGATGCCGGCGGGCAAGATCCTCGTCAAGGATCGGATCGCCGACTCGATCTTCCAGCAGATCCAGACCCGGCCCGACGAGTACAGCGTGCTGGCCCTCCCGAACCTGAACGGCGACTACCTCTCCGACGCGGCCATTGCGCTCGTCGGCGGGCTGGGTCTGGGCCCGGGAGCGAACATGTCCGACGACGTGGCGCTCTTCGAGGCCACCCACGGGACCGCGCCGAAGTACACCGGCATGGACAAGGTCAATCCGGGATCGTTGATTCTTTCAGCGGTGATGATGCTGAACCACATGCAATGGAACGAAGCGGCCGACCTGATCCTCGCCGGCATGGAGTCGGCCATCAAGAACGCCGAGGTGACCTACGATCTGGCACGGCTCATGAAGCGCGAGGGCCGAGAGGATGTGAACGAGCTGTCCTGCAGCGGGTTCGGAAGGGCGATCGTCGAGCGGATGGGGTAGATGGATGCGCGAGGGAGGCAGTCAGTCTCGCGGGGGAGAGCTTGATTCCCGAGAGCCGGCTGGGAGCCGGGGGGTGTGATCGGCCGAGGTGAACATCGAACCGCTTCATAGGTTCGCGCCGCTGCGGCGCCTGTTTCAGTCATTCTTCGCATTTCCGCATCGATATCGAAGAGGATCTGGGCAATCGCCTGCGCGCGAAGCTGGAGGCCAAGGGATTCGAGGCCATTCGGCGCAACAAGCTGGTCCGGCCGCTAGTTTACCTTCTCGATCGCCGACAGCTTGTCACGCCATTCGTAGGCCGTCGATTTCGCGATACCCGCGCGCCTGGCCACTTCGGGGATCCTTCCTTCCGTGATGTCGAAGAGGTAGCGGAAGTACGCTTCGGTCAGTTCCCGGTAGGTCAGACTTCCGAATGCGGGCGGCGGATCCTTCTCCGTGGAACCTAGAGCGAGGGGTTGGCTGCGGCTTTCCAGCGCACGCCGCACATCCACCAGGGTAATGTAGTAGCGTGAGAGCGAGCAGGCGGCATCGACGACGGCACGAAGCTCACGCACATTGCCGCGCCAGGGGAGTTCGGTCAGATAGTCGATGGCTTCCTGGGCGATACCGGTCACCCCGCCTTCGACGCCCTGCCCGGATCGATGCACGAAGGCCCGCACCAAGTCCGGGATATCTTCCCGCCGGTTTCGCAGAGCAGGGATCTCGACCGTGTGCCAGGCGATTCGATAATAGAGGTCTTCGCGGAAAAGCCTATCTTCGATTCGTTTGCGCAGGTCCTGAGAGGTAGCAGTAATCAAGCGGAAATCGGCTGGATGCGCCTGATTGTCCCCCACGGGAGTGACTTTCTTCTGCTCGATCGCCGATAGCAGCTTGGCTTGTGCCTCCCAGGGCAGATCGGCGATCTCGTTCAAGAACAGGGTCCCCTGGTGTGCGAAGCGCAGCTTCCCTTCGGTGGAATGACTGGCACCGGTGAAAGACCCTTTGGCGTGTCCGAACAGTTCGCTTTCGATGATATTGGGGTTGAGTGCCGCAACATTGATGGTCACGTACGGGCGGTTCGAATCCCCGCTGAGAGCATGAACGGCATAGGCCAGCGTATCCTTGCCGGTCCCGGTTTCGCCCAGCAAGAGAACGGGTACGCGTGCCTCGATCGCGTGGCATAGGTCGAGTAACGTTGCCTTGAATCGCGGTGAGGAAACGACCACGCCCAGTTCCCGAAATCGGCTGAGGGCGGATTCGTCGTGTCCCGCCGAACGCTCCAGCGCGAGCTGCAGGCGTTCCTTGAGAATGTGAGGGTCGGCAATGATGTCCGACCAGGCCAGGTAGTCTGCCCCCAGCTCGGCTGCTCGTAGCGCCGAGCGCTGTTCTCGATAGCCGGTCACCATCACGACCGGGATCTGTCCGTGTGTCCCGCGAATCCACTCCAGGATGGCAATACCTTCATTGGCGACTGCACTGGAGGGGCCGATCAGCCGAGAAGGGTCCGCCTCGGAGAAGTCGCGATCCAACACAATGGCTTGATAAGCATCGCCAGCCGCCAGTTTCTTCTGGGCGGTCTTGCCATCCGGGGCATGCTCGATGTACCAGTGGCGGTCGAGTTCACGCTCACAGAATCGCGCCAGATCATCCCGGTCGTCAACGACGAGGAGGCGCAGGTTCTCTCCTCTGGCCGGTTGCTGCCTGTCCTTCTTCGCCGCCGACTCCATTAGGCCTCCCTCTGTGAGATCAGTTTCGTTGCTCGACGATGGGGGTTGCCATTCGCTCAATCGCACCTTGCTGAACATACACCACGGGGGGCGGATCGCGATCGAGCAAGGTGTGCTCGGCAGGGGTGTCGTCTCCTACGGAACAATGCAAGGGTCGTAGCCGCGCATCGACCCTGTAGATCCGTCCGTCGACCAGGCGGATGTCCATCTCCGCGGGCTGTCCGCTGGCAGGGCGCGCAATGTCAATGACATGCACGGCCGCCCGCAGACCCTCCTGGATCGGCGGCAGGAGCAGGTATCCTTCTTCGTTTGCCGGCGGGACGCCGGCCCAACCCGTGTAGGGGAAACCTTGCGCAGAGGTGAAGGGTAGCTCGATCATCACAAGGCAATCCACGAAGCAACCGGGATCGAATCCCAGGATGTTCGGGTCATGTCGACTGGGATTGTTGATGCCGTAGAGCAGGAGTTCACGCCTTCCGTCCTCGTCGAAGTCGGCACACGCCCGGAACGCGAGGTTTCCAGAATGGAAGTAGGTGGCTTCGGCCCTTCCATCGGGAAGCAAGATCTGAATCGCGTTGGGAGAGTAGGCCTGATCCCGGATGTTGACGGCAAAGACGCTCGGGTCATCTTCACTCCAGGGAATGCGAATCTGCCAACGCGAGATGAAGCGCCCCAGTCGCGACCCGCCCGGGAAGACGTCTTCGAATCGAAGGTGCCAGAGGTCAGCGCCGTTGGTGGCATCCAACATCCAGATGGCCCCGGCACCCTCGTCCGGAATCGTGGAGACCAGTACGCCGCGGATCCGGCCGGCGGGATCCCGCACGGTTTCGTGTGGTTGGATGGCCGGGCTCAACTCCCCTGATCGCAGCTGGAAGCCACTGAGATTCTCCAAAATCACTTCGCCCAAGTTCCGCTCCCAGAGAGTCCCGCCCCGATCGCCATGTCCGACCAGAATGCGCTCCTTTCGAACCTCGGTTGAGCCGAAGCCCTCGGAAGGGCTCAGCCGGATGGCGGCAGTGACCGCCAGCGCGACGATGATGATCCATGCGATGGCCAGGCGGGCACGGGCCAGCCGCATCTGGGGAATTCCGATCTCACGGATCGGCACGCCCATGCGAACCTGGGTGCCGTGACCGGGCTGGGAGAACACATCCAGGACGGCATGTTCCTGCAGGAAGAGGCGTTTCTCCTCGGTCAGCCCCTGTCCGTGGCCCGTGCCTCGCCGGCTGACCCCCTCCTTCCAGATCGCCTCGACCTGCTGCTGCTCAATACCGATTCCGTTGTCCATGATGCCGACCTGTGTTCCCAGTCCCTCGGGCATGGGAGAGAGAGACACACGCACCTCTCCTGGCGGGAGATCCTCCCGAGCCGGCCGATCGAGCACGGCCTGCACCGCGTTCCGGATCAGATTCCGGATGAGATCGAGCCATTGCCGATGCTCGCGACGCGGGATCCAGGTCGAACCCAGTCGTGCTGCGTCATCAAGAATCACGCTCACCCTGTTGGCGCGCACAGCCGCTCCGTACTCCAGCCGGATCTCGTCGCTGGCATTGATGACGAGGTCCTCCAAACGCACGCCGTGTCGCCACGACAGGCCATCGGCCAGGTTCTGAAGGCCCACCTGCAATCGGGTCAATCCCTCGTCCAGCCGGTTCAGGTTCCGCTGCGTGAGGGCGCCCCGACGCTCGGCCCGATCCGTGATCCGGTGGATGCGATCCATGGCCACGATCGACTTGAATAGTGCAATCCACGTGCCAACAGAGTGAGCGGCAAGAGGAGAGTATCGAACGATCGCGGACTCCAAGCTTCGGAGCATGGCTCGCGCGTCGGCGACATCGGCCTCGCGGTAGCGGCCGCGGCGCCAATCCCTGGAAAGCGAGCGGAATCGCGCCAGTTTGGAGGTCGTTTCATGGGACAGGTCGCTGCGTAGCTGCCCCAGCGTCAATGTGTCTGGCGCCGCGCGGAGGGTGCTCAGATAGGCCTTCCCAAAGAGGCGTACTGTATGTCGAGAACACCACATGGATGAACGGACGATCCTCACACAACGCCGACCCTAACCGCTTGCACAATGATGAATTAGGATACCAGACTGGGGGTTGCCGTCGCAATTGACTCCGAAGGGGGCGTCCCGTGATACCAGAGTCCGGAATCCGTACCGAACGCGTCCGGAATCCGAATAAGGGCGGCTTGTGGAAGGATTGGATCCCCCCTTGGTGAACGAACAGGACGAGCATTCGCCAGCTCTTTGCCGTGCCGGTCACCGGCGCCGTCGCCCGCTGAAGCTTACAGCGCACCCAGTTGACAGATCATCACTTGAGAACCAGAGACCGCACCCATGGTAGGACGCTGCTTTCGAGGAGAGACCCCTTCTTGGCCCTGACGGCACGCCGCTTGTATCGCCATGAATACAGAGGACCGTGGGAAGTGAGGCTCCGAGGTGCCGAAGGCAATCGAGAGTCGAAAGCACGCGAAGCGAGCATTCCAGTGGCTTCCCTTGCCTGGGGGCCGAACGCCCCCACGGTCCTTCAGGAATCCGAGCCTGACAAGGACAGCAGAGACCCCCGACCTGAGCGAGATCCTTACATCCCTGCACGAGGTCTATGGCGCCACTGGCCGATAGCGCAACGCCTCAAACGCCGTCTTGCTGGACGGTCTTGACGTTCTCCAGGCCGAGTTCGTGGATCGCCTTCTCGCGGATCTTGAACTTCTGGACCTTGCCGGTGACCGTCATGGGGAACTCATCGACGACGAGCCAGTAGCGCGGGATCTTGAAGTGGGCGATCTTGCCCTTGCACATCGCGCGAAACTCTTCTTCGGTGGGTGACTCGGTGCCCGGCTTGAGCTTCACGCAGGCCAGAAGTTCCTCGCCGTACTTGCCATCGGGCACGCCGACGACGTGGGCATCGTAGATGACATCGAGGGAGTGGAGGAACTCCTCGATCTCACGCGGATAGAGGTTCTCGCCTCCGCGGATGACCATTTCCTTGATGCGGCCCGTGATCCGCACATAGCCTTCATCGTCCATGATCCCCAAGTCGCCCGAGTGCAGCCAACCCTTCTCGTCAATGGCCGCGGTGGTTTCCTGGGGCATGTTGTCGTAGCGGGCCATGACATTGTAGCCGCGGAAACAGATCTCGCCCTGCGTGCCGCGGGGGACGATCATGCCGCCGGCCGGATCGATGACCTTCTGTTCCTGGTGGGGTGAGACACGGCCGACGGTGGCGACCCGTTTTTCGAGGCTGTCATCGGCACGCGTCATGTTCGTGATGGGGGAGGCTTCGGTCTGGCCGTAGCCGATGAGGATTTCCTTCATGTGCATGCGGTCCATGACCTTCTTCATCACCTCGACCGGGCAGGGGGCGCCGGCCATGATGCCGGTACGCAGCGTCCGCAGGTCGAAGGCGTCGAACTCGGGATGGTCGAGTTCAGCGATGAACATCGTGGGCACGCCGTGCAGGGCCGTGCACTTCTCCTGCTGGACGGCCTTGAGGGTGTCGGTGGCGTCGAAGGAAGGCGAGGGAATGACAATCGTGGCACCGGTCGTGATGCAGGCGAGGTTGGCGAGCACCATGCCGAAGCAGTGATAGAAGGGCACCGGCACGCAGAGGCGATCCTGGTGGGTGAAGCGCATCGTCTGGGCGGTGACGTAGGCGTTGTTGAGAATGTTGTGGTGCGTGAGGGTCACACCCTTGGGAAAGCCGGTCGTGCCGGAGGTGTACTGGATATTGATGTCGTCGTCGAACTCCAGCTGGGCGCCGCGTTCGGCCACCATCTCGTCGGGGAGTTCGTCCCCCAGCTCGGCAAAAGCCCGGCGCGTGAACATGCCCGGATGTTGCTCGCGGCCGATGAACACCACGGTCTTCAGATGCGGGAAGCGCCAGGAGTCGATCTGTCCGGGCGCGCACTCCTTGGCCTCGTGGCAGACCTTGTAGAACATGTCGACGTAGTTGCTGGTCTTGAACGACTCGATGAGGACGAGCACCTTGCACCGCGATTGCTTGAGGACGTACTCGAGCTCGTGAATGCGGTAGGCCGGATTGACGTTGACGAGGATGGCGCCGATCCGCGCGGTGGCGAACTGAGTGACGACCCATTCGTAGTTGTTGGTCGACCAGATGGCGACGCGGTCGCCGCGTTCGATGCCGAGGTTGAGCAGGGCCTTGGCGGCGCGGTTGACGACCTGGTTGAACTCACGGTAGGTGAAGCGGATGTCCTGATGGATGGAGACGACGGCATCGTTGTCGGGGAAGGTCTCGGCGATGCGGTCGAGGCAGCCGCCGATCGTTTCACCGAGGAGGGGGATGTTGGATGGACAGTGCTCGTAACTCAGCTGCTTCATCATTCATACCTCTCCGTTGTAGGGACTGTCGCCCCATCCGGTCGCTTCAC
>CAZZIF010000035.1:14762-20211 GCA_964654025.1 uncultured bacterium
CCTGGGAGCCGGGCCCCGGACCTGCCGCTCGTGGCCGGGATTGTACAGTATTGGGCCACCCTGAGCCACCGTGACCGTATCACTTGCAGGCCACGAAGCGGACCGTCTGCTTCGATTGCTCGATCATCTGCTCGAATTGGGAGAGGGTTTCGGTGACATCCTCCGCGCGGGTCTGGGTACCCAGAGAGAGGCGGATCGTGCAGTGGGCTTCCTCCTCCGACAGGCCCATCGCCAGCAAGGCGTGCGAGGGATCGGGTGATCCCGACTTGCAGGCCGAGCCCGAAGAGAAGTGGATGCCGCGCTTGTCCATCTCGAGGACGACGCTCTCGCCGCGCAGACCCTCGAGTCTGACGCTGAGGGTGTTCGGCAGCCGGTCCTGGGCCGGTCCGTTGCGTCTGAGCCCCGGAACGAGATCGAGCAACCCGCGCTCCAGACGGTCCCGCAAACCCGCCACCCGCTCCATCTCGCGCAGGTAGGCCGGTACCCGTTCACAGCAGGCCCCCAGACCGGCGATGCCGGCGACGTTCTCGGTGCTGGCTCGCAGGCCGTGTTCCTGAGCGCCGCCATGGATCAACGGATCGATCTCGATCCCCTTGCGCGCGAAGAGCGCGCCGACCCCTTTGGGGCCATGGATCTTGTGGGCCGAGATGGTCAACAGGTCACAGCCCAGCTCCTCCACCGTGAACGGAACCTTCCCCAGGCCCTGCACCCCGTCGACGTGGAGCGGCACTCGGTGGTGGCGACAGATCGCGGCCAACTCGGGGATCGGTTGCAGGGTGCCGACCTCATTGTTGGCGAGCATGACTGTCACCAACCGGACGGCGGCGGCCGGCCAGTTGGCGAGCGTGCGGGCCAGGTCGGCGGGCTCGATGCGGCCGTCACCGTCGACCGGGAGATAGCTCACGTGCGCGCCCTGGCGCTCCAGCCAACGGCAGGGCTGCAGGACGGACGGGTGTTCGACCGCGCTGGTCACCACATGCGTTCCCGCTCGGCCGCCCGGCCCGTTCATGCGCGACCCATGACCGTCACTGCTGCGGCTGCCCGACCCGCGCATAGCCGACGCGCACAGGCCCGGCCAGATTAGACCCTTGATGGCCAGGTTGTTGGCCTCGGACCCGGAACCGGTGAAGATGATCCGCCGCGCTGTACAGCCCAGGGCTTGAGCCACCTGCCGGCGCGCGTGCTCCACGATCCGGCGGGCATCCCGGCCGCGGCGGTGAATACTCGACGGGTTGCCGAACTGCTCGTGAACGGCTTCGATCTCCCGGCGCACCTCCTCGGACAGCGGGGTCGTGGCATTGTTGTCCAGGTAGATGAGGCGCCTGGGATGCGAGGGACCCAGCCGCGAGCGCACGGAAGCCGGGTGGGTTGCGCCGGACAAAGTTGCCGGATCCGATGCGGCAGCGGGATCCGACATGGCAGCGGGGTCCGACATGGCAGCGGGATCCGATGCGGCGGCGGGATCCACGGGGGCCGCCGGGTTGAGTTCGTAGTGCTGTTCGCCGTCCACGATCACTCGTTCCTCGGCCGTCGCGTCCTTGCCGGCCTTGACCACCTCGCACAGCAGGGCCTTGTAGACGGGGAAGCCGGAGATCGGATCGTGGTTCTCCAGATCGGTGAGCGCATTGACGTTTGCGCGTTGCCAGGCCTGGGGACCCAGCGGGCCGCCGCAGGCATGATTGGCGTCGATCGCGCCCGGCACGATGTCCTCGGTCACGCGGGCCCGCATCGCTACCTGGCCTCGCGGCGTCTTGATCAAGACACGGTCACCGTTGCGAATGCCGCGAGCCTTGGCGTCAGCAGCATTCATCTCCACGCCGGGTTCGGGGCGGCGCTTCGCCAGGGGACGGATACCGTGGTGCTGGGTGTGGAAGCTCGTCCGCGCTCGCGCGCCGGAGTTGAAGACGAGCGGGTAGTCACGCGCCAGTTCAGGTTGCGCCAGGGGCCCTTCGGTGGGCTCGGTGTAGACCGGTAACGGATCGTAGCCGTACTCCTCGAGCACCGAGGAGGCGATCTCGAACTTGCGGCTCGGGGTCTCGAACCCGGTTTGCCCGTCCTCGCGCAGCAGCCCCTTCTCCCACTTGCGGTACTGCATGATCTCTGCCTCTTGGGCCACCGTGCCTCCGGCGGCGCGAACCTCCTCGAGCGTGAATCCGGATCCCTCGAGCACATGGCGCAACCGGGCTTCGCTGTCCGCGGGATAGAGATCCCCGTAGCCCAGACGATGTGCCAGCTCGGTCAAGATGTCCAGATCGCCGCGAGCCTCGCCGACCGGCTCGATGAGCCGCTCGCGGATGCGAAAGACGGTGCCGTAGGTGACGTAGGACTCGATCTCGTAGTAGGTCGCCGCCGGGAGGACGAGGTCGGCGTAGGCGGCGTCGGCGGTGAGCTGGCGGTCGATCGTGACCAGAAACTCGAGCCCCGCCAGGGTGCGCTTCCAGAGTTCGGGGTTCGGCCAGGCCGTGAGGATCGATCCGCCCAGGACGATCAGGGAGCGGATGCGGTAGGGCCGGCCCTCGAGGACGGACTCGGGGAGTGCGATCGCGTGGGCCTCGTCGCGGTAGTCGATGTAGACGGGAAAGCGGTTGCGGCCCAGCCGGGGGCCGACATCGGGGTTTGGGACGTGACCGGCGCGGTTGATGGGAAAGCTGTTGCCGCGCATCGAGAAGCAGAGTCCGCCGGGAACGTCCAGTTGACCGGCCAGCGCCCAGAGCGTCAGGGCGGCGCGGATACCCTGCACCCCGCTGTTGCTGTATTCCATTCCCGTGTACATGAGCTGGGAGACGCCGCGCGCGTCGGCGATGCGGCGGGCCAGACTTCGCACGGTCCCGGCAGGCACACCGGTGATTCCCTCGACCACCTCAGGCCGGAAGTGCTGGACGTAGCGCGCGAACGGTTCGAACCCCACCGTCCAGTCACGCACGAATGACTCGTCATAGAGCTCCTCCTCGATCAGGACGCGGCACATGCCGAGCGCGAGCGCGCCATCGGTTCCCGGCCGGATCGGAACCCAGTCGGCCTCGGCCAGCTTGGCGGTCGCCGTGCGGCGCGGATCGATGACGACCACCTCCGCGCCACGGGATCTGGCCTCGAGGATGCGGTCCATGTCGACCGGCGGGAGATCGGTGGCCGGATTCGTCCCCCAAACGACCACGAGTTCGGCGCTCTCGATGTCGGAGAACATGTTCATGAACATGCGGCCCATGGTGACGTGCGGCGCGATCATGCCGAAGGACACATAGCAGAGCGCGCCGACGCCCATGGTGTTGGGTGAGCCGAAGGGGAAGAGCACGCTGCACGCCGACGAGGTGGCCACACCCTTGGGCTGAAAGATGTCGCAGTGCGCCGTCTCGAAGCTGCCCACGCCGGTGTAGATGGCGGTGGCCTCGGCGCCGTGGGCGGTCTTGATGCGCTGGAGCTCACCTGCGATCGTCTGCATCGCCTCGTCCCAGGAGATGGGTTCGAACTCGAACGAACCCTTCGGCCCCGTGCGGCGCAGCGGCCGGCGCAACCGGTGCTCGGCGTAGACGACCTCGGGTGAATGCTCGCCGATCTTGCAGAGCCGTCCCATGGGGGTGCCCTCGTCAGGGCGTACCCCTACGAGCCGGCCCTCCTCATCGAGGGTCGCGACGATCCAGCAACCCGCGCTGCACAGGCCGCACATGCCCCGCCGTTCGTGAAGCGTCATGAGTTCAACGGCCTCGACGCAGTGCGGAAGTACGCCACGGCGAACCACCGCCGGGGGTCGGTCCAGATTGCCTCGCGGGCAAACCCCGCTGCCGACGCCAGCTTCGTGAAGCCACCGCACGAGTACTTGTAGGAGTTCTCCGTGTGAATGGTTTCACCTTTGGCGAAGCGAAAGCGGGTGCCGCCAACCACGATCGTCTGCCGCCGGCGGCTGACCAGGTGCATCTCCACCCGTCCGTGCCGGGGGTTGTAGATGGCCCGGTGCGTGAAGCCGCCGATGTCCACATCCGCATCAAGCTCGTTGCGCAGCCGTCGCAGGAGATTCAGATTGAAGGCGCGGGTCACGCCGTCGCCGTCATTGTAGGCCGCGTGCAGGATCCTGGTCGGCTTGCGAAGATCGAAGCCGATCAAGAGGCCGCCACCGGGACCGGCGGTTTCAGCGAAGCCGTGCAAGAGCGCGGTGGCTTCGGCCGGCTCGAAGTTGCCGATCGTGGAGCCGGGGAAGTAGACGATGCGACGGCCGCCCTGTGTGGGTATGGGGGGTACGTGGAACCGGCCGGTGAAATCGGCGGCGATCGGGTGGATGCCCAGGCCGGGAAACTCGCGCCGCAAGCTGCCGGCGGTCGCGATCAGGTGTTCCCGGCTGATGTCGACGGGAACATAGGCCACCGGCCGCTCGAGTGCGGACAGAAGCGGCCGCGTCTTGGCGCTGTTCCCGCTGCCGGGTTCGATCAGCAAGCAGCGGGGACCGATTCGCGCGGCCATCTCGCCGAGGTGGTCGCCAAGGATCCGCATCTCGGTCCGGGTCGGGTAGTACTCGTCGAGCGTGCAGATTCGATCGAAGAGTTCCGAGCCGTGTTTGTCATAGAGGTACTTGCAGGGCAGGCGTTTCGGCGTACGCGCCAGTCCGCCACGGACATCGACCAGGAACGCTTCGCGGGCCTCTGTCTGGACGGATTCGAGGGTCGAGGTTTCCGGTATCATTGCGATTCCTTTGCCAGGCGGATGCCGGTGAACTGCCAGCGGGCATGCGGCGGGAAGTAGTTCCGGTAGGTCGACCGGATGTGGGACGAGGCCGTCGCGCAGGATCCGCCGCGCAGCACGAACTGGCTCGACATGAACTTCCCGTTGTACTCGCCCAGGGCGCCGTTCAAGGTTCGGTAGCCGGGGTAGGGTCGGTACTGACTACCGGTCCACTCCCAGACGTCTCCATAGAGCTGGGCGAGGGGGCCGGTTGACAGATCCTCACCGGCTTCGGGATGGAAGCGCTCGGATTCGAGCAGGTTGCCGGAGATCGGCTCCTCCTGGGCGGCCGCCTCCCATTCCTCCTCCGTGGGCAGGCGCGCTCCGGCCCAGCGCGCGTAGGCGTCGGCTTCGAAGAGGCTCACGTGACACACCGGTTCGCCGGGGTCGACCGGCTGCATGCCCCGCAGCGTGAACATCCGCCAGGTGCCGTTCTGCTTCTCCCAGTAGAGCGGCGCGCGCCAGCGGTGGCGCTGGAGTAGGCTCCAGCCCTCATCCAGCCAGAACTCATGGCGTTCGTAGCCGCCCTCGTCCATGAACTCCATGTACTCGGCGTTCGTGATCAGCCGGTTGGCCAGCGCGAAGCCGTCGAGCCACACCTTGTGCTGCGTGAACTCGTTGTCGTATCCGAACCGCCCGCCGCCGTGCCCCACGAGACGATTACCGGCGCCATGCTCGAACCAGACGAAAGGTGGAGGAGCGGGGGCTCCCGTTGTGCGACCGCCTGGGTGGGCGGCCC
>CAZZIF010000036.1:0-19646 GCA_964654025.1 uncultured bacterium
TCCGATCGCGAAGCATCATCTTGGCGAGGGTCGTCTTGCCACACTGCCTCGGTCCAGACACAAAGGCAATCTTGTGATCGAAGAAGGCGAGTTCTCCGATGGGCGATGTGAGGAAAGCGGATACGACCCGTCCGCCGACCCGTTCGACAACCCGTCCGACGGACCCGTCCAACCCGCCGCGCTATCCTCAGGGTGGGGCCGCCGAAGCGTGTACCGAAACCGCTGAGCCGGCTTCCGGCGGCGAGACGCCCGAGGCCGCCAGTTCCTTCGCCCGCTCGCGCGCTTCCCACTTGCCGAAGAGGCGGGGGTAGATGAGCTTCTCTCCCACCGGAATCGCGATCCCGACGACCAGGTAGCCGGCCAACAGGTCCAGGATGTAGTGGTGCACCAGGTACACGGCGCCGATGCTCATGCCGAGCGGGTAGAGGATGGCGGGGGTTCCCTTCCACCGGTAACGTTTGATGAGAAAGACGCACACGAAGAGGGCGTAGGCCGCGTGCAGCGAGGGGAGCGCCGCAAACCGGTTCGGGTTCATTCGGCGATAGAGGTTCTCGAAGAGGGGAAAGCCGATCTTCTCGTCGAAGTTGATCAGGCTTCCCGCGCCATGCCCTTTGAACTCGGCCGGCGGCTGCGCGAAGCCGTATTCGGCCACATACCACGGCGGTGCCGTCGGCATGGCCAGGTAGGTCGAGAAGCCGAGGATGTTGATCAAGGTAAAGCAGATCACGAACCGGTAGAAGAGACGCCGGTTGTTCATCGTGTGCCACAGCACCCAGCCCACGATCAGCGGCGCGCCCATGTGCATCGCGTAGCAGGTCGAGGAGAGATTGTCGAGGAAGTCGACCACCCAGCTTCCCGCATGCTTGGCCTGGAACGTGAGCGAATAGATCGGGGGCGCCTCGCCGTGGGTGAGCCAACCGAACAGCTTCACCTCCCAGCGATAGAGTTCCTCCACCACCACGCGGGACCTGAGGTCATCGGCAACCCCGCGCATCATGTCGTAGATGATCCAGGCACCGATGAAGGGGCTCCAGTCGCGCAGGAACGCCTTGGCCTGCCCGAGGACCAGCACCACGATCAAGAGAATCACGAATGCATGATCCGGTCGCACCTTCACCCGCTGGTCCAGCCAGACGAAGTAGGCCACGACCAGGAGAAGCACGACGATGCGCCAGCGTTGCTGGCGCACGCGATCGCCCCAGCTCTTGCGCGGTGGCGCATCCCTACCGGGGCTCTGAGGTAGACTCGTCATCAGGAGTCGCTTGCCTCCCGGCCGGTGCGCAGGCGCGGGCCGGCCACGCGCGCATCCCCACGCCGCTGGGTCACACGCGCGAAGTCCAGGAACTCGAGCAGCGGAATGGCCTGTTTGCGGCTCACCCCGGCCAGATCCTTCAGATCTCCCACGCTCATCTCGTCGTGACTGCCGAAGTAGGCGCGGACCTTCTCAACCAGTTGCTCGACGGTCGCGCCGTCGAAGTAGAAGTGTGGCGGTACCCGCACCACGCGCCCGCTATCGACCAGCAACAGCAGTAGCGCCTCGAGATCGCGCTGCAGCTGGGCCGGGGGCGCTTTCTTCGGGTCCGCCCGCCCGCGGTCCGAGGCAACCGCCACCTGCGCGCGCTCGATCACCTCCTTCTGCCGGCAACCCGAATACCCGGCCTCGCGGATCATCGCCAGCATCTCGTCCATCAGCGCCTGATGGCTCTCGCTGAGCACGAGTTCATCCGCGCCGTAGCGCAGACGGTCGCCGCGGACATACACCTCACCGGCGGCCACTCGGTCCTCGACCCATTGCTCCACCAGATCCGGATGGACCGCGTTCTTCACCCGCTGCTTGAGCTCGCTCTTGAGCAAGCCCCAGGAGAGCCGATTGTCGCGCTGATACACCTCGAGTTGCTGGCGCAGCAGATGGGAGGCGCTCTCATACCCTTGCCGGCCGACCACGAGCTTCTTGCCGACAACCAGCGCCCGCTGCGCCTCGACCAGCGCGGCGACGGCGGCATCGATCTCCACGCCCTGGCAGCCGCTTTCCTTGGCCAAATCCTCGCGGGTACCGCCCCGGGCGGAGCGGCGCGCAAGAACCGCCTCCACGCGTTCCTCAGGCGTGCCCGCCTCGGCCGCCTCGAGCGCCTGGATGTCTTCCTTCCGTTTGCGGCGACGGCGCCCCACCCCGGCGGTCACCACCGTGCCCCCGGCGATCGTGCGCATGGGCGAGTAGGTGCGTAGCACGAACCGGTCGCCTCGTTCGGTCAACACCGGCGATTCCAGGCGTAGCTGCGCCCAACCGCTCTCTCCCGGCGCGATCTGATCGCAGTCGAGCAAGATCACGCGGCCCAGCAACTCCGCCGAACCCAGATGAAAGCGTACCCGCTGGCTGTTGGTGAGCGGCTTGTCCGCGGAACGTATGACCCGCAGACGCGCATCCACGTAGATCGTCGGAGAAGCGCCCTCGCCCGCCAGCACCCAATCCCCGCGCCCGATGGCGCTCTTCTCGACCGCGTGCAACGACACCGCCACGCGTTGCCCGGCCAACGCCGTGTCGACCCGCCGGTTGTGAACCTCGAGGGCCTTGATGCGCGTATCGATCCCGCTGGGCAGGATCCGCACCGGCTCACCCTCCCGCAGATGGCCGGCCCACAGCGTGCCGGTCACCACGGTGCCGAACCCCTCCATGACGAAGATGCGGTCGATCGGCAGGCGCCGCAGATGGCCGCGTTCCTGCAGGTCCACCTCCGCGGCCACCTTCCCCAGCGTCGCCAGAAGATCATCACGTCCCTCGCCGGTGACCGACGACACGCGCACGATGGGCGCCTCTTGCAGACACGTGTCGGCCAGGTATTCCTGGACCGTCTCTTCCACGATATCGACGAAGTCCGGCTCGACCATATCGGTCTTGGTCAGCGCGACCACCCCACGCTTCACACCCAGAAGATCGATGATGTCCATGTGCTCGCGGGTCTGGGGCATGACGCCCTCGTCGGCCGCGATAACGAAGAGAATCAGATCGATGCCGCCGGCCCCGGCGAGCATGTTCTTGATGAACCGCTCGTGGCCGGGCACATCGACGACCCCCATGCGCTCACCATCGGGCAGCTCCAGGGCGGTGAACCCGAGTTCGATCGAGATGCCCCGCTCTTTCTCTTGCTTGAGCCGGTCGGTATCGACCCCGGTCAGCAAGCGGATCAAAGCCGTCTTGCCGTGATCGATGTGCCCCGCCGTTCCCACGATCAGGGGGCGGTGCGGGAGGTCGGTCATCTTCGTTGGGACCGTCATGGTGTCTCTTCCTGAATGCGTTCGATATTGGCCCCCAGCAGCGAGAGCTTCTTCTCGATCGCTTCGTATCCCCGGTCGATGTGATACACGCGGGAGATCTTCGTCGTACCCGGCGCGGCGAGGCCGGCCAGGATCAGGGCCGAACTCGCCCGGATGTCGGTGGACATGACATCCGCTCCTTGAAAGGAGCGAACCCCGGTGACGGTGGCCACGTTGCCGCGCAGATTGATCTTCGCCCCCATGCGCTGCAGCTCGGGAACGTGCTTGAAACGGTCGGGATAGATCGTGTCGGTCACTACCCCCACGCCGTCGGCCATGCAGAGCAGGGCCATGAATTGCGCCTGCAGGTCGGTGGGGAACCCCGGGTAGGGCTCGGTCACGACGTCGGTGCTGCGCAATCGCCCGCCGGGCACTTGGAGGCGAATCCGGTCTTCGTCGTAGTCGAGTCGGCATCCCATGCGTTCGAACCGGGCGAGCACCATCCGCAGGTGGTCGGGTTCGATACCGCTGACGGTCACGTCACCGCCGGTGATGGCCCCCGCCGCCAGATAGGTCCCGGCCTCGATGCGGTCGGCGATGGTGCGGTAGGATTCCACCGGCGAGAGCCCCGACACGCCCTCGATCTGAATCGTCTTGCTGCCCGCTCCCTCGATCCGGGCGCCCATCGCGATCAAGAAATCCGCCAGCGCCTGAATCTCTGGTTCGCCGGCCGCGTTCTCGATGACCGTCTTTCCCTCAGCCAGCACCGCGGCCATCATCGCGTTGCCGGTGGCGCCGACGCTGGAGACGTCGAAGGTGATCCGCGCCCCCTTGAGCCTCTCGGCGCGGGCAACGATGTAGCCGTGATCCAGGCTGAGCTCGGCACCCAGGGCAAGCATCGCGTCCTGGTGCAGGTTGACCGGGCGGGGCCCCCACGCGCACCCACCGGGCAACGACACCCGCGCCCGGCCGAAACGGGCCAGCAAGGGACCCAGCACGTAGATCGAGGCGCGCATCCGTTTGACGTGCTCGTAGGGCGCCTCGAGCGAGGTCACCCGGGTGGCGTCGAGCAGGAGGGAATGGTCCTCGTAGCCACAGCGCACACCAATCTCCTGCAACAGCTCCAGGAAGGTCTGCACATCCCGCAGGCGGGGCACATTCCGCAAGCGGACCGGACCGGGCACGAGCAGGCAGGCAGCCATCATCGGGAGCACGGCGTTCTTCGCCCCCCCGATGGGTACCTCGCCACGGAGCGGCCGCCCCCCTCGGATCAGAATTGATTCCATGATGCGGGAGAGACTAGCAAATGCGCGGGGCAGCATCCACTGCGGTTGACACGATCACCACCCGGTCGCGTCCAGCCAGATCGGGTTCGATGGTCGAGAACGCCCCCAAACCCTGCTCATCGAGCAGGCGAGCCACTGCCGGCCCCTGGAACCCACCGATCTCGAAGACCAGCGGCGTACCCCGTTCCAGAAAGGGGCGGGCCTGGTTCAAGAGCGTGCGGATCGCCGCCAGACCATCCCGCCCACCGTGGAGGGCCTCGTGGGGCTCATGCTCGCGGATCTCGGCGGGGAGGTCGGCCATCTCCTCGGTGGTCACGTAGGGCGGGTTGCTGGCAATCAGGGCAACCTCGGCCTCTGGATCGACCGCCGACAGCAGGTCGCTCAGCGCCAGGCGCGGGACGCAAAGTCCGTTGGCGGCGGCGTTGCGCGCGGTCACCTCGAGCGCGATGGCGGAGATGTCCACGCCCAGGGATCGGAACCAAAGCTGTGGGCCGGAGCCGGCCGGCGCCCCTCCACCCCCGCCCGATTCGTGCATCTCCTTCATCAGCGACAGAAGGATGGCCCCGGATCCGACGCCGACGTCAATGACCCAGGGACGCTCGTCCCGTCCACGCTCGGGGCGGCTCCGTCGCCAGCGCCACAGCTCACGCAGGGCGTGCTCGACCAGCACTTCGGTCTCCGAGCGGGGGATCAAGACTCCCGGGCGCACGACCAGCTCCAGGTGCCGGAAAGGCGCATTGCCCAAGATGTACTGGAGCGGTTCGCTCGCCAGGCGTCGTTCGAGGAGGTGCTCGAAGCGTGCTCGGGCGGGTTGCCGGAGAACCTCCTCCGGATGCGCGAACAGGTAGGCGCGCCGGCGGGCCATCGCATCGGCCAGCAGCAGCTCGGCCTCGAAGCGCGGGTTGCCCGCCCCGAAGGCGGACAGCGCCTCGACGCCCTCGGCGATCGCCTGTTGCACGGTGCGGTTCACGAATCGGTTCCGAACTCCCATTCACAGCAAGGGCCCGCCCCCAAAGGAGCCGGCCGGCCGACGCAACGCACAAGCGCAGGCCTACTCGACGCCGCCGCGCTTGAGCTTCTCCTCCACGTCGGCGACGCTCAAGGCGTCGAGCATCTCGTCGACCTCGCCCTCCATGAATCGGTCCAGATTGTAGAGGGTGAGGCCGATGCGGTGGTCGGTGATACGGCCCTGGGGGAAGTTGTAGGTTCGGATCTTCGCGCTGCGGTCGCCGGTCGAGACCATGCTACGTCGCGAGGCGGTCAATTCCTTGTCGCGCTCCCGGCGGGCGGCATCTTGAAGCTTGGCGAGCATGACCTTCATCGCCTTCGCCTTGTTCTTGAGCTGGGAGCGCTCGTCCTGGCACTGGACGACGATGCCGGTCGGAATATGCGTGAGCCGCACGGCCGAATCGGTGGTGTTGACGCTCTGCCCGCCCGGTCCCGAGGAGCGGAAGACATCGATCTTGAGGTCGTCGCGGTCAAGCTCCACCTCGACCTCGTCGACCTCGGGCAGCACGGCCACGCTCGCGGCCGAGGTGTGGATGCGTCCGCTGGCCTCGGTCTGCGGCACTCGCTGCACCCGATGGACGCCGCCCTCGAAACGCAGGATCCCGTAGGCGGACTCGCCTTCGACCATGAAGTTGATTTCCTTGAGACCACCAAGCTCGGTGCGATTCGAGTTCAAGATCTCCAGCTTGAACCCGCGCCGCTCGGCAAACTTCGAATACATGCGGAACAGGTCCGCGGCGAAGAGCGTGGCCTCCCCGCCCCCGGTGCCGGCCCGGACCTCCATGATGGCATTGCGCTCGTCGTCCGGGTCGTGAGGCACGAGCAGCAGTTTCAGATCGTCGCGGCGCGCTGCCTCGAGTTCCTCGAGGTCGTCGAACTCGGCCCGGGCCAGCGCGATCAGCTCGTCGTCTCCGGAGTGGGCGATGATGTTCTTCGCCTCGGTCAGCGAATCCAGCGCCTTCCGGTAGGATTCCATGCCCTTCAGCACCTTCTCGAGCCGGGCATGCTCGCGTCCGATCTTGCGCATCTCGCGGGCGTCGGAGAGGATCTTCGGGTCGCCCATCTGCTCGCTGAGCGTGTCGTAGCGAGCCTTCAGATCATCATAGGATCGCAAGAGGTCGGTGCCCATGGCGCGCCTCCTTCATGGCCGGATGGGTCGGCCGCCTTCGGCCTTCGTCAGACACCTTTCGGAAACAGAAAACCGCCCGGACTCCTGAGAGAACTCCGGGCGGCATGGATCGTCCAGGCGCTACTGCTCGGCGGACTCGGCGGCGGGGGCTTCCTTGGCAGCCTTCCCGCTCTTGTCTTCCATCCCGTACTTCTTCATGAAGCGCTCGACACGACCGGCCGTGTCGATGAGCTTCTGCTTGCCGGTGAAGAACGGATGGCAGCTCGAACAGATTTCGACCTTCACCTCCGGCCCGATCGTGCTCCGGGTCTCGAAGGTATTGCCGCAAACGCAGCTGACGGTCGTCTTGGTGTACTTGGGATGGATACCCTTCTTCATGGCACTCACCTTGTTCTTTGGCCGCAAATCCCCACGGGGGCCGCCTCGGCCCCGCTCAAAACACAAGCAGGGAGTATACCACCTAGCCGTTCATCGATTCCAAGAACTTCTTGTTCGTCTTGGTCTTGCTCATCTTCTCGATGAGGAACTCCATGGCTTCCACCGAATTCATCTCGCTCAGGAACTTACGCAAAATCCATACCTTACGGAGATCACCCTCCGGAATGAGCAACTCCTCACGGCGGGTCCCGGACCGATTGATGTCGATAGCCGGGAAGATCCGCTTGTCGGCAATCCGCCGATCCAGGACGATCTCCATGTTCCCGGTGCCCTTGAACTCCTCGAAGATCACCTCGTCCATCCGGCTTCCGGTCTCGATCAGGGCCGTGGCAATGACGCTCAGCGACCCGCCTTCTTCGATGTTGCGCGCCGCGCCGAAGAACCGCTTGGGCCGGTGCAGGGCGTTCGAGTCCACACCGCCGGAGAGAATCTTGCCGCTGTGCGGCACCACCGTATTGTAAGCGCGCGCCAACCGCGTGATCGAATCGAGCAGGATCACGACGTCCTGTTGATGTTCCACGAGGCGGCGGGCCTTCTCGATGACCATCTCGGCGACCTGCACGTGGCGCTCAGCCGGCTCATCGAAGGTCGAGCTGATGATCTCGGCGTCGACCGTGCGCTCCATATCGGTCACCTCTTCGGGTCGCTCGTCGATCAAGAGCACGATGAGGCGCACTTCCGCCTGGTTCTCCAGGATCGCGTTGGCGATCTTCTGCAGGATAATCGTCTTGCCGGCCTTGGGCGGCGAGACGATCAAACCGCGCTGTCCCTTCCCGACGGGGATGAGCAAATCGACGATCCGCGCGGTCAGGTCGCGGGACTTCATCTCCATTGTCAGGCGCTCTTCCGGATAGAGTGGCGTCAGGTTCTCGAAGACCGTCTTCTGCTTGGCGACCTCGGGCCCCTCGAAGTTGATCGCTTCCACGCGCAGCAGGGCGAAGTAGCGCTCGCCGTCCTTCGGCGGACGCACCTGCCCCGAAACCGTATCACCGGTGCGCAGGTCGAAGCGCTTGATCTGCGAGGGGGAAACGTAGATGTCATCCGGGCTCGGCAGGTAGTTGTAGTCGGGCGACCGGAGGAAGCCATATCCTTCGGGCAACACTTCCAGAATGCCTTCAGCGAAGATCAACCCGTTGCGCTGTGTCTGCGCTTCCAAGATGCGGAACATCAGTTCCTGCTTGCGAAGCCCCGTGGCGCCTTGCACACCCAGGTCCTGGGCGGTCTTGACGAGCGCGGTGATGGTCTTGCGCTTCATCGCGGAGAGATCCATCGCCTCGGCCGTCTCGGTCCTCTTGCTTGCCGTGCGACGGGTCGCCGCCGTTTCCGTTGCTTCGACGTCGGTTCCGTTGTCGTTCTTCTCTTCAACCGCGTCAGCCGTCGCGGTGCTGCGGCGTTCTCGGGAAGCCGTGGTCTTGCTCTGCCTCGGAGCCATACGACACCACTCCATTTCGGGTGAAAAACCGCAATGCTCACATTTTGAAAATCAGGAATCCACCAGTCCCAAGCCAGCCAGGCCGGCCGCCGCCAGGGTGCATGATCACGGCTGCGCGTTTGATCTCCTACACGGTTCGGGAAACAGGGCAGGGACCAGCGGTGAGTAACTGAATTGACCGAGCGACCCTCGTCACCCAATCACCGATGCTAGTCGAGTGTTCCCGAAGTGTCAACGGGTTTTGAACCCTTCACGCGACGCCGAACATCTTGGCCTATCTTATCGAATGCATCGCTCATTCGCTCGCGGGACCAGCGGGAGATGACCGGATCGCCGGCCTCGATCTGTGCGACCCACTGACGAGCGAACTGACCGGACTCAACCTCATGGAGTATTTCGGCCATCCGCGCGCGAACTTGATCATCGATCAAACGAGGGCCTTGCACGAGATCCCCGTACAGAGCCGTCCGGCTGATCCGCTCGCGCATGCCGCCGACTCCGTAACGCTGCACCATCCCGGCCGTGAGCCCGATCTGCTGTACGCACTCCAGATAGGCCATTTCGGGGGCATAGCCCGCCGCTACCAACGTATCGAATGCGGCGCGCAGCAAGGCGTTGAGACCGCCGCAGACCACACTCTGCTCACCGAAAAGGTCCACCGCCACTTCGTCGGCCACGCTCGTCTCGAGCAGGCCGGCGCGGGTCAGGCCGAGTGCCGCGGCCAGCGCCAGGGCTTGCGCGCGGGCGGTGCCCGAACGATCCTCCCACACGGCGAGATAACCGGGAATACCGCCGCCCTGCACGAACCGCTCGCGCACATCCGCACCGGGGCCGCAGGGCGCCACCAGCATCACATCGCCCCAGGGCTCCTCACGGCTCCTTTGCCCGAGCGCACTGTGTATCAGCGAGAAGCCGTGCGCGAAGCAGAGGCTTGGGCCCGGGCCCCGCCGGGAACCGCCCGGCCGGGGACCACCCCGCGCGGCACGCTCCACCGCCGGCCCGGCCACATCCCGGAAGAACGCCGCGTGGCAGTCGTCGGGCAGCAGGCACAGGATGAGTTCGCTTTCGCCGAGTTCACCGTCGCCGATGACGCGGAAGCCATCGGCGCGGGCTCGTTCTGCCGACCGGCCCTCCGGACGGGCCCAGACGACGATCGCCTCTCGCGGCTCCTCGGTCGTGGCGGCCCGATGCTCGAGACCGCCCCCCGAGGCATGGCCAGGCGCATTCTCCGGGTCAAATTCGAGCGTGTCACGCAGATTGAGCGCCTGCGCGCGCCCTTGATTGCCATACCCGGCCACCGTGATGCGCCGGCCGCGCAGCGGATCCAGGGATGCTTCTTGTGCGTCGATCCAACGGGCGGGTGCAGGCATCATCCGATCGGGCTTTCCGTCTTCTGCGCCTACTCACCCATCACGACCGCTTGCCAGTCCGAGCCCAGGGGCTTGAACTCGTCACGGAACACCTCGCGGCCGTTCTGGAAGATGTAGACGCGTCCACTGGTCCAGTAGAACCAGATGTCGTAGGTGCCGCGCGTGCCGCTGTACTTGTAGTACTGCTCGGGCTCGCCCCGGTCACGCAGAACGCGGAGAATATCCGACCCCGGCCCGGATTCGGTGGCGTACTGGCGCAGATTCACCCCGCGGATCGGCTCCTTGCTGAGCAGCACGTCCTGAAGCATCAGGTGGGCCGCGCTCTTCTCGCGGTCGCCCGCAGAGTTGTACAGCCGAACCATGGTGAAGTGATTGGTGTGATCGTAAGGCTTCAGATCCACCATGCGCAGACCTATCTCGATGGCCTCATCGTGCATCTCCAGCTCGGAGTAGACCGAAGCCAGATTGCCCAGCGAACTCTCATCCTCGGGCAGCACCTCCAGTACCTTCAGGTACTCCTCGGCCGCCTTCTGGTAGTACTCCCTCTGTTGTTCCGGACTCTCGCTCATGTTCGCCAGCTCGGTGTAGGAAACAGCCACGTTGAAGCGCAGCGTCGCGTAATCCTCAGGCTCGACGTCAAAACCGGATGCCTGATCGAAGCTGGCGATCGCCTCCAGGTAGCCGGCCTCGGTATCCTTCTCCATGGCCTGAACACCGAGCGCACTGTAGACATCGAACAGGAAGCCGAGCAGCTCGGGATCGTCCCCCGCCATCGCGCGGGCCTTATCGAACATCTCGCGGCCTTCCTCGGGGCGGCCCATCTGGAACAGCACGCGGCCCATGTTGCTGTAGTTCTTGACGCTGTCGGGGGCGAAGAGCGCTGCGCGTTCGAACTGCTCCAGGGACTGCGAGAGCTTGTCCTGGGCCAGATCCGTCTGTCCCTGCTTGCGCGCCTGGCTCCCCTGGTGCGCGAAATCCAGGCCGCTGTTGTACCGGTGGCTCCAGTAGGATGCCAGTGTATTGTCGATCTGCTCCTGCATCTCGGGCAGGCCCTGGGCGTACTCCTGGGCCCGCTGGAGTTCGGCGACCGCCTCGGCATCGCGATCGAGCTCCGCCAGTGCCCGGGCAAGCCAGAGATGGGCCTCGGGGTTCTCGGGCTGCTCCTGGACGGCTAGCTCGAACGTCTCCCGCGCGCGCTCGTAGCGCTGCTGGTCAAAGTGTAACTTGCCGCCGGACAGCCACTTGCTGCCGCAACCGATCACCACGGCAGCCAGCAGCACGACGATTCCCAAGAAAAGCATGCGGGAACGACTCAGCATCTCTCTTCTCCTTCGAACTGATATCATTGAGATGATTGGCTCACCTACTCTGGCTCTGTAACCAGAAGATGAAAGGGTATGACCCTGGGCAATTGAGTGTCAAGCAGGCTTGCGGGCATTCGGCACAGGTCCGGTCGCCCCTGACCACCCCCAGCGGGACCGTCGGGTTCCGGGTTTCTCCGTCCGGTGCGGCCTCCCGGCCCGGCCTCCGGGCCCGGGCTCCCGTCCCGGCCTCCCGGCCGGATCAGAGCATGCTGGCTGGATCCATGTCCACCTGCAGGCGCACGCCACCTCGTCCGCCACCTCGCACGCCACCTCGCCCGCCAAGCCCGCCGCCTCGCGCGCCACCTGGCCCGCCACCTGGCCCACCGCCTCGCGAGCCCCCTTCACGGTCTCGCTCGAGCGCGTGGTGCAGCACCTCCGTCAAACGCCTCACCTGGGGACTCAACAGGGTGATGTGCCAGCGATACTGCCCCTTCAGCCGGCTGAGCGGCATCGGGGCCGGCCCCAAGATCATGACCCCCGATTCGCTGCGAAGACGGTCGGCCTCCTCGGTAGCCCTGCGGATCACGTTCCCCTCGTCGGCGCCGTCGAAGAGCAGATTGGCCAGGCGGGAGGCCGGCGGATAGCGCAGCGGTTCGCGCTCGAGTATCTCCCGCTGCCAGAAGAGTTCGTACTCCTGGCGCGCGGCCGCCAGGATGACGTGGTGATCCGGCATGTAGGTCTGGAAGACCACCTCGCCGGGTTTTTCACCCCGACCGGCGCGACCCGCAACCTGTGTCAGGAGCTGAAAGGCGCGCTCCTGGCCCCGGAAGTCGGGCATGCCCATCTCCCGGTCGGCATTGATCACCCCCACCAGGGTCACCCGCGGAAAGTCGAAGCCCTTGGCCACCATCTGCGTGCCGAGCAGGATGTCGGCCTCGCCGCGTTCGAAGGCCTGGACCATTTCCTGGAGCGAGCCCCGCTTGCGCGTGGAGTCGAAGTCCATGCGCAGGAAACGCGCCTCGGGAAGGTGTTCGCGCACGGCCTGTTCGACCCGCTGGGTGCCGATGCCGCGGAAGTCGAAGTGCGTCCCCCGGCAGTCGGGACACTCTCCGGCCACCGATACGGTGTGGTTGCAGTAGTGGCACCGCAGGAGGTGGTCACTGCTGTGATGGGTAAGCACCACATTGCAGTGCGGGCAATTGAACACGAATCCGCAATCGTGGCACTGGACGCTGGTCGCGAAGCCGCGCCGGTTGAGAAAGAGGATCGCTTGATCGCCCGCCTCCAGCACCGCCGCGAGCCGCTCGAGCAGATAGGGCGACAACGGTTCTCGCCCGCCGCGATCGCCGCCCGCGCGCACCTCGATGTCCGGGCGCGCTTCCTCGCCCGGCTCGGACTCGGAGACCCCGGGCCTGACGCCATCCCCGCGATCCCGCAGGTCGACCAGGGTCACCTTCGCTTTGGGACGTTCGTCGATACGGGTGGGCATCGACAGGCGCACGAACTTACCGCCGCGCGCGTTCATGTAACTCTCCAGCGACGGCGTCGCCGAACCGAGGACGGTGACCGCGCCGGCCAGACGGGCGCGCATCAATGCCGTGTCCCGCCCGTGGTAGCGGGGCGTCTCCCCTTGCTTGTAGGACGGCTCGTGCTCCTCGTCCACGATCACGAGTCCCAGGTCGCTCAACGGAGCGAAAACGGCCGAGCGGGCCCCGACGATCATCGGCACCTTGCCCAACCGCGCGGCCCACCAAGAGTCGCGGCGCTGCGCCGGTGTCAACTGACTGTGGTATTCGGCGGCTTGCCCGCCGAAACGCTGGCGGATGAGCCGCATGATCTGCGTGCCCAGGGCAATCTCGGGCACCAGGAACAGCACGGTCTTGCCGCTGGCAATGGTCGCCTCGGCCGCGCGCAGGTAGACTTCGGTCTTGCCGCTGGCGGTCGCACCGTGCAAGAGGAAGGTCGTGCCGTCCCGAGCGGCGATCGCGGCGTGGATCCGATCGAGCGCCGACTTCTGGTCACGGGTCAGCCGGCGCTCTGGTGCCGTATCGCCCTGAGGGGCCGCCCCACCGCTCGCCGCCACCATGCTTTGCAGGTCGCCCCGTTTCGGGAGGTTGACGACCTGACGGGGCACGGCCGCCTCGAGCGTGATGCCGATCGGGGCAACGTAGTAGCGAGCGATCCATCTGACCAGCGCCAGGATTTCGGGAATCAGCACCGGGAGCGCTGGCCCCACCTGCTCGATCGGCTTGAGCTTGACGGCTCCGGCCGCCGCGGCGGCCCGTTCGGGAGGCACCAGGTCCAGCACGTAGCCATGCACGTGACGGGACCCGAGCGGGACCTTGACCCGGTGTCCGGGCTCGATCGCCGGCTCGATCCCGGGCGGAATCGAGTACAGCAAGGGCCCGGGCAGCGCCACGGGCACGCCCACCTGCGCGAGCGCGAAAGGGCCGCGGCCGTCCTGGCTCTGGGGTCGATCCGTCAAAGCAAACTCCGCACCGGGGGTTTCGGGCCTCGCTCCACGCCCTCTTCCAGCCAGTTCACGGCCAAGCGCCGCGGAACCGGTCTGGTGCGGAGGAGAGCCCGCCTACTGATCCCGATGCGGAGTATACTGCCCGGGCCGTGCCGGAGACACCGGTAGACTCGGGAGATTCAAGGAGGGAGCTCAGGGCCGCACGGCGCGTTCCGGAAGCTGCGTAGCGCCGCCGAGCAGACCCCGGATTACCTGGACCAGCTCGGCCGGCCGGAACGGCTTGGTCAAGTAGGCGTTGGCCCCCTCGTCCATGGCCCGCTGCTTCTCTGCCTCCCCATGATTGGCGCTCAGCATCACGATCGGCAGGTCGCGATGCTGCTGGCCTTGGCGGATCCGGCTGCACACCTCGTAGCCATCGACCCCGGGCATCATGATGTCGAGCACGACCAGGTCGGGGTGCTCGGTAGCCAGTAGCTCCAGAGCCTCCAGCCCACTCGAGGCGGTCACGACATCGAAGCCTTCCATGCCGAGGCTGAATTCCAGGATGTGGGCAATGTAGACTTCATCATCCACAACGAGGACTCGGGTGCGGTTCAACGCTGCATCTCCCATCCGCGGGCGAGACGATGGCAGGACCGGAGGCGAGGGCTCGGGGAGCACGCCGCCGGATGACCTCGTTCGCTAGGCCGCGCGACGTTCCCAAACGACGTTGCTTCCGGCTTCTTTCTTGCCGAAGCTCTTCAGTTCAGCAGCGATCTGACTGATTTCTCCGATGTGCTGATGCTGTCGGCCATCGCCCTGCACCACCGCGATCGTGATGCTCATGAGGGGGAATCTCGTCAGATTGCCTCGCCGGTCTTTGGTCTCGATGTAGCCGCGCTCCCGATCTTCCTTCTCGTAGAGCTTGGGGATCTTGTGGTCGAAGTCCCGGATGATCTCCTCGACCACGGCCTCGGTGCACTCGGACGCCACGATGAGCACGAAGTCATCGCCGCCCACGTGCCCGACGAAGTCGGTGCCGGAGCCCTCCAGACTCACGGCGCTCAAGAGGATCGAGGCCGTCAGCTTGATGGCCTCATCCCCTCGGCGAAAACTGTAGTGATCGTTGAATGCCTTGAAGCTGTCGATGTCGAGATACATGAAGGCGAACGACTCGCCTAGATCGAGGCGACGGGAGAGCTCGTTCTCGATGGCGATGTTGCCGGGCAAGCCGGTCAGAGGATTCGCCGCGCGCTGCATGCGGCTCCACTGCAAGATGTTGCGCACGCGGGCCAGGAGTTCTTCGAGTTCGTAGGGTTTCGTCAGGTAGTCGTTGGCGCCGCCGACGAGGCCCCGGATCCGGTCTTCTTGCTCGGAGCGGGCCGTGAGCATGATCACGGGAATGTTGGCGGTCGAGATATCGTTCTTGATGTGGCGGCAGACTTGCCAGCCGTCCATGCCGGGCATGATGACGTCCAGCAACACGAGGTCGAACACCTCTCGGGCGAGTGCCTCGAGCGCCTCATCACCGTTCTCTGCCGTGGCCACCGAGTAGTTCGCACGCTCCAACTGCATCTTCAGGATGGTGCGGAGGTTGATGTCGTCCTCGACGACCAGCAGTCGGCCGGCGAATTGCCCTAGCTCCATTCGTCCTCCAGATGCATCCAGGTATCGGAATCCCACACTGGTTCAAGAATCGGGATTTGGGCGGAGCTTGTTTAGCGTGGTGTACAGGGCGAACCTGTGGAGACGCGGGGTGGCCGATTTCAGGAATCGGCCGTGCTTGCTTCGTCTCGGGCAACCTTGGCCGTGCGACTGGCCACGGCACCGGCTGGATCCGCTCCACCCGCTGCATCCGCTGGATCCGCGGCGGGCTCGTAGAAGCCCGACCAGTCGTCCAGATTGGGGATGGCCGCCAAGTCCAGGCGAGAGTGCTGGTTCGCACGTAGCCGGTGGATTCCAGCCATGCCGATCATGGCGGCGTTGTCACCGCAGAGCCGTAAGGGAGGCAGGAGGAGTTCCGCGCCGCCGTCGGCGGCGTCGGCCTCCAACCGGTTTCGCAGGGCCCGGTTGGCAGCCACCCCACCGGAGACGACCAGGCGATGTACGCCGGTCTGGCGGGCGGCTTCGAGCAGTTTGCGCGCAAGCACATCCACGACGGCCGCCTCGAAGCTGGCGGCCACATCGGCCATGAAGCGGGCGCGATCGGTCTCATCCGTTGGCCGCTCGGGCCAGCCCCGTTTATCGAGGAAGAGTTTGACGGCCGTTTTGAGGCCGCTGAAGCTCATCTCCAGCCCGCCCTTCTCCACCCCCAGCCAGGCACGGGGAAAGGCATAGGCGTGCGGGTCTCCGTTCTCCGCCAGCCGGGAGAGCGCCGGTCCGCCGGGGAAGCCGAGTTCGAGCAGCTTGGCCACCTTGTCGAAGGCCTCGCCGGCGGCGTCGTCGCGAGTGGCGCCCAGCAGCTCCCAGCACCCCCACTCGGTCACGTGGACGATCTCGGTGTGCCCGCCCGAGGCCACCAGACCCACGAAGGGAGGCGCCGCCCGCTCCTCGCCGAACTCGAGGGCGACGGCGGCGAGGTGGCCTTCGACATGATTGACGCCCACGAGTGGGATGCGCAGGCCGAACGCCAGCGCTTTGGCGTAGGAGAGCCCGATCAACAGGGATCCGATCAATCCGGGACCGTTCGTGACCGCCACCGCGTCGATCTGATCCCACTCCACCCCGGCCTGCTCCAGTGCCTCACGGACCACCGGCCCCAGAAGACGAAGATGCTCCCGCGAGGCTAGCTCGGGTACAACGCCAAGATACTCTGCATGAATGAGTTGCGAGGACACGACATTCGACGACAGACGCGGCGCCCGCCAGTGCGGCGCGTCGGCGGAAAGAACCGCGGCGCAGGTATCGTCGCAGGAGCTTTCGATGGCCAGCAGGTGCATGGTCAAACACTCCCTTCGATGGTCGTCAGATCCTGGAGTTCAGGGTTGCGGAAGCCTAGCACGCCGGCAGGCCCATTTGCCACCCGGGGGTCTGTTTCAGTATAATTCGCGGTGCTCGGTGGGGATCCAATGGTTCCGGGGATACCGGTACACCGGGCCGCTGCAACAGATTCCCTCGGGGAGAAGCCTTCCCACATGCAAGGAGTTCAAGCATGCCACAGACATCGCCTCTCGCCCGGCCGAGCCTGTCTCGGCGCCGTCCCCGCCGCGCGCGGATATCACGCCTCTTGGCGCCGTTGGCGCCCATGGTCGCCGTAGCCGCCGTGGCTGCCGTGGCCGCCGTCACCGGCTTTCTGGCGGTCACCCCAGCGGCCGCGGTCGACATCATCGACCTGCACCAGAACACGTCCTCCGGCGTGCCGGCAGCGCCCTACGGCATCGGCACGCCCGTGACCGTCTCGGGCGTCGTGACGGTCGGCGTGGGCACCTTCACCTACACCTACACGGATGTTTACGTGCAGGACGCCACCGCTGGCATCATGATCTACAAGAATGATGTGCCCAACGAGTTCGCCATTGGGGACAGCGTCACGATCACCGGTGAAATCTCCCAGTTCCGCGGGATGACTCAGGTCGAGATGTCCTCCTATTCCGTGCACGGTAGCGGCGCCGAGTTACCCGAGCCGCTCATTGTTTCCTGCGACGATGTCGACAACGCCTTCCTGCCTGACTACAGCGAGCCCAACGAGGCACGCCTCGTCCAGCTCAACAACGTCACCTGGACTGGCTCCTGGCCCAGCGGGAGCGGGCCGATCACGCTCCACGACGACACCGGCAGCTGCATTCTCTACATCGATATGACCACCGGCATCCAGAACATGACCCCGCCCACCGGGCCCTTCAACGTCGTCGGCGTCATCAAGCAGTACGCTGGATATTCGCCTCCCTATACCAGCGACTACGAAATCCTGCCCCGTTCGGAAGACGACTTCCAGCTCTTGCCGGGCCCCCAGATCCTGGCGGGACCGGTCGAGACCAACATCCAGCCCGACAACGTCACGATCCACATCGAGACCGAGTCGGAGACCACCGTCTCGATCGAGTACGGCACCACCGACAGCTATGAGCTGGGTGTGGCCACCGACGGGATCGAGAGTACGATCCACGACGTCGTGCTGAGCGGCCTCGACGCCGCGACGATCCACCACTATCGCGTAACGCTGGAGAACGCTCTGGGGCAGACGACCACACCCGACCTGCTCTTCTGTTCAGGCTCCGCGCCGGGCTGCACGGGCGAGATCACCTGCCTGTTCAACAAGAGCGTGGACCACACCTTCGCCACCTTCGAGGAGGCAATGGGCAACGAGGACTTCCAGGCCTGGCTCATCGACCGGATCAACGCCACCGAGTACTCGCTCGATATCGCGATGTACAGTTTCAACCTGGTTGATGTAGCCGACGCCGTCCTGGACGCTCTCGACCGCGGCGTTCGCGTGCGCTTCGTCTACGACAACCGCGAGGTCTGGCAGGAGCAGGTCACCCGCTTGCTCTACGAGGGCGTCTTCGTCATCGACGACGACTACGGCACGCTCAACAACGGCGAAGGCCTGATGCACCACAAACTGTGGATCTTCGACGCACTGAGCCCCGATCCGGCCGACCCCTGGGTCTTCTCCGGCTCCTGGAACCTGACCCAGGAGGGCACCTACACCGACTTCCAGAACCTGATCATGATTCAGGATCAGGCGCTTGCGAACGTGTGCACCGCCGAGTTCGACGAGATGTGGGGCTCATCGACGTTCCTCCCCAATCCGGACCAGGCCCGCTTCGGCGCGAACAAGACCGACAACACGCCGAAGATTTTCAACATCGGCGGCCGTGAGGTCCGGATGTACTTCGCCCCCTCGGACCCCTGGCTGGGCGCGATCGTGGACGAGGTGCGCGAGGCCGATCACCACATCTACTTCTCGATCCTGAGCTTCACGCGCTACGACCTCGGCAACGAGATGAAGTACCGCTACTACGACATCCCGGGCTTCGCCGTGCGGGGCGTCTTCGACTCGGCCGAGAGCGGCAACAGCTACAGTGAGTACCACTCCATGATCGGCACGGGCGAGTATCCGTGGGATCCGCCCGCCGACGTCTGGCTGGACGCCGAGACGGGCACGCTGCACCACAAGTACATGATCATCGACGTGGATCAGCCCTCGGACCCGGTGCTGGTGACCGGCAGTGCGAACTGGAGCACCAACGCGGTCGACAGCAACGACGAGAACGTGCTGATCATCCACGACGGCACGATTGCCAACCAGTACCTGCAGGAGTTCGCCGAGCGCTACCACGCCGCCGGCGGCACCGAGCTGCAGACCACCGGCGCGGTGGAGAACCAGATCGACCTGGCCGAGCACTTCCGCACCGGGCCCAATCCGGCCCTGCGGACGGTGGAGGCCCGCTTCGCGATCAGCCAGGCCGGCGCGGTGACCTGCGATCTGTTCTCACCCGACGGACGCCTGGTCACCCGCATGCTCGACCGCACGCTGGAGCCGGGCGAGTACAGCCTGCGCTGGACGCCCGAGGCCGGCCGCGCCTTGCCGGCCGGCGCCTACTTCATGCGCCTCTCGACCCCGCAGGGCGAGGTCACCCGCCAGGTGACGGTTTTGCGGTAAGCCAGCCGTCACCGGGAGCCAAGTAATCGCGGCTCCCGGGAGGGCCCGACAAGAGGAGCGGATCCGGCGCGTACCGGGTCCGCTCCTTAGCAACTCCGGTTCGTTCTGAAGCGCCGCGAGAGCTTCATCGCGATCGAAGCGAAGGCTAGCGATCGCCTCGACTCGGCAGCCTTCGCAGGACTCAAGGCAATCGCCGAGTTGCCAAACATTCAGCGGCGTATCTTGGGCTACTACGGCGAGCATCGTTATCGTCACGAGACAGACGTAGAGGTGATGCCCTTGGAAGACTTCCTCGAGGAGTTGGCCAGAGGATTCTAGTGCGTATGGTCCGTGGCGAGGGGAGGGGAGGGGAGGGGAGGGGAGGGGTGGC
>CAZZIF010000037.1:0-19645 GCA_964654025.1 uncultured bacterium
CCGGCGGCAGGCCCGCCGGCAGAAGCAGCGACTGGAGGAAGACACCATGGCAACGCAAGGCACCTCGAAGATGACACCGAAGGCAGCTTGGATGGCCGCGTTGGTTCTCACCGGCGCCCTCTTGATCCCGACATCGGCGAGTGCCTTTCCGGGCGTTCTGATCCGCTTGGCGCCGGCTCGTGCGGTCGTACTCGTGAAGACCCCCAAGCCGAAACCGGTGCGCGTGATCCGTCCCGTGCGCAAGGTCTGGGTCAAAGGTCACTGGGAAATCAATCGCTTCGGGCGGCGGGTCTGGGTGGCCGGCCACTGGAAGCGTCTCCCATAGATGGCCGAACGCGCTGGCCGGCCGAATCGGCGGATCCTCCCACGGCCGGCCAGCGGCAGAGATCGACAGCAAAGACCGACAATTGACCGGCACCTGGGATCCCAGCAAGCGAGGTGAATCATGAGCACCGCTACCCGTTCCAATCTACGAAAGAGCGAGTGGAACGATCGCTACACCATGACGCTGCGAGATGAACCCGCTGGGCGGAGCGCGAGTGAGCCAGTGGACGAAGGCAGCGGGAACGGGCAAGCCAGGCCAAGTGCCAGCTCACCGACGGCCGTGCTGAAGGCTGGCCGTCCGGTGCTGGAGATCGTCGTCACGGCAAGCTTCGATCTGATGTTGCGAGGCAGTTCGGCGGCGGGATGATAAGTTCGGCCTACGTACGCATGCTGCCAGCGGCTTCGTGCACCTGAAGGTATTCCTGGATGTTTTCCTCCGTCAGCATCCCCACCAACCGATGGGCAGAGGGACGCGCCTCGATTCGAGTGGCGCCTTCAGTTTGGGAGGGGTCGTTAGTTTGGGAGGGGTCGTTAGTTTGGGAGGGGCCGTCAGTTCGGGAGGTGCCCTCAGTTCGTGAGACGCCTTCAGTTCGGGAGGCGTCCTCAGTTCGGGAGGGGCCCTCTGCTCGGTGGGCGTCCGCTGTTCCCATCGATGCGTTCTCTGTAACCCCGGGTCCAGAAGCGGAGTCTTCCGCATCGATCAGCGGAACGGCCGTGGGCCGGCCCGGCCCCTCCTCGGCCAGCACGAGGGCGACCCGTGACTTGGTGTCCTGCATCGTCTCCAGCGCTTGTTCGAGCGAACCCGACGGCGACACAGCCAGGACGTTCCGAGTGGTCGAGCCCCCCACATAGGCGTCGGGGCCATGATTGGCGAGGCCGCGCACCAGATCCGGACGCGTCAACACGCCCATGATCTGCTGGCCGGCAATCACCGGGAAGTCCTCCTGGTGGCCGTTCAGCAACAGCTCGGCGGCCTGCCCCAGTGTGGACGCATGGGAGAGGGTCTCGAAGTGGGTGATCATGGCGTCGTGGACCCGCACACCCCGCATGAGCGCCCGCGAACGCTGCATGACCACTTCCTGCCCGGCGCTGATGAAGACGAAGAACGCGATGAACATCAGCAGGAAGTGTCCCATGAAGAGCCCCACGAGCCCCATCAGAATCGCAAAGCCCTGGCCAATGCTAGCTGCCAGGGAGGTGGCGCGCACCATCGACATGCGCCCCGCCAAGATCGCTCGGAACACACGGCCCCCATCCAGGGGGAAAGCCGGGATGAGATTGAAGGCGGCCAGGACGAAGTTCGCCATCATCAGCCACTGCAGGACGGTTGCCGGTGTCGAGGGCATCTCGTCGAGCGGTTGCCACTGCCCGGTGACCCCTGAGCCCGCAAAGAGGAGCAGGCCGAGCAGGATACTGACCGCGGGCCCGGCCAGAGCGATCCAGAACTCCTGGCGCGGGGTGCCCATGCTTTGCAGTCGGGCGACGCCGCCGAAGGGATAGATGACGATGTCCGACGCCCGGATCCCGTAGCGCAACGCCATCAGGGCGTGACCGAGCTCGTGGAGGAGCACGGAGGCGAAGAGCCCGACGACGAAGAACAGCCGCGGTCCGACCGGTCCGCCCGATTGGGCAGCTGTCCAGGCAATCCAGATGAAGAGCAATAGCAGCGTGAAGTGAAGGTAGATCGGAATCCCCGCCACGCTGCCGACCCGCCATGCCCAGCGGCGGGTGGTCTTCTGTTGTTGCGCCGCCTCTGCCATCGTGGCTCCCGCCTCTTGGTTCCGCCTGCGGATTGCCGGCACCGGAACCGATTGCTCCTACGAGATCTCCAAGCTGCCGAGGATAAGCCAGGTGCCCATGCCAGACCAGCTTGTCCACTCCAATACTACTCCTCGGGTTCCGAAGCCACCACCTAGAGCCATGGATCCACGGCGGCTGATGGTCGCGCGACATTCCGCGCATGTATCCGGGCGCATGTATCCGGGCGCATGTATCCGGGCAAAACGTCCTGAATTCAGCGCCCAGCCGTTCTGAAACCGTGATTCGCAGAACTAATTGTAGTTGAAGTAGATCGAGGATCTGTGCATGGAGCGGCCTCCTCCTTGCCCGGACAACCACCCCGGATCAACTGAGGGGCTAGTCTTCGGTTTCCCGGCCCCGATAGAAACGCACCCGCACGTTCTCGATGGTGGCGAGCCCGTCCGTGATGATGTCACCGACGTCTCGCAAGAAGGCTTCTACCTTCTCTTCCGTGTCGACGATCTCGACCACGATCGGTAGATCCGTCGAAAGGCGCATGATCTTCGAGGTGTGGATTCGGCTCGTCTTGCCAAAGCCCATGATACCCCGCACGACCGTGGCGCCCGCCAGATGCTGTTCCTTGGCACGGAGCACAAGCCATTCGTGGAGCGGGCGACCACCGTGGCGGTTGCTCTCGCCAATGAAGATCCGCAAGAGGCATCCTTGTTCGGGCAGTGTCACTGTCATCCCCCGGTTTGATTGGAGACCGATCATCATTCTGACGGCACCAGCCACTCGTGAAAGGACTACTCCCAGAGGGTCAGAACCAACCAGCGGGCCAGCACCATGGCCCCCAAGCAGGTCACGAGATTGGCAAGTATGTTGAATACGGCGTAGAGGCGCTCGCCGCCAGCGTAGAGGTTCAGCGTTTCGAGGCTGAACGTCGAGAAGGTCGTGAAGCTACCCAGAACACCGATGGCAGCGAAGACGCGCGTCTCGGCGCTGAGGATCCCGCGGGTTTCGCCCAGCCAGAAGAGCAGACCCAGAAGAAAAGACCCCGTGGCATTCACGAAAAGTGTGCCGGTCGGGAACAGAGGCCGGGCGGTGACCGTCTGGATCCAGCCGCTAATGCCGTAGCGCAACACGGCTCCCACGAAACCGCCCGCGCCGACGAGAAGCCACATCTTCACTACGCCCATCCCCCCTTCGCTGGTACTCGATCCTGTGCTCCTGCGCTTGGCCGCATAGCGGTCGTCCATCCAAGCCAAGCCAAACCAAGCCAAGCCAAGCTGGAGTCGAGAAGCATATCATGCCTTGGCGATGTCTTGGCCATGCCTTGGCGATGCTCCAGGCGATGCTCCAGGCGATGCTCCAACGATCCAGTGGGTGAGCGCGAGACGGTCTTGTTTATGGTTGAACCCGCGCTGGATTCATAGTACATCCGATCTGGAACCGTTTTCCTTCTAGCTTATTGTCCAGATGGATCTTGTGTGTGATGGATGTCTCCATCGAAGGGGATGCCGTCACCAAGAGGTTCTCGCTCGTCCATGGCCGAGTGCGGGCGTGGGGAAGATCTGGGGGGTGTATCTTGGGAATCGTCAAGAAGGGCAGCCTACTCGACGGGGTGACCGGACGCGTTGGTGACCTGGTGTTACGGGTCCAGGGCGACAAGACGATCGTCTCCCATCGCCCCCGTGGTCAGAAGACAAAATCGCCCACGACCGAGACCCGCCAGAAGACGCTGACCCGATTTCAGTCTGCCGTGGCGTTCGCGCGAGAGGCCCGGCACCGGCACGCCTACCGCAGCTTGTCCCGATTGTTGGGGGGCTACTCGCCCTATCATGTGGCGCTGCAGGACTACCTGAGCGAGCCCACGATCGAAGATGTGGATGACACCCGGGTCACGCTCGAGGGTGGAACGCTCACGGTGCGAGCGGGGGAAACCGTGGCGGTGCGATTGGTGCGGGTCAAGATGCCGGCGGTGGAGGAGATGGATCCGGCTTTGCGCCGCAGCGAGCTGGCGAAGGATCTGTTGACGACCTCGCCCGAGCATCCGAAGAAGCCGAAAGCCCGGATGCCGATACCAGCAGCGCTGTTCTTCACGAAGCGACCGGAAGACCCCGCAGGCCCACGAGGCCCGGGCAGCTCACCCGAGGACAAGCGATCGGAGAATGCGACGGGGACCGCACAGGCCGCCGACACTACGGGGAACAGGATCCATTCGAAGACGTTGGACGCACTCCCGGTCGGGAGGTTCACGGGCAACGCGAGTCGCGAGGAACGCGTGCCGGCGACCCGGCCGAAGGACGTGCCCAAGGGTGTCAAACTGCCGGTCGAGATGCGTGTGGAGACCTGGCGTGTGACATTGCCGCGGGCCGGGGAAATCGAGATCATCGTCACCGACTACGCGGGGAACCAGACCACCCATCGAACCTGGGTGGGACCCCGGTTCTGAGACCACGCAAGTGCAACCCGTCGATACCCATTCGCAGCCCGAATCCTCTATAATGAGCAGGTGATTCGTCCTCGTCTTCCTTCGCCCGGGAGGCCTTCATGGGCTCGCACCACAGACCCAGTCCGCGCACATCGGACCAGCGCCCGGTTCTGAATCGCCGCGCCTTCATCGGGTATGCTGCTGGTGGGGCGGCGTTGTCCCTGCTGGGGACCTCGGGTGCGAGGGCGCGGCCCGGACTGACGCGAGCATCCGGCGCGTACGGCCCGGCTGGCGCGGTTGGGCAGACCGGCCTGTCCGGGGCCGCCGGAGGCCTCAGCTCTGCGAATCCCACCATGCTTCGGGATTACGAAGGCCGCTTGTGCTACAACGAGAACCCCTTGGGCCCTTCGCCCCTGGCGATGGACGCGATGACCGGCGCCGTCCAGATGTCCCATCGGTATCCGGACTGGTATGCCGAATCTCTTCGCGACGACATCGTTGCGCAGTACCCGGATCTCGGGCGCAACAACATCATTGCGGGTACCGGTGCTACCGAAATCTTACTCCTCTGCGCGCTGGCCTTCTCCAGCACAGAGGGAAACGTCGTTTCCTCCTATCCATCGTATAGCCAGTTTCCCTCGGATTGCGACTTCCTGGGCTCAGAGGTGCGTTACGCCGATCTAGATGAGAACTTCCGCATCAGCCTCGACAACATGGCCGACCAGATCGACCAGAACACGACCGCGATCATCGTGACGAACGCGAACAATCCCACCGGCACGGTGCTTTCCCACGACGAGATCGCGCTCTTCGTCGACAGCCTGCCGCCCGAGATCGTGGTGATCATCGACGAGGCCTATCACGAGTTCATCCAGGATCCCGGCTACGCCAGCATGGCCGACCTGGTCGCGCAGGACAAGAACGTGGTGATCGTGCGCACCTTCTCGAAGTCACACGGGCTGGCCGGCATGCGCATCGGCTACGCGATCGCCCGGAGCGAACAAGCGCAGGCGATGAACGCCTGGCACCAGTGGGGCACGGTCAACCACCTGGGACTCGAAGCCGCCAGGGCCGCTCTTGGTGACACCGATCACATCCAGGCCACCGTCGATCTGGCCGGGCAAGTCAAAGCGTACTGCTACTCGATGTTCGATGCGATGGGTCTCAATTACATTCCGTCGGAGACGAACTTCTTCATGGTCGAGGTGGGCAACGCCCAGCAGGTGGCCAATCAGCTCCGCGACGCCGGCTACTATGTGCGCACCGGTTGGGGCATGCCGAAGTGGATTCGTGTCTCATGCGGCCTGATGGAGGAGATGGAAGGCTTCATCCTCGCGCTCCAAGACATCCTCGCACCGCAAGACGGAGGCGAGTTGCGGATGCCCACCCGCACGGCACTGCACGGCAACTACCCGAATCCCGCCCGGGGCGGGACCCAGATCAAGTTCGATCTCGCGCATGGAGCCAACGTCAATCTCGAGATCTTCGACCTCGCCGGGCGCCTGGTGCGGACGTTGGCGAGCGGCCGGCGCACACCGGGCCAGTACACGCACATGTGGGATGGCGTGAGCAATGCCGGCTACCCAGTGCGCACGGGCTCGTATTTCTACCGGCTGACGGCGGGGGACCATACCGAGATCCGCCGATTGATCCTGTTGCCTGAGTAGAGCGGAGCTTCGCCCAGGGCTCAGTCTTGGTCTGTGCCCGCTTGCTGTGCCGCAGCCGACAAGGAGGTGTCCTCATGTCCATGTCATCTTCCCTGTGGAGCGCGGTGGTGTTGGTGGCGGCAAGATCTCTCATGATCGCTCCAGCCTACGCAACGCAGGTCTACACCGATGTCACCGAGACCATGGGGATCCATGTGCCCGGCCTCGGGAGCGGCGCCGCTTGGAGCGACTTCGACGGCGACGGCGATCTCGACCTGCTCGTGTCCGACTCGACGTACCCGTACCACATCTACCTGTTCCGAAACGACGGAAACGTCTTCAGCGATGTGACGGCGACCTCGACCATCAGTGGTCAGGGGCGTAACTTCGCGGTGGGTGACTACGATAACGACGGCCGCGAGGATGTGGCCATCATCTCGTTGGGGTACCCCGAGACCCGGCTGTTTCGCAACGTGGGCGGGATGGTCTTCGAGGACGTCAGTGCGCCGGCCGGAATCAGTGGAACCTATATGCGACGTTGCTCGTGGATTGATTTCGACCGCAATGGGTTCCTGGACCTCTATGCCGTTGGGCCAAGCGGCAGCCGGCTGTTTCGCAGTCTTGGCGATGGCACCTTCGAGGATGTGACGGGGCCGGCGGGCGTGAGCGCAGGTGGCAATTCCTGCGCCTGGCTTGACTACGACCGCGATGGCTACGCGGACTGCTACGTCGGCCGAGGCGGCGCCAATTCGCTCTACCGCAACCTTGGGGATCGTACCTTCACCGACGTGGCCGCGGCGGCCGGCGTCGACGATGCCTATGGCACATCCGGGGTCTGCGCCGGGGATTACGACGGTGACGGTTGGTTCGACCTGTACAGCGTGAATATAGGCAGTCCGTCGAATCGCCTCTACCGCAACCGTGGCGACGGTACCTTCGAGGAGGTCACGTCCGTAGCCGGCGTTGGCGATGTGGGTGATGGACGCACAGCCACCTTCGTCGACATCGACTACGATGGCCGGATCGATCTCTTCAGCTCAAACCATGTCTATCCCAATCGCCTCTATCGCAACAACGGCGACGGCACCTTTACCGACATCGCCTCGGCTTTGAACATCGCCTCGCCTAGCGATCCGTTCGGAACCGCGTTCGGGGACTTCGACAACGATGGTGACCTGGACATCTTCCTGGCGACTCACTTCGGCAATCGGCTGCTGCGGTGCGATGGTATGCCCAATCACTGGATCCAGGTGCACCTCACGGGCACCGTATCCAACCGGAGTGCCATTGGCGCCTTGGTAAGGTGTGAGTCGGGTGGTCACACTGCTTGGATGTGTGTCGACGGCGGTCACGGCATGGGTGACAGTGACAGCCCAGCATTGGAGTTTGGACTTGGAGGTGTGGCCCAACCCGTCGAGATCGAGATTCACTGGCCGACGGGAGCGGTCGAGACCTGGTACGACCTCAGCCCGGATGCGCGAGCCGAACTCACCGAGGGTGGCGCGGCCGGGATAGTCGAACCGGTCGAGCCCAGTCCACACGGGGAGACGTCCCTCGTCCTGGACATCGCACCCAATCCGATACGCAAGTTCTGCACTGTTCGCTTCCAAACGAGCGCGCATTGTGTGCACTTCGCACAGCTCACGTTGTTCGATGCCAGCGGCCGATTCGTGCGCGACGCTGCGCTCCAGCCCGATGGGGACGTCACCACCGGCACCTTTGAGTTGCGCGGCCTGCCGGCGGGAAGCTACTGGCTGCGTCTTTCGGCGGGCGGCGAGGTCACGACGAGACGGCTCATCAAGCTGGACGGTCGCCCCTAGAGCGGCGGGGTGACCGGGCTATTGATAGTCCCGATGCCTGCGGACAGATGCTCCCATGGTGGTTCTCCCCAGGCACCACTGGGCGAATGCCCCGGCCGAAATGACGGTATGCAAGCCCACGCCGATAGTGGGATGCGCCGATGGTGCGATCGAACTCCAAGCAAGAGCATTGCTTCATTATCCAGTGACCTGGGCCAGATTCATGGCCTGGAGTAGTGTAGCTGCCCTGCGGCCATTATGAGTCGGTCAGACTCCTCTGGCTGAAACGGCTGTGGCGCGGAATCGATCGACCCAGGAGTCTTCATGAATGACTTGGTGCGTCCCCACCGGCTGTCCGAAGAGAGCTGGCATAGCTTTGAGCCCGAGAAGATCTTCGACGAGCTGGACAGCTCCCCGGAAGGGCTTCGCGATGAGCAGGTGAGCCGGCGCCTGGGCTTCTACGGTTCGAACCGCCTGCCCACGAAGGAGCCGCCAACCATATGGGAGATCCTGCTGCGCCAGATTCTGAATCCTCTCATCTTCGTCCTGATCGCGGCTGCCGTGGCCTCTCTGATCATTGGAGAGGCAGCCGATGCAGTATTCATCTTCTTGGTGATCGCGCTCAACAGCGGGTTGGGTGCGTATCAGGAGTACAATGCCGAGAAGAGTGCCGCAGATCTCCAGGGCATGCTTCAGATCAAGGCCAGAGTGCGACGTGCCGGGCGGGAGCGGGTGATCCCGTCGGAGGAGGTTGTGCCCGGGGATATCGTCCTGTTGGAGTCCGGAGGCAAGGTCCCGGCGGATCTGCGACTGGTCGATGCGCAGGGACTTGCTGCCGACGAGAGCTTTCTGACGGGAGAGTCGATCGCTGCCGAGAAGTTCGCGGATGTGCTGGATGAGGACACAGACGTTAGTGATCGACGGAACATCGCTTTCGCCGGATCGACGATTACCGGGGGACGAGGGCGCGGGGTCGTGATTGCGACCGGTACGGCGACACAGGTCGGACTGGTGGCCGAATCGGTTACCGAATCTGAGGCCGGCAAGCCTCCGCTGGTCTCGCGGATGGAGACCTTCGTCAGAAACATCGGCCTCATCTTCCTCGTGTTGAGCGTGGGACTGGCGGGTCTGCTGAAGGTCCAGGGGTATGAGGCCGCGGAAATCTTCTTCTTCATCATCGCGATGGCCGTCTCCGCCATTCCCGAAGGGTTGCCGGTGGCGCTCACGGTGGCCCTATCCATTGCCAGCAAACGGATGTCGCGTCGAAACGTGATCGTCCGCAAGCTCACGTCGGTGGAGAGTCTCGGGAGCTGTACCGTCATCGCGAGTGACAAGACCGGGACCCTGACGGTCAATCAGCAGACCGTGCGCATGATTGCCTTTCCCGATGGCCAGACGTTCTCGGTGTCCGGCGAGGGGTACAACGGTGAAGGCGACGTGTCGGCCGAGGACGACGGGGAAGCGTCAGAGCCGGCCAGGAAGCAACTGGAGCGGATGGCTCGGGAGGCGATCCTGGCCAACGAGGGGGCCCTGACCAAGGAGGACGGTTCATGGAACCACTCCGGCGACGCAATGGATGTGGCGTTTCTTGCGATGGGCTACAAGCTGGGTCTGGATCCCGAGAATCTCAGGCGGGAGACCAATGTTACGGGGGAAGTGCCCTACGAGTCTGAGCTAGCGTTCTCGGCGGCGTTCTACGAGGAGGGGGAGAAGAAGCGTGTGGCGGTCAAGGGAGCTGCGGAGAAGGTTCTCGACTTCTGCTCTCGGATGTACCACGACGGCCGCGTGAAGGATCTGGACCGTGCGAGCGTCGATGAGCAGGCTCTGTCCATGGCAGACAAGGGGCTGCGGGTGCTGGCGGTGGCCTCCGGCGAGACCGAGCTGACGCAGGCCGAGAGCGAGGACAAGGCGGCAGGGCTCTCAGGATTGGTGTTCCAGGGACTCGTCGGGTTCATCGATCCGCTCCGGGCCGAGTCGGTAGAGGCCGTGCGCGAATGCCGCGAGGCGGGCATCAAGGTGATCATGATCACGGGCGATCATCCGGCCACGGCGGGCGCAATCGCCCGGGAACTCGGTCTTGGGGACTCGGAGGAGCCGGTCGTTACCGGCAGAGACCTCAGAGAGGCCGGCGCTGCCGATAGTCCGGCCTACGAACACTTGGTGGCTTCGACGCACGTCTTCGCGCGCGTGGCACCTGCTCAGAAGCTCGACATCGTCGATGTGTTGCAGCGACAGGGGGAGTTCGTGGCGGTGACCGGTGACGGGGTCAACGACGCTCCGGCGCTGAAGAAGGCCAACATCGGTGTCGCGATGGGCTCCGGAACGGATGTGGCCAAGGACGTGGGGGCGATGATCGTGCGCGACGACAACTTCGCTTCCATTGTGGCCGGGGTCGAAGAGGGACGGTTCGCGTATGCCAATGTTCGTAAGGTGATCTATCTCCTCATCTCCACCGGCGCGGCCGAGATCTTGATGTTTCTGGCAGCGATTGCGTTTGGTGTGCCCTTGCCTTTGCTGGCGGTGCAAATCCTGTGGCTGAATCTCGTCACCAACGGCATTCAGGATGTCGCCCTCGCCTTCGAAGGAGGCGAACCCGGCGCGATGAAACGCAAGCCGCGCCGTCCCGGAGAGGGAATATTCAACTCGCAGATGGTGAGCCAGACCCTGGTCTCCGGACTGACGATCGGTGCGATTGCCTTCGGATTCTGGTACTGGATGATCGGGCACGGGGGGTATGCTGAAGCGGAGGCGCGAAACCATCTACTGCTGCTCATGGTCCTGATGCAGAACGTCCACGTGTTCAATTGTCGTTCCGAGGCAACCTCGGCCTTCAGGGTTCCGCTGAGCCGGAACTACATTCTCGTCTTGGGTGTCATCGCAGCTCAGGGTATACACCTGCTGAGCATGCACCTCCCCTTGATGCAAGGGATTCTCGGTACAGACACGGTTCCGGTCGAGCAATGGCTCGCCATGCTGGCCTTGGCGTTGTCGGTGTTGGCCGTCATGGAGATCTTCAAGCTGGCGCGGAGACGGATCGACGTTCCTCTCTGACAGGCATCCTCAGGAACGGAGCACAAGAGATCACCAGCGAGGTACGTGTCGCCGGCCACACTACGGGTCAGCGACCGCCAGCGGAAGCACCACTGTGAAGGTCGTGCCTTCGCCTTCCCGGCTCGCGACGTGCAGCTCACCGCCGTGCTGCTCCACGGTCTGCTTCACGATCGAGAGTCCCAGGCCCGTGCCAACCTCGTCGAGCTTGCGAGCGTTGGAGGCACGGAAGAACTCCGTGAAGAGCCTGTCCTGCTCGGCAGCGGGGATGCCGATGCCGGTGTCACGCACCGTGATCTTCAGCCGTCTGGCGCCGGCGGGCTCGAGGGCGAGCGTTACCGTGCCCCCGCGGGGTGTGTACTTGATGGCGTTGGAGACCAGGTTCTCGAGGAGCTGTTGCAGCTGATGGGGATCGCCCCGTAGGCTCGGCAAGGCCGGGGGAACCTCGATGCGAAGCTCGATCTCTTTGCTGCGGGCGGTATCGCGGAAGGTGCGGTCGATATCCGCGGCCAGCGCCAGAGGATCGACGTCCAGGCGTTCGAACTCGGGGCCCTGGGCGCGCGTCTGGGCGATGGCAAGCAGCTCACCGACCATGCCGGTCAGGCCCATGAGGCGGTGGTGAATACGGTCCAGATAGGCGCTCTGCGCAGGCACGATATCGCCGACGTAGCCGCCGCGCAGTGCATCGAGCATGTTGATTGCCGCGTTGACCGGGGCGCGCAGGTTATGCGTGACCTGGAGCATGAAACGCGTGCGTTCGAGCACGAGCTTCTCGCGGGCCTCGTGGGCCCGCGCGTTCTCCACCGTCAAGGCCACCAGGTCGGCTGCCAGCTGCAAGAAATCGGTGTCGGCGTCGGCGAAGTCTTCGGAGTCTACGGCATAGAGGCTGAGCACGCCGATCGCGCGTCGCTCGACCCTCAGCGGCAGCAGCATCGCGGCGCCGAGACCCGCTTCGGCCAGCGCGGGTGCGACGGGTAGGGGTATACTCTCGTTTTCCACGAGCCGGCAGATAGCCGGGCGCTTGTCTTTGAGGACGCGCCGGTGCGGGCCTTCGGTCGTCACCTCTATGGTGCGGCCCACAAGGCCCTGCTCCCGTAGACCTGCCAGAGTCGCGTATCGAAGCGAGCTGCGATCCGGGCTCAGCAACAGGATGGCAACCGCGGGCGCTCCCGTCACACCCCGCAACTCCTGTGCGGCGCGTTCCAGCACGGGCATCATGCGGCGCTCGAGGCCGATCGTGCTCGCAATGGCGTAGAGGCTGGCCAGCTTCTCGTTGAGCTCGGCCATCTGGTCGCTGGCGAGTGCCAGCGCCAGTACCCGTTCACGAAGACGGCGCATGATCCACGTCACCAGCCCGGCACAGATGAGCACCACTGCGGTGAAGCTGGACAAAGTCGTAACCAGATGGACTGGCTCCTCGATGATCGTCGTACCCGAGATAGACCACGGAGTCCAGAGCCCGGCCACGGTTCCAACAGTGTGAAGCGTCATGCCGAGGATGGCGGCGGCGGCAAAGACGTAGGCAAGGCGGGGACGGAAGAGAATGGCAGCGAAGATCACATGGAAGCTGAGGAAGTAGAGCAGCGGGCTGCTCAGTCCGCCGGTGAAGTGGATCAAAACGAAGACCGCGGCGTAGTCGAGCGCTACCTGCAGCACCGCCAGGCGCCGCTCGCGGTCGGGATCGCTTCCCTCGGGGTCACGAGAGCAAGCCGTCGCAATCAGTGCATTGCAGATCAGGATAGCCGCGGCCACCGCCAGGAGTGGAACCGCCGGCAGGCTCAGGCCGAGCGGCGCGGCCAGGAAGACCGCGGCCACGATGGCCGGTGGCACCCACCAGCGCAGACGTACCTGCCAGCCGGCGCGTGGGCCCCATGCGCGGCGACGCAGGTGACCTCCGTCGATCAGCTCGCGGACAAGCTTATGGATACTTCGGACCGTTGCCACGGCAGTCCTCCCCTTGACGACAGTGGAACGACCGGCCGCGAATCCGCAAAGTTGCGTGCTCTCGATTCCCGAAGGTGCGAGTCGCATCTGGCGTAATCAAGACCGGTCACGGCGAAGCCTATCACACGGGGGAAGATCGACTAGCCCGAAGTTCTGTCGTCGCCAAGGCGGTATCTACCTTTGGATGAGTGAGTTGCTTCGATCTTGCTTCGGTCTGCCTTGCGCATCGTATGGGAACGTGAGGCATGGACCACTCGAGGTAGCAGTCCGTCACGCCATAAAGATGCATTCCAGTACCGAATGCCTGGAGAACCGGGGCCTCGGCGCCGGGCCCACGGGGCCGGTCCCATCGGGCCGGGCCCAAGTGGACTCGGCAGGAGCAGGCGTGCGCGCGCGTGCTCGTTCGTGTGCTCGCTGCTCACGCGAAAGTATGCGCGAATGCTTCTACTGCTCTTAAGCCGATTGCATTGGGCGTCCGTCAAGCATGTTGCTATACTCTTTGGTCGATATCGAGGAAGCCGTGTAAGCCGCTGTCGGTATGTGTAAGCTCGTAGAATCCCAATCATGAGTCGCTCTCGGGTGGGCGTTGGCTGGACGAATGGTCCCAGTCCGCGTAACCGCCCGCGGGCATGGGCGATACGAAGGACAGACGGACAGAAAAGGAGCGCAGTATGGCCAAGGTTCTGATCGTCGATGACGATCCCGACATCGTGGAAGCCTGTCGGCTATTCCTCGAGAAGGAAGGGTACGAGGTGGTGTCCGCCTTCAGCCGTTCCGAGGGGAAGCAAGCCCTGGGTGATCACCAGCCCGACTTGTTGATCCTGGATGTCATGATGGACGAGCCGGACGACGGTATCGCCATGGCCCAGGAACTGCGTCGCGAGGGCATCAAGATCCCGATCTTGATGCTCACGAGCCTCGCCAAGATCACCGGCATGGAATACGGGCGGGACAGCGATGTCCTGCCGGTGGACGAGTTCATTGAGAAGCCCGTTGCTCCGGCGGATTTCATCGCCAAGGTCAAAGCACTACTCGAGAAGTAGGAGGTCCCCACACATGTTGGTTACTGACCGCGAAAAGCTGCGGGGCGAGATCGCAGCGCTGGCCGACGAGTACGGCGGCGAGCGCAGTGCGTTGATTCCGATCCTGCAGGCGATTCAGAAGAAGTACGCGGCCATCTCGGACTTCGCCATGCAGGTCGTGGCTGATCGGCTGGGGCTGCACCCGGTGGAAGTCTACAGTGTCGTCTCGTTCTACAGCTTCTTGGATCACCGGCCGAAGGGCGCCTTCGTCATCCGGCTGTGTCGCACGATCTCCTGCGATCTGGCCGGGAAGGACGCCATTGCGCGCCAACTCATGAACGACCTTGGGATCGGCTTCGGCGAGACCACCCCTGACGGCCGCTTCACCCTCGAGTGGGCCAACTGCATCGGTCTGTGCGATCAGGGCCCGGCTCTGCTGGTGAACGACCGGGCCTATACCCGTGTCACGCCCGACGGCGTGCACGAGATTCTGGAGGCCTGCCGGCGGACCTTCGGTGTCTTCGCCGCGCAAGAGAAGGAGGGTCAGCACGCATGATCCAGAGCCATACCGGTCATTTGACCTTCCAGGACATCACCCCGGGCGAGGGCCTCAAGGCCGCGCTCGGCATGCAGCGCTCGGAGGTCATCGCACAGATGGCGGCCGCCGGCCTGCGCGGCCGCGGCGGCGCGGGCTTCCCCGTGGGCGTCAAGTGGAACCTCTGCGCAGCGGCAGTCGGCGAGCGTAAGTACGTCGTCTGTAACGCCGACGAGGGCGAGCCCGGCACCTTCAAGGACCGCGTGCTGCTGACTGAGCACGCTGACCTGCTCTTCGAAGGTATGACGATCGCCGGGTGGGCGATTGGCGCGCACGAGGGCATCCTCTACCTACGAGCCGAGTACGAGTATCTGCGTCCCGGGCTGGAGGCCGTGCTCACCCAGCGGCGCGAGCAGGGTCTTCTGGGCGAGCGTGTGGCGGGCGCCGCCAGCGGCTTCGGCTTCGACATTCGCATCCAGATGGGTGCCGGCGCCTACGTTTGTGGCGAGGAGACGGCCCTGATCGAGTCACTCGAGGGCCAGCGCGGTGAGCCGCGCAACCGGCCGCCATTCCCTGTGGATACCGGCTTCATGGGGCGTCCCACCGTGGTCAACAACGTCGAGACGTTGTGTTGGGCGACGACGATCCTGGTCAGGGGCGCCGAGTGGTTCAAGTCGCAGGGCACCGAGAAATCGGCCGGCCCGAAGCTGCTCAGCGTCTCGGGCGACTGTGAGCGGCCAGGGGTCTACGAGCTTCCCTTTGGGGCAACAGTGGCCGAGGTGCTCGAGCTGGTCGGCGCCAAGGACGCGAAGGGTGTGCAGATCGGGGGGGCCTCGGGTCACATGATCCCCCCGGCGAGCTACGATCGCGCGCTCGCCTTCGAGGATCTTTCCACGGGCGGATCGGTAATCGTGATCGGCCCCGGACGCGACATGTTGGCGGTGGCCCACAACTTCCTGGACTTCTTCCTCGAGGAATCGTGCGGCCAGTGCACGCCATGCCGCGAGGGCAACGCCAAGCTGCTCGAAGGCGTCGAGATGCTGATGGAGGGCCGCTGCTCCACGCGTTATCTCAATGAGCTGCGGGAGCTGGGGGGCACGATGCAGGCCGCTTCGAAGTGCGGTCTGGGGCAGTCGAGCCCGAACGCATTTCTCTCGATACTCGAGCACTATCCGACGGAAGTCATGGGGCGCACACCGGGCGGCAACGGCCGTCCATAACCTGCGGGGGCACAGATGTCCGAGAAGTTCAGTGCAACGACAAGCCGCGCCCCGAAGAGTCAGCGCGGCAAGGTCGTCATGGGTGGCGATGGGGCCGGCATCGGCGCCACCGTTTCGGTCAAGATCGACGACAATCAGATCAAGGTGCCGTTGGGCACCACGATTCTCGATGCCGCCAAGGAAGTGGGCGTGCGGATCCCGACCCTCTGTCACCACGAAGACCTCTGCGTCGCAGGCGTCTGCCGGGTGTGTGTGGTCGAGGTGGTGGGGCAGCGGACGCTGCAGGCGGCCTGCGCCTATCCGATCACCGCTCCACTGGAGGTGCGGACGCATTCGCCCAAGGTGCGTACGGCACGCCGGCACATCATCGACCTGCTGCTCTCGAAGCACTACGGTGAGTGCTATGCCTGCGGGCGCAACAACAACTGCGAGCTGCAGTCGCTGGCTCAGGAGTATGGAGTCGACTACTTCCGTTTCGGCCATCCCGAGCAGCCGCTCTACGAAGAGGATCACTCGAGCCACTCGGTCTTCCGCGACATGAACAAGTGTGTGCTCTGCCGGCGCTGCGTGCGCACCTGCATCGACATGCAGGAAGTGGGCGTCTTGGAAGCGGCCGGGCGAAGCACACAGACCGAGATTGCCACATTCATGCACAAGCCGCTGTCCGATGTGGTCTGTATCAACTGTGGCCAGTGCATCAACCGCTGCCCGACCGGGGCGCTACGGGCCAATGACCCGACCGACGAGGTCTGGGCGGCGATCGACGACCCCGAGAAGCACGTGGTCATCCAGACGGCGCCCAGTCCCCGGGCGGCGATCGCCGAGTGCTTTGGCGAGGAAGCCGGCACGGCCCGTACGTTCGAGATGAACACGGCCTTGAGGCGGTGCGGGTTCGACAAGGTGTTCGATACCAACTTCACCGCCGATCTGACGATCATCGAGGAAGGGGCCGAGCTTCTGGCCAGGCTGTACAAGGCGTTGGTGCAAAAGGACGCAGCCGCCGCCCTGCCGCAGTTCACGAGTTGCTCGCCGGGATGGGTGAAGTACATCGAGCACTTCTATCCGGAGATGTTGGCGCATGTGTCGAGCGCCAAGAGCCCGCAGCAGATGTTCGGGGCGCTGATCAAGACCTACTACGCTGAACTCAATGGGATCAAGCCGGAGAACATCGTCAGCGTGGCGCTGATGCCCTGCTCGGCCAAGAAGTTCGAGTGCAACCGCCCGGAGATGTCCGACAGCGGTTTCAAGGATGTCGACTACGGCCTGACGACCCGCGAACTCGGCAAGATGATCCGCGAAGCGGGCATCGACCTGAAGCAGATGCCCAAGTCTGACTTCGACGATCCCTTCGGGACGGCCACGGGTTCGGGCGTGGTGTTCGGAGCGACCGGCGGAGTGATGGAAGCGGCCATCCGTACGGTGGTCGAGATCGTCTGCGGGATTGCCGTCGAAGATCTCTTCGAGCACGCGGACGTCATTCCGGTGCGTGGTTTCGAGGGCATGAAGTACGCTGAATTGCCGATCACGAACGTGGGACCGATGCCGGATCTGTTCAAGCCGCTCTTTCCGCCCGAGCACCAGAACTGGGAGTGGCTCAAGGGGGCCACACTCAAGGTGGGGGTGTGTCACGGGACGGCCAACGCCAAGAAGGTGCTCGAGGACATCAAGGCCGGCGGGAAGTTCAGCGAATGCCACTTCATCGAGTTCATGGCCTGTCCAGGCGGGTGCCTGGGCGGTGGTGGACAGCCGATTCCCACCACGCCCGAGATCCGTGCCGCGCGGGCGCGTGCGATCTACGCCGAGGATGCCGCTTATGAGGTGCGCAAGTCACATCTGAACCCAGCTGTACTGGCGCTTTACGGCGAGGGCGAGTTCCTGGATATGCCCTGCGGTCACCGGAGTCACAAGCTGCTTCACACGGGCTATACCGCCCGTGGGAAGTTCATTGTGTAGTGTCATTTCACTGTGTTCAGGCCGCGTCACGCCTCGGGGTGTGACGCGGCCATCCGCGAGCCTTACGGAACCGGTCAGCGAACGGGTCGTTGCGCGCAGGAGTTCGTCATGAGTATTGCCCACACCGCCTTCATCGACGAACAAGCTATCTGGGATCAACTGGCGAGTGCTGAGCGTCTCGATGCAGTCCGAATTCGGGCAATCCTGGACAAGGCTCGGGAGTTACAGGGACTGGCGCCCGCCGAGGTTGCCGCCCTGATGCAGATCAGTGATCCTGAACTGCTGGGCGAGATGTTTCATGCCGCACGCGAGGTCAAGGAGACGATCTACGGTCGCCGCCTGGTCCTCTTCGCGCCGCTCTACATCTCCAACCTGTGCGGCAACGATTGCGCCTACTGTGCGTTCCGGGCCACGAACCGGGGCCTGCGCCGGCGGGCGCTGACACAGGCCGAAATCGCGACCGAGACCGGGAAGCTCATCGACGAGGGCCACAAGCGGGTTCTGTTGGTGGCAGGCGAATCGTATCCGCGCGAGGGCTTCCAGTACATCCTCGACGCAGTCGATACGGTCTACGGTGTGCGGCGAGCCCACGGCGAGATCCGCCGCATCAACGTCAACGTCGCGCCGCTGACGGTCGAGGAGTTCCGCCAACTCAAAGACAAGGCGATTGGCACCTACCAGCTCTTCCAAGAGACCTACCATCGCGAGACCTACGCACGGGTTCACCTGGGTGGACGCAAGCGCGACTACGACTGGCGTATCGGAGCGATGGACCGTGCGATGGAGGCCGGTATCGACGACGTCGGCGTCGGGGTGCTTTTCGGTCTGGCCGAGTGGCGCTTCGAGATTTTGGCGATGATGCAACACATCGAGCACCTCGAGGCGCGTTTTGGCGTGGGGCCGCACACGATCAGCGTGCCCCGTCTGGAGCCGGCTACCGGCGCGGATCTGGCGACCCATCCGCCGCGTCCGGTGGGGGACCTCGCCTTCCGCCGCATCGTCGCGATCCTGAGGTTAGCCGTGCCCTACACCGGCATCATCATGTCGACGCGAGAAACGGCCGATATCCGGCGCGAGACCTTCGCTCTGGGTGTCTCACAGATCTCGGCGGGCAGCCGCACGAACCCGGGCGGCTATGTGGCCGACGAGGATCCTTGTGAACTCGAAGCGAGCCAGTTCTCGCTGGGAGACCACCGCAGTCTCGACGAGGTCATCCGCGACGTGGCCAGCCTGGGCTACATTCCTTCCTTCTGTACCGGCTGCTATCGGCTCGGCCGTACCGGAGCCGACTTCATGGACCTGGCCAAGCCCGGTGCGATCAAGCACCACTGCGACCCCAATGCCTTGGCGACCTTCGCCGAATACCTTGACGACTTCGGCTCCCAGGAGACGCGCGAGATCGGCGAGCGGTGCATCGCCGAAGCCCTGAACAGCATGGAAGAGGGGCCGCGCCGCACGGCTGCGGCGATGGTGGAGCGGATACGAGGTGGAGAGCGCGACGTCTTCTGCTAGGGTGCCCTTTGAGAACACTTCGTCGATCCGGACGACGAACCACCCTGCCGTTCACCCATTCAATCCGAAAGGTGACCCATGCGCTTGATCTTCATCTTCGTCGTAGCCGCTATTCTGGTTATCGGGCTGGGGAGTGCCTCCTTTGCTCAGCGGCCCGAGCCGCAAGTCTTCGCCGTATTCGAGGCCGACACGATGTATTCGGTGCTGCCACCCGACGCGATTCCCGCGATTCGCGAGCCCGAATACGTCACTGGGGAGGCGGCGCGTGCGCAGATGGTGGCCGATGAGCCGGTGATCGGTGTCTCGATGGGTGACGACGCGGTCTGCTGGTCGACCTGGCACCTGGACCGTCACGAGATCGTCAATGATCATGTGGGTGGCCGGGCCATCGCGGCCACGTGGTGACCGCTCTGTCACACGGGCGTGGTCTATGCCCGGAGCCTTTGAGACACCGTCCTTACGATGATC
>CAZZIF010000038.1:0-19596 GCA_964654025.1 uncultured bacterium
CGGGCAGCGCAGCGCGTCCATGGCGATCTCGATGCGCCGGTCCAGGTTCCAACCGTCGGCGTGATCGATCTTCTCCTGCACCTCGCCCTGCTCGGCCAGGAGCGCCTCCATCTCGTCGGACTCCATGGGTTCGGCGAACCGGGCGCTGATCTCCTCGAAGCGGTTCAAGAGGTCGCGGACCTCGGCCAGGCCTTCCTCGATGTTGCCCTTGACGTCCTTCTCGGGATCGAGCTGCGGCTCCTGCTCCACATAACCGATGCGGATGCCCTTGGCGGGCTGGGCCTCGCCGAGATGCTCGGTGTCCACGCCGGCCATGATACGCAGCAAGCTGGTCTTGCCGGCGCCGTTGGCACCCAGGACGCCGATCTTCGCGCCCGGGTAGAACGAGAGCCAGATGTCGCGCAGCACGACCTTATCCGGCGGATGGACCTTCCCCACTCCTTGCATCGTGAAGATGAACTGATGAGCCATGCTCTCTCCTCTTTCGATCCGTTCGTTGGCGGACCCCTTGTAACTCGGCGGCTACGCCAGCTTTCCGACCGGCGCCACGTAGACCGTGAACTCCTCCTCGCCATCGACGCCCAGCAACCGGTCCATGGCCTCCTGATCGTAGGCGGCGATTGCGCAGGTGCCCGCCCCGATGGCCTGGCAGGCCAGATACAGGTTCTGGCCCACATGGCCCGCATCGATCGCGATCACCTTGTGCGCGGCCAAACCGTACCGCCATTCCATCCGGTAGGGAATGGTCGTCCAGATAAACGTGGCCGCGCAGTCCCCGGCGAACCGCTGCCCGCGGCAGGCTTCGCTGACCCGGCCGGCGAGTGCGCCCTCCTCACGTTCGTTGCCAACGTCGCGCTCGTTGTCTGCCTCGCGCTCGAGCACGAGCTCGTGGCCGAGCGGCAAGTAGCGATAGATGCCCTCCGGGATCGACTCGACCCGCCGAACGTAGACGTAGGCCTCGAGCGCGTGGCGGTTGCCGGCGCTGGGCACCGTACGCAGCACCGTGGTCTCGCCCATCGTGTGACGCACGCCTTGCGTGGCCCACAGCAGCAGAGACAATTCGGCCAACGACAGCGGGGTATCGGTGTACCGCCGCACGCTCGACCGGCGGGCGATGGCCTCCAGGATCGGCATCTGGGCCAAGCCGGCTTGCCGGATCTCTTCATAGGGAACGAGGCCGACTCGCCGGATACCCTCCGGGACGGGCTTCTGGATCGGCGGCGGCGGGACGCCCCGGCTCTGGTCCGACCGGCCGAAATCGACGAGGTCACGGATCGAGTCCTTCAGGAAGAAGCGGAACAGCCGCCGCGGGTCCTGCGTGACCTCGGCCGGCAAATTCAGGATGTCTCCGGGTAGCTTCATGACGACCTCCCTGGCACAATCCGTTCCCGACCGGCCAGTCCGCGCATCCTAGCATCTCTGGCCTCGGGATGGGAGAGCCGCTCGCCGGGGTCGAGGGCAAGGCGCCGAGGGCGAAGAGCCAAGGACGAAGGGCGAAAGACCCAGGGCGAAGAGCCGAAGGCGAAGAAGGAGAAGACACCTCATGACCGATCACAATGAGAACCGCATCCAGGAGCCCATCCAGGAGTCCACCCAGGAGCCCACCCAGGAGTCCACCCAGGAGCCCACCCAGGAGCCCATCGAGGACCGCATCGCGTTCTGGAATGAGCCGGAGCGCGTGGAGCGGTTTGCCGGGCGGGATCCCGATCACCGTCTGGCCGCGCTGCTGGGCCACTACGGGAATCCATCCGGCACGCGGGTGCTCGACCTGGGGTGTGCCGGGGGGCGCAACAGCGTGCTGCTGGCCGAGCGCGGTTTCGATCTCTGGGCGGTCGACGCGGCCTCTGCGATGGTGGCACGCACCCGGGAGCGACTGGCCGCCCGGATCGGTCCGGACAAGGCGCGCCGCCGGGTCCGCGAAGGACGCATGGAAGAGCTCGGATCGTTCGAGGACGGATCCTTCGACCTGGTCGTGGCGATCGGCATCTATCACTGCGCCGAAGGCGAGGTGCCGTGGCGCAAGGCCCTCGCCGAAAGCGTGCGGGTGCTCGCGCCGCGGGGAACCCTGCTCGTTTCCCAGTTCGCTCCCGGCACGACCGTATCGGGCAACCCCCATGTCAAAGAGGCCGATGAGCTCGATGAAGCCTTGAGAGCGGAGGGGCTCGTCCCGGTCTCCGCCCCGGAGACGGTGATTCGCGAGGCCGAAGGCGGACGGCGCGTGACGGTCAGCGGACTCTACCGCAAGAGCCGCAGCGAGATAGGGAGCACGGACGGACGCAACGAGGGAAGCGCGGCACGGAACGTAGAAGCGACCTAAGCGCTCTCACCCTCCGCGGATTGCCGGGAAGCTCCTTCGTTGGCTTCATCATCGTCCCCGGCGTCCTGGGCCTCGATCTTGCCACGATGATCGTCGAAGCGGTAGGCCACCCCCTTCAGGCTGTTCGTGACCTTGGTGACATCGAGCGGGAAGTCGATGATGGCATCGGTGTAGATGTTGTCGAGGATCGTGATGGAGGCGGTCGGATTGGGGACGAGGCGCGCATTGAGGTCCTCGAGCTCGCTCTGAGCGTCCCGCATCTGAGCTTCCATGCGGTCGAGTTGCTCGAGCAGCAGCTCGATCTCCTCCTGCTTGTCGGGCGGCAGCTTCTGGTAGGTCCGGGTCATCGGTCCCATGCGGGCGTCGAGTTCGCGCACTCGATTCAGGGAGCCCTCGAGCTGCGCGACGAACTCCTTGAGTTCCGACTGCCGTTCGGCCACCAGGGGATCCTTGCCCACGCACAGCTTCGCTTTGGTCCCGAGAGGGATGCCCACGGTTCGCACGCGGATCCCATTTCGAGCGGCCATGAGACCACTGACCATGTGGCCCCGTCCCTCGGCCAGCTCGATCGCGTCGGCGCAAATGAGCCGGCTCGTGACGAAGCTGTCACGGATGTGCGCCTTCCCGTGCACGCGCAGGTCGGCGTTCTCCACGAAGATCGTGCGCAGGTCGCCGCGCACCTCGATGTAGGTTTCTTCGGAGCCCACGATGCCGTTGCCGACCACGAGGTCACCGTCGATGTCGATGGTGCTCCCGATGATCGAACCGTGGACCTCCATGCCCTTCTCGCACGCCACGCGCACACCCGCCTCGACATTGCCCTTGACGACGATCCGGCCCACGAAGTCGATGTCGCCGTGGACGAGGGTCAGATCCTTGTCGAACTCGATGACCGGGAGGACATAGAGCTGGCGATCCTCGATCACCAGGCGCCCGTCGACGGTGGCGACGAGATTGCGTTCCTCCCAGCGCAGGTTCTGCCCGGGCTTGGGCGTGGGGTCGGCGGGTTGGGACACTGGAATCGAGCGGCCGTCGACGGTCCATCCCGAGGTCCCCTCTTGCACGGGATGGTAGATGGCCACGGTCTCACCTTCCCGAACGTTGAGGATGCTGTACTTGGTGATACGCACAGGATCGCCCGACTCGGTCATCTCGGCGGGCAACCTCTCCAGCGTGGGATATTCCAGGTAGGCGTCCTTGCCGTCGGAAGGATCCTCGCCCCGGGCGATGACCTCTTGCTCGACCGGCGCGCCTTCGTTCTGGAAGGATGCCAGCAGCTCGCCAATGCGTTCCTGATCGACGCCTCGTACGATCTCCATCTGCCCCAGCGCATCCAGAACCTGCTCGAGAGAGAAGGATACGCTGTGCCCATCGGTGCGCAGGGTGATCGCGGCGAGCATGGCATCTTCGTCCATCGACACGATGATGACACCGTTGCCGACGGTGACCTTCTTGCTCGTTTTCGGCTGGAATGTCTCGGGCACGCTGTGCCTCCCGATCTCACGGGTACCGGCCAGTCTGGTCGTCGCCAGCGGGGACGTATGTGATCCCTCCGGTCCGTGGGCCTCGTCCGGGGAGGACCTTCCCCGATTGGTTCACCTATCGGCTGGGGAGGCTAGTTCCTTCAATTTCCATATGTCATCGCCGCGGAGTTGACAGGCGCGTACGGGCGACACCTTGACGCGGGGCTCCAGGAAACCTATCGTCGGCCCGACTCGGTTGCCTCGAATCTGCGCCAGCGCACAACTCCAGCGAAAAGGAGCCTCGGAATGCCAGGACGACCAGCCACAAAATCCCCTGCATTAAGGGAAGTTAGGAAGACAGATCCACCCGGGGCCGATGCGCCGCTCGCCCGCCAGTGGGACCTGCACACGCTGTACGAAACGGCGGTGCAGGATACCGACGTAGATGCTGATTTCATCCACCGGACCTACCGGAAGCTTCGCGGCCGTCTGCCCCGGGTCCTGCGGGAGGACTTCTGCGGGACCGCCGCCCTGTGCGCGACGTGGGTGGCCAAGAACCCCAAACACGTGGCCTACGGGATCGACCTCGACGAGAAGACGCTCAACTGGGGCATCGGCAAGCACATCGTACCGCTGGGCGAACAGGCCGCCCGGGTCACGCTCATCAAGCAGGACGTGCGCCAGCCCGTCGACTTCAAGGCCGATGTCACCGTTGCATTCAATTTCTCCTACATGTACTTCAAGGAGCGCGCCGAGCTGCGCGACTACTTCCGCATCGTCCGCCGCGGTCTGAAGCCGGGCGGCATCTTCTATCTGGACATCTACGGCGGTCCCGAAGCGCATGAGCTACGCGAGGAGCGCACCGAACTCGCCGAGTTCGACTACATCTGGGACCAGGCGGCCGTCAATCCAATCACCCACGAGGTGACCAACTACATCCACTTCGAATTCCCCGACGGTTCGAAGCGCGAACGCGCCTTCACCTACCACTGGCGTCTGTGGAACCTGCCCGAGATCCGCGAGATCGCGATCGAGGCCGGATTCAAGGATTGCATCGTGTACTGGGAAGGCACCGATCGCACCACGGGCGAGGGCAACGGGGTCTATCGGCCCTCGCTCAAGGGGGACAACGCACCGGCCTTCGTCTGTTACGTGCTCTGCGTCCGATAGCCCGAACCATCGGGGTGTTGCGGACCCGGCCTTGCCGGCCGGAATCGTGACGGCTACGACCGGCTACGACCGGTGCGACCGGCGCGACCGCGCGGCGCGCATCCGGTAGTGATCCGGATCGATCCTCATCGACTGGAGCCACCGGTACACCTGTGTCCGGTGGACGCCGAACTCCCGAGCGATGCGCGAGACGTTGCCGTGGTGCCGGTCCATCAGTGCCAGCAAGCGCGGCCGCACCGATTCGCGGTGGGCGCAGCCCACATCAGGGTCCGGCTCCCTCTGGCCGGGTCCGCCCGGCTGGCAACGCAGCCCGGACATCAAGGAGCGCTCCAAAACGGCCCGGATCTGGCCGGGCTCATCGGCCTGCCGCACCAGATGTGCCAGAAGCTGTGCCCAGTGACGGAGCTGCCGCACGTTGCCGGGCCAGGGATAGGCCAGAAGCTGCCTGCGCAGCGTGCGGTCGATCCAGTCCCTGGCGTGCGGCTCGGCGAGGCCCGCGGCGCCCGCAAACCGGTGGGCCAAGGGCAGAATGTCCTCAGGCCGTTCGCGGAGCGCAGGGATGCGGACTTCCGCCCCCGCCAGACGGAAGTACAGGTCGGCGCGGAAGAGGCCCTGGCGGGCCAGCTCGGATAGGTTCCGGTGACTGGCGGCAATGATGCGTGCATCGATCGCCTCCCCCTCGTGCGACCCAAGCGGGCGAACCCGCCCGCTGTCGAGGAAGCGGAGCAGCGCCGACTGTGCGCGTGGACTCAACTCGGCAATCTCATCGAGGAACAGCGTTCCCTGGTGGGCACGGCGCAGCAAACCCTCTCGGCTCCTGGTGGCACCGGTGAAGGCTCCGCGCCGGTAGCCGAAGAGTTCGGCCTCGGCCAGTTCCCCGTGGGTGCGCGCAGCGTTGAACGCCACCAGCGGTCCGCCTCGACCACTGCGGGCATGAATGGCGCGGGCCACGAGATCCTTGCCCGTCCCGGTCTCCCCCAGGAGAATCACCGGCAGGCCCGATCGCCCCACGTGGGCGGCCCAGCGCAGCTCCTGGAGTAGGACCGGGCTTCGCGTGAGAAGGCCGCACCGTTCCCACTCCGCCGTCTCCGCGGAACCGGCAACCCTGGACTCGCTTGGAGGGGAAGCCGCCCCGGCAGGCACAGGCTCACGCGCGGGCGATGGCGCCGGACTCCGAGTCGCGGCGCCGCCGGTCGAGTTCGCCGTCCAGGGCGCAGGGCTCCAGGCATTCATCCGCCGCTGCAACTGGGCAAGCTCCCGCGCCACGTCACGGCCGGGATGCTCGAGCGCGGTCAGACGCCGGATCGACCGTTCGAGGTGCGCCACACGACCCGCCCGCCGGCCGCGGCGAGCGTGGATCAGCATCAAGCCTGTTTTCCCGAGCAAGAGCATCCGATGGGCCGCCAGCGGCCGGGCGCTCCGAAGACCTCGAATCAGATGCCTGCGCGCCGCACCGGTTCGGCCGCAGCGTTCCAAGAGCAGGCCCGACCGAATGCGAGCCAGGGCATCGAGTTCGCGATCACCGGCTCGCCGGGCAGCCTGACGCACACCGCGATAGACGGCCAGGGCTTCGGCTGCCCGCTCTTGCGCCTCCAGTGCCCCTCCCATCCACACCTGTGCGCACAATGCGTCGCGCTCCCGCCCCATCGCCCCCAGCAGGCCGGCGGCATCCTGCAAACAGCAGCCCGCCTCGATCGGCCGACCCTGTTCGAGCAGCCACCGGCCGGCGACCATCGCGCACTCGGCTCGTAGCCATAGCTGGCGAGAATGCGGGACATGACGCAACAACGCATGGATTTGCTCGCGCTCGGCCCGCGACCGGCCGAGCGCCGCAGCCGCCTGCGCCCCAATGAGATGGAGCCTGCAGGCCAGGACGGGGAAGCGCGAGGAACGGTGCTCTTCCACCCACCGTCGCACTCCAGCCAGCACCGCACCGGGACGGCCCCTCAGGAGCAGGCCCTCGAGAACCAAGACCCCCACCCGGGCAGTGGATTCGGAGGAGAGGTCCGCCAAGCCCGCGGCGGCGGCGATCGAGTCGACGAGCGCGAGCGCCTCCTCCAGCTGTCCGGGCTGCGCGATGGCCGGATGCGGCGGCTCCGGCAGGCCCACCGGGGTGACCGGCAGCCGCGCCAGCCGGCGCAGCGAGGCTTCGGCCAGCGCAAGCGTCAGCTCAGTACGTGCTTGCGGCTCTTGACCGGGATCGTGGCGCCCCCGCCGGTTGAGGTGCCGAGCCAGCTGCCAGGCAACCTCGATCGCTCCCGCCCCCAGATAACAGTCGATCCATTTCGTTCGATGCTCGTGAGTTGGTCCGTTGGCCATGGCCCCTCCCGTGATGGCGATCACGCCCATGGGCCAACTGGGTTGCGCCTGCGGTTGCAGGCACCGATGGGCTGCGCAAAGCCTCGAAGCTGATTGGGAATGGGGGTCCGGCGCGCGGAGGGTAGCTCCAACCTACCGGCCGGTGACCGAAACGTCAAGCGCGTGGTGACAGCGCGTGGTGACAACGCGTGGTGACAGCACGTGGTGAATCGGATCGGGACCGCTCCCGGCGGCCGACTGCGCGAGCGCCCGGTTGCCCCGACACCGAGCCGCATACTCATGAAGTGCGAACAAAGCGCTAACTTGGCCGAAGAGTGTCTAGGGGAGTAGTAGTAGTCATGCTGGGGGTTTTACTATCGCGGCTCAGGGAGGACTTCGAGCGGCATGAACCACGGTGAGATCAAAACGGAACATCATCTCGAGCCGCAGGATCTGGCCCGCCTCCTTCGCGAGTTGGCCGACCAGGCGGATGGGGATTCCTCGGCCGGCCAGGCCACCGCCGCGTCCCGAAGCGATGCGCCCATTCTGGGCGATATCCCGATGGCGCTGGACCGGCTCGTCAAGTTAGAGCTGAAGCTCAAACGCCAAGGCGCCGGCTGGACGGCCAAGCTCAAGATCAAGCAGACCGCAGCGGCTGCGGATGCGAATGATGAGGCCGATCCGTCCAGGGAAGAAGAAGTCCCGCGCAAGGAGAAGTACAAGCGTCTCAAGAAACGCATGGATGCCGATTTCAAGGTCATCCGCCGGGCGGTCCACGAGAATCGTCTGCCTCCGGCGGAGGTCGCCAATCGCTTTCTCGAAGACTCGACCGCAATGGTGACCTATCCCGGCTTCGGGGACTGCTTCTATGAGGACTACATCCTTGCCTGCAACCGTCTTCGCGACAGCTTCACGCTGGGCGACCTCGAGGCGGTACGAGACGCTGTCGCCCGGCTTCGGGAACAGGAGACGTGCTGTCATGACGCATTCAAGTAGTCAGACGGCCCCGGCACCGCAACCGGGGCGTTCGTCATGAAACTGGTCGGCCACGCGCGGCAACCCGGAATCCATGACCCGGCCGCCTGTCCGAACGCGATCACCGACGAGGATCGCCACAGCTTCGAGATGATCGTGAGCACCGATCTGAATGAAGAGCAGATCCAGCGCGTCGTAGAACCTGCGCAGGTGTATCCTCAGATCGAGCAGGTGCTCGCCATCCACTGGCACCCCGAGCACATTCCGATGGCGTTGATCGAGCAGCGTATCGAACACACGTTTCCACGCAAAATCAACGATCTGATCATTCCCACCCAGCACAACGCGGTGACCCAGTACGGCGGGTTCATGGGGGTGGAGGTCGACTGCTACTCGGCGGGGTTCAATCAGAAGGTGCAGCTTCTCATTCACTTCCCGGCCGAGAAGGCCGAGCGCGCGGGCATGCTTCAGTCGATGCTGAGCTATACGCACAAGTATCGATCGACCCAGCTCTTCGATCTCATCGAAACGATCATTGCCCCGCGTCACGATCGGATCGCCCTGGCCGTTTCGCGAACCGGGGCCGACGAGATGCTTCTGGGATTCGTGCAGACGAATGTCCGCAAGATCGATGCCCTGCTCCGCGAGCGCACCGGCACGCTGCCCCAAGACGCCTTGAAGAACAAGCTGCTGCGCAACTTCTTCGACACGTTGCGTCCGCTCTACGGAGACGGATACATCGAGAGGGCGCAAGCGTTCATCCGCGTCGTCAAGCGAATCGTCAAGGCCGAGTTTCCCATGAAGTACTTCTACCGGACCGAGGAGATCATCGAAGAGGCGCGTTCCTTCGGCTGCGGGATCGTTGTGCCGCATCCGGAGCAGTTCTGGCCGATTCTGCTGGCCGAGTACGACGTCGATGGCTACGAGGTCTGGAATCCACAGTCGCGCCGATACAGCGAGTTTCTGATCGATACGGTGGCGCGGCAGAACCAGGGCCCGGGCCGGCGCGGCCGCCGGATTCTGATCTTCATGGGCGACGACACGCACGTGGGCGAGAAGGTCAAGGAACCCGAGCACCAGGAGCCGGCCAAGGTGGCCCGCGAGATCGGTGTGCAGCCGGCCTGGGAAGATCCCAGCATTCGCAAGAAGCTGATCGTCGCTCGCATGGAGCGCAAGAACGTCATCGACGAATACCGGCAACGGCTCATCGGGTAGAGGAGGTCGTCGTGGCCGAATCGGAGAAGTTCCAATACGAGTCCCTCCAGGATCCGGACTCGATCCGCGAGTTCCTCAAGTCGATCATGGAGGGCATCGCCGCGGGCAAGGTCGTGCTGAGCTCGAACGGAGACGAGATCGTACTCGAACCCGCATCGCTCTTGCGGTTCGAGGTCAAGGCCAAGAAGCGTGGCGACGAATCCCGCCTGTCGATGAAGATCTCCTGGCAGAACAGCGACGCCAAGTCCGATGCCGCGGACGACCCGCTGCGCATTTCCACGGACACGTGATGCGAACGCGGGGCCGTGAAGAGAACGTCCGTTTCATTGTGCTCGAGACCGTTGGGATCGTGGGCGCGACGCGGCAGTTCCTGGATACCGGCGACCCCGTGCTTCACGACGCGATCGTCCGGCGCGACGATTACATCGACAACCTCAAGAGCACCATCGGCGAGCAAGGCTACCTGGAGCTGCACACCCGGCCCGATCTGGCCAAGGAACAGATCGACGCCATCCGCGCTACCGACACCATCTGCATCAATCTCGAGCGCATCGCCGACCATTGCGTGAACATCACGCGCCAGTGGGGCTACTTGGAAGACCCGGGCTTCCTGACCCGCTTCGAGTACGACACCGCGTTTCAGCAGGTGGAGGCGGCTCTGGGCAAGATCATCGGCACCCTCGAAAGCCGCGACCTCTCGACCGCGCTGCAAATCTGTAAGACCGAAGACGAACTCGACCAGATCTACAAGACGACCTTCGAGGACATCATGACCGAGATGTACGGGGGCCGGAACATTCAGAACCTGCTCACGACCCTCTTCATCTTCCGCTACCTCGAACGTATGGGCGACGCCCTGCTCAACATCGGCGAAGCCCTGATCTTCGCCATCATGGGCGAGAAGATCAAGATTCGCCACTTCGAGGCGCTGCGCCGGACGCTCGACAAATCGGGCTTCGAGGGCTCGATGAAGGAGATCGACTTCGAGACGATCTGGGGCACCCGCTCGGGCTGCCGGATCGGCCGGGTAGGCAGTCAGCGCCCCGGGGGCGGCGATGCGCGGAGCAGCATATTCAAGGAAGGCGATCGCATGAAGATCGCCGCGGAACGGAAGAACCTCGAGTACTGGCAACAGCGATTTCCAGGGCTGACGCCCAGGGTCATCAGCTATCACGAGCAGTCGAGCAACGCCTCCCTGCTCGTGGAGTTCTTGCCGGGCGAGACACTCGAGGAGATCATCCTCGGTGATGACCGCAAGGTGCTCGAAGACGCCCTCGGCACGCTCCTCACCACGCTCCGCCGGCTGTGGACCGCATCACGCCGCGCCGAGGTCTTCCCAACCGACTATGTTGGGCAGATGGTGAAGCGCATGGAGGAGGTCCACCGGCTCCATCCGGAGCTGTCACGCGACGAGCGGCTGCTTGGCGCCGCACGCGTATCGTCCACCAGCGAGTTGATTCGCACGTGCCGCACAGCCGAGGGCCACTTGCTCGCGCCGGCCGCCGTACGCATCCACGGAGACTTCAACACGAACAATGTGCTCTACGATACCGAGAACGACCAGGTCTACTTCATCGACCTGTACCGGTCGCGCGAGTACGATTTCGTGCAGGATGTTTCGGTGTTCTTGATCTCGAACTTCCGGGTGCCGGTGCTCGAGCGCAAGGCCCGCCAGCGGCTGAGCCAGACGATCCGGGTCTTCTACGAGTTCGCCGCCTCGATGGCGGCCGATTGGGGGGACGAGACCTTCGCCGCCCGTCTGGCGCTGGCATTGGCGCGCTCGTTCTACACTTCGATCCGCTTCGAGCTGAACATCGAGTTTGCCAAGGAGATGTACCTGCGGGCCCACTACCTGCTCGACAGCCTGGGCCGGCATGCCCAGGCCGGGCGGCCGTGGCCCGCGTACCGGTTGAGGCAGGAGATTCTGTATTTGTAAGCGTGGGGGGAGCCTTCGCCAGCCTCAGCCTGGGGCGCGGCCGCGTGGCACGACCCCGGGACGAAACCGCGAGACAGGGCGCACAAGGAGGTTTCGATTGGCTCGAATCGGCGTGGTGGGAACGCGGGGCGGATGGTCATCGGAAGAGCTCGTCCGCGCGGTTGAGGCGGCGACCGGCACGGGCACCTTGATCGACATGCGACAGGTCCGTCTGGATCTGTCGACGGGGGAACTGCACGCCAACGGCGTGGACCTGCGCTCCTTCGATGCGCTGATCATCAAGAAGCTGGGCCGGTTCTACTCCCCCAACCTGCTCGACCGGCTCGAGATCCTGTGCTGGTTGCAGGAACAGGGAGTACGCATCTTCTCCCGGCCCGACCGGATCATGCGATTGCTCGACCGGTTGAGCTGCACCCTCCGGCTCGAGATGGCCGGCATCCCCCTTCCACCGACGACGATCACCGAGAGCATCGATCGAGCGATCGAGGCGGTCGAACGCTACGGCGAAGCCGTTTTCAAGCCGCTCTATACATCCAAAGCGCGCGGCATGTGCTTGATCGAGCGCGGCCCGCAGGCCCGCGAGCAAATCGAGGAGTATCAGCGCCTCAACCCGGTCATGTACATCCAGAAGCGAATCGATCTTCCGGGCCGTGACCTGGGCATCGTCTTCCTGGGCGGCCAGTACCTGACCACCTACGCCCGCCGCCAGGAAAAGGGCAGCTGGACGACGACCACGCATTTCGGCGGCCGTTACGAGCCCTTCGACCCCTCACCGGAGCTGATCACATTGGCGCAGCGCGCCCAGGCCCCGTTCGATCTGGACTTCACCTGCGTCGATGTGGCCGAGTCGACCGATGGTCCGGTCGTCTTCGAGGTATCCCCCTTCGGCGGATTCCGGGGCCTTCTCGAAGCCCGGAAGATCGACGCCGCGAAGCGCTACGTGGAATACGTGCAAGCGCGGTTGCGGCCGGTGTGAGAGTTCACCGCATCCGCACCCTACGGCCGCTGACATCATGAACGGCCAAGGTCACCTGCGTTTCCTCCGGAGTCTCGAACCGAATCAAGGTCGACTTCGAGAACAGTCGCTGCCAACGATGCCGGCTCAAAATGTCTGGAGAAAGTAGGCGCGACCGGCAAGACTGTCCTTTTCAAGATGGAGGTTGCCGCGATGCCAGCTGCTTGGATGACCCGAAAAGACCTTGTCCGTAGGCTTCTGCAAGAGAGCGCGTTGCCGCATGAGTTCGAGCTGGCACTTCCCGGGCTGACAGTGCGGGTGGCAACCAATGACCGGCCGCTCCACGAAACTCTTTACGACTACTACCGGCATTTCCGTCCACACCCGTCCGGAGACGCTACAGCGGCCGGGCGGGCCACGATCCTGGCGCTCGAGGCCCCCGAGGTGGATCTTGCGTTGTCCTATCATCCTCGTGTGCGGCCGGACGGCAAGAGGATCAAGGAAGAGTACGCCGACCTGCCCGATGGCCGGGTGGTTCGCAAGCGAACGACCGGGATGGTCTTCGTCTTCGGCGAGGATCAGTACCTGACCGTCGGCCCGTGCCGGGCGAACCCGAATCAGGTCATCAACTTCATCAACAACCGGTTCCTGCTGGAGAGACTCCACGACGGGGCCGTGCTGGCCCATGCCGCCGGAGTGCGGGTTCGCGGCCGCGGCATTGCCATGGCCGGTTTCTCCGGCGCGGGGAAATCCACCCTGGCGCTCCACTACCTTGCGCGCGGGGCCGATTTCGTGAGCAACGACCGGCTCGTTCTGGACCGTGCAGAAGGCCGGCTCCGGATGACGGGGCTACCCAAGTATCCCCGCATCAACCCGGGTACGATTCTCTCGATTCCGCCGCTGCGACAACTGCTGACCGAGGATGAGCTTCGTCGCTGCGGCGCCCTCGATCCACAAGAACTCTGGCACGTGGAGCAGAAGTATGATGCACTCATTGAGCCGATCTTCGGCGTACGGTTCGAGCTCGAATCGCGAGTCGACGGACTCATCATCCTCAATTGGCGGTTGGGCGGCGGACCGGCCCGCATCCAGCACGTTGATCTCGAATCCCGCGACGATCTGCTCGATGCGCTCATGAAGCGGCGGGGACTCTTCTACCTTCCCCAGCCGGGCTACGTGGAACCGGAGCTTTCTCCGCAAGGCTATCGCGATGTGCTTCGCGGTGTGCCGGTAGTGGAGATCACCGGCGGCGTGGACTTCGCGGCCGCGGCGGAGCGCTCTCTCGAGCTTCTGGAGATCTGATGCACACACCCAGTATGAATCCGGTCGGGGCCAGCTCACTGGGCCAGGTCTTGCCGGCCAGTCCGCCCCAAGAGGTGCTGCGTCTGACGCGCGGTGTCCGCATACCCGACGAACTCAAACTGGCCCGCTTCGAGCGAAACCCGGAGCTGGGGCCGCGTATTCTCTTCTTGAGCGGCGGCAGCGCCTTGCGGGCCGTGAGCCAGAGGCTCATCCACTACACGCACAACTCGATCCATCTGATCACGCCCTTCGATTCGGGCGGCAGCTCGGCCGAGCTGCGCAAGGCGTTCGACATGCCCGCCATCGGCGATGTGCGTAACCGGCTGATGGCGCTGGCCGACCGCACGCTGCAGGGCAATCCGCAAGTCTTCCGACTCTTCGCCCACCGGCTTCCGCGCACCGCTGCCGCGGCGGTCCTGCGTGAGGAACTCGCCGCGCTGGCGGGCGGCAGCCACCATCTGGTGAACCATGTGCCCGAGCCGCTACGGCGGATCATCTGCCACCAGATTCTTCGCCTGGCCGAACGCCTGCCGGTCGACTTCGATCTGCGGGGAGCCAGCATCGGCAACCTGGTGCTGGCCGCGGGGTACCTGGATCATGACCGCCATCTGGAGCCGGTCATCTACGTCTACTCGCGTCTCGTGCAGGTGCGCGGCATCGTCCGCGCCACGACCGATGCCTGTCTGCATCTGGCGGCGGATCTGGAAGACGGCCGCCGCATCGTCGGCCAGCACCTCTTCGGCGATGTGCTGGGCGCCGAGGATGCGCCCCGCGTCACACGCTTCGAGCTGGCCGATACCGAAGGAGACGCGCGAACGTGCGAGATCACGCCCGAAGTCGCCGGGTTGATCGCCAAGGCCGACTTGATCTGCTACCCCATGGGCAGTTTCTTCACGAGCATCCTGGCCAACCTGTTGCCGGCCGGTATCGCCGAGGCCATCGCCCTCAATCCCTGTCCCAAGGTCTTCATTCCCAGCACCGGCTCAGACCCCGAGAGCAACCGCCTCTCGGCGGACGACCAGGTCGCGTGGCTCCTGCGGCTGCTCGAGGTCGGCGGATCGAGGACGCGGGTCACGCCGGAGGACCTGCTCAACCTGGTGGTGGTGGATCGGCGCCCCGACAGCTACCCGGCGGGCCGGGCCATCGAGGCCCTCCGCGATCGCGGCCTCCAGGTCATCGAGTATCCCCTGGTCACGAAGACGGGCATCCCCCGAATCTACGAAGGACGCCTGTTGCCGCTGATTCTCTCGCTGTGCTGAGGGCCCGCGGTCCTCGCTACAGATTGCGGAGCGGTCGGCGGGTACAGTACGATGCATGCGGCGGGCCGGACGCCCCGCGAGCGCACCGGCCTTCGAATCGTCCGTGGACGCCATCAGGCGCACGTCACCCCATGCGGGAGGAGATGACCATGAGCAGCAAGAAACGCTCGCTCGAGTCCAAGGAGTCGATGAGCATTGGACAAGCCGTTGAGTACCTGCAGCAGGTCGCCGAGAACCTCGAGTCCGGCGAGGTGCGCTTCGCCCACGGTGGTGAGGAGATCAGCCTCAAGCCGAGCACGGCGGTGTGGGTGAAGACGACGGTCAAGGATAAGTCGGATAAGACGTCGTTGACCGTGAAGATCTCCTGGGCGCCCGAGCAACCCCAGCTTCAGGCCAAGACCGTCGAAACCGAATCGGTGGAGACCGAAACGAGCGGCTAGGCGTGCTCGTCGATGTCCTCGATCGAGGCCAGCCCGGTCCGGAGCGCGTAGAGCGCCGCCTGGGTGCGATTCGACAGGTTGAGTTTGCCCAGGATGTTGCCCACGTGGGTCCGGACCGTGGCCTCGCTGATGAAGAGCGCCTCGGCGATCCGTTCGTTGCTCAGGCCCTTCGCCACCAGCCTCAGGACGTCCTCTTCGCGGTTGGTCAACGGCTCGGCGCCTTCCTCTCCCCGGCTCTCATGCGCGAACTCGCGCACCAGCTTGCGAGCCACCCCAGGATCGAGCGCCGACTGTCCCCGGGCGGCCTCGCGCAGGGCCGAGACGAGTTCTTCGGGACGGGTATCCTTGAGCAGGAAGCCCAGCGCCCCCGCCTTGATGGCCGAGAACACCTTGTTGTCGCTCCCGTAGCTGGTCAGCACCAGCACGTGCGCTCTGCGGTCGCGCTCGAGGATCTTGCGCGTCGCTTCCACCCCGTCCATGCCGGGCATGACCAGGTCCATCAGGATGACGTCGGGCGAGAGTTCCTCGGCGAGCTTGATCGCTTCATGACCCGAACTCGCTTCGCCCACGACCTCGAGCCCGGCCTCGGTGTCGAGAAGGGCGCGCAGCCCTTTACGCACGATCTGGTGATCGTCGACCAACAGGATGCGGATGGGTATCGCCGGATCGGACATGCCCAGCCCTCTCGGTGCTCGAAGCCATGGCCACGGCGCCGCGGGCTCGATCGAGCCTGCGCCGAGAAGACAGCATATACGCAATGAGGGCAGGGCGAAACCCTCCCTCAACCTCCCTCGCCCCCAGGCATCTCTCCCTCGGCCAAGACCAGAAGCGCCGAAGGCAGAGATCCCGGCGGCCATGGCCGCCGGGATCCCATGCAAGCCACCAGTCCACGCCGGACAGGCGGACTGCGAGTCACGCGCCCTGGGCATCACAAACGATTCCCGACTACGCGGTCACAGTCTCATCGCCACGGTCACGTTCGCATGGTGAGTCTTTACGCTGACATCCAGGGCTCGCAGCGTCCAGGATAGGGGCCAGTTCCCCTGGAGGGGACGACCGGCCGCCGCACCGGTGCATTGACTCCTCATGCAGGATTCGTGCCATGCGCTGTTCGGGCCCCGGGCGTGATCGCGCCCGGCCCCGGCTGCCTTGCCGGCCAGAATGCCTCTGGCGCCGACCCCCCGTAGGGGACCACGGGACAGGACCTTGTATACACGTCTTCCTGGGCAGCCGTCCGAGTCGGCCAGGGTCCTTCGCGAATGCGTATCAGGTAGTCAACGGGTGTTGCGCGTCGGGCGAAGAAAAATGTTCGGTGCGGCGCACCAAGATTCGCGGACGAACACTCGCGCACCCCGATCGAATCTCTACCGCGAACCGGCCGAGCCTCTACCGCAGCCCGGTTTCATCCAGATGCCGCCGCACGACCGGCGCCTGCCGCCCGGTCAGATCCACCAGCTTCTTGATGTCTTCGGGCCTGATATGCCCGGCCACGGCCCCGATGTGGTCGATGGCGCGCGTGTAGAACCAGGTCTTGAACTGCAGCATCGCCCGCTTGCGCTCCGCGTGATAGTCGAAGGAGGCCGCACCCGCCCCGTTGTGAACCATCGGCGCGGTCGGCGGCGACGAGGCCGGCGGCGGCGACCCCGGGGCCGCCGACTTCACGTCAAAGTGGGTTGGCCTCAAGCTCTGCTCGTGCCCGTGCAGCACCAGGGCGCGCTCGATCGTGCTGCGCAATTCGCGCACGTTGTTGGCCTGCCATGAATGCCCCAGCAGATGGGCCATGGCCTCCTCCGTGATCTCGACGGCCGGCAGGTTGAGCTGCCTTTGGTAGAAGCCCTTGAAGAAACGGATCAGATCGGGCAGATCCTCGCCCCTCTCGCGCAGCGCCGGTACGCGCAGGCTGACCACGCGCAGGCGTTCGAGCAGATCGGTGCGAAAGTGCCCCGCGGCGACTTCCCGATCGAGATCCTTGTTCGTCGCCACGACCAAGCGGGCCCGGAAGGCCAGGGACTGGTGCCCGCCCACGGCCTCGAACTGCCGGGACTCGATCACACGCAGCAGCGCGCCCTGCACGCTCAGGGGCAGGTTGCCGATCTCATCGAGGAAGAGGGTTCCCTCGGCGGCCAGCTCGAAGATGCCCAGGCGATCGACCGCGTCGGTGAAGGCGCCCTGCCGCGTCCCGAACAGCTCGCCACGGATCACGCCTCCATCGCATAGCGGATCGATCGTCCGCTCCACGAACGGCCCCTTCGCGCGCGGGCTCAGCCGGTGGAGTTCGCGCGCGAAGACCGTCTTGCCGGTCCCGCTCTCACCGAGCAGCAGCACGATCGACTGGGGCGCCGCCGCCGCACGCCTCAGCCCATCGAGAAATGCATGCATCACCGGCGCCTGACTCTCGATCCAGCCCCCTTGCGCCAGGCCTGCCAGCTCACGCAACCGCTCCTGCTCACGGTTCAGAAGCTCGCGCTCGCGGGCGGCCCGCCCCATCGCAATGCATTTCTGGATCACGGCCAGCATCTCGCTGCGGTCGGCCTGCTTGGCCAGGTAGTCCAGCGCCCCGTTCTCGAGGGCCATCGCCCGCGTCTGCGCGGTGGGATCCTGGGTGACCACGATGATGGGAATGGTGGGAAAGCGCGCGTGCATACGCGGCAGGATCTCGAGACCGGTGCGTGCGCCGTCGATCTCGATGTAGATATCGAGCAGCACCGCATCCGGAGGATGCTGCTGCATCTCGCCAAGTGCTTCTTCGCCGGTCAGGACGTGACGGCACCGGATCTGGGGCGCCAGCAGCGCCGCGCACTCCTGGGCGAATCGGGCCTGGTCATCGACGATCAGAAGTTCAACCTGGTTCGACTCACTCATGCGTTGACCTCATCGGTTGCGTGGCCGAGAGCGCTCGCAGCGTGACCGACACGGCCCCGCCCGCGTTCCCCGCGACCGGTACCGGATGGATCCGGCCGCGGAACTTGGGAACCCAGTAGACGGCGTACGGCAATCCGCGGCCGCCCTGCTCCGGATCCGTCACCATGGCTTCCCGGGCCCGGCGGAAAGCATCCGGCGGAATGCCCGGGCCTGTATCGCTCACCTCGATCGAAACCAGATCCCCCAAGACCTTCGCGCGGATGGCAACGCGCGGACTTCTCTGGCCGGCACTGCTGCGGGCCGCCTTGATCGCGTTCGAAAGCAGGTTCTCGAAGATGTTGACCACGTAGTGCTGGATGCCGAAGACATCCGGCAGCGCCTCGGGCAAGGACACCTCGATGGCCGCGAAGTCATGACGGGCCCGCGCCCGCCCGGCCGCATCCTGAATGCAGGTGTGCAGATCCGTTCGAAAGTGTTGGCCCAGGTACGAGAAGATCTCCCGCAACCGCTCCTGCAAGCCATCCACCAGCGCGGCAATCTCCTCCACGCGCTCCCTGTCGGGCAACGCGGACTCCTGCACCGGTCCCACCTCGGAGCCCGCCGACTCCGGGACCGGCCCAGCCCGTTCGCTCCACTCGCGCAGCCACAGGATCAGCTCGTGCAATCGGCTCTGGTCTCGGTGCACCGGTGCGGCGATCGCGGCCGGAATCTGTGCGGCCGCCAGGCAGCGGTCGATCTCCAGCAGCTGCGGCCGTGCCACGCGGTCGTAGCTGTCAAGGCGCTGCATGAGCACCGGCAGAACGCTCGCGAGCGCCGCGCCCTGCTGGAGGCTCCGCACCTGGCTCGATATCCGGGTCAAGTCCTCGAACCAGCGCGCATGCGAGAAACCGTCGATCGCGATCAACAGTTGGCGCTGGACGACCTCCTTGGGAATGCCCGGCCCCGCCCGCCGGACCGTGATCCGGGCCAGCGCGCCGTAGGCCAGAGCGCTGCCACCGGCCAGTCCGATCCAGGCGCCGGCCAGGCCCAGGCGGGCGGCGCTGTGAATGGGCCAGTGGACAGACAGGCGCAGCCCGGCCCCGACGGCCGCGGCGCACAGGATCAGGAGCAGCCACGTCACGGCAATGCTAAACGCTCTCCGGCGGCGGGCGTAGAAGACGTTCGTTCCGAGCAGGAACCCGAGAGCGGCCCCGCCGGCGGCGGCCGGCAACGGTCCCGCCGCCGACGCATACCCGGCCAGGCGTCGCGTGCGGTGATCCCCCTGCGCCCACAGCTCCCCCATCGGGCCCGCGAACGCGGGTTCGATGATCGTGACCGTCTGCCCGGGCCTGACCGTCCGGCGCAGCGGCTGATCGAATCGGGCGGGAAAACGAACCTCCAGCTCGAAACCTCCCTCGTCGGCCC
>CAZZIF010000039.1:0-13129 GCA_964654025.1 uncultured bacterium
GGCGGCCAGGGTCTCGAACGCAGTCGGCGTGTCATCGGGCGCCACCGGGTCATCGTCGTCAGAGCAGCCCCAGAACGACACCAGGGCCACGAGCATCAGGATAAACCAGGACTTACGGAAGATCATGGTTACACTCCTCAAGTTTGCGGCCTTGCGGCCGTTCTGCAGTTGATTGCAGGGTTTGTCTACGCACAATGGCGATCGGCAGATTGAACCTTCCGGTCGCCTCGGGTCAAGGAATTTCTTATCCGGCCATCGATCGCGGATCGCACGGGAGCCTCTGGCGAAGCTCTATCTGTACCTGCATATGGATCCGAGCCTGCGCGCAGTGCACCGTGGCGAGCACGAACGACAGCCGTCCAGCGCGGCCCTGCTGGCAAGGCTGGAGGGGCGGAAGCAGGGGTTGATGCCGAATCTGCCAGCGGGAACATGAGTTCACAGCTCTCGCTCAACCTGGGTTGAGCCGGCTTCAACCGCTGCTGAATCCCCAGGCTGGATGCAAGGTCCGTCGGCCAAACGGCATCACCGTGTGTGCGCAAGAGCGTCAAGCCTAAGCCCCTCCGCCGACGTCTGTTGAAGAAGATACCCCCACTACCGGTCTTGCTCCCCGGCCCGCGGCCCGACAATTGCCTATCCCCCGTTGGCTCGGTAGAGCATCAAGCACCCACTCAAATGGGCCCCTTGGGCCATGAAGAAGAAGAAGAAGAAGAACAAGAAGAAGGAGAAGCTACGTGGGAATGAAAGCCTGCAAGACCTGCGGTCATCAGATTGCGAAGTCTGCGAAGGTATGTCCGAATTGCGGCGCAAGAACTGGTCGGCGAGGATGCTTGACCGCGGCCGCCATCGGACTGGGCATCTTCGTGGTGCTCGCCATTGTCATCAGCCTGACCGGAACCGAGTCTGGCGATGTCGACTCGAATCGAACGAGTTCTTCCTCCCAGCGGTCCACGGCGCCCCAGGTCACGATACCCGCGAGTCAGGCGGCATTCATCGAGGCGGTCGATCCCTACATCGCGCGTTGGGAAGACGCGGAAAACGAACTCAAGGGCTCGGCTATTCGGGCCGAGCGCAGCCGTGCGATTCGTCAGGCCCTCTCCGGCCTGGCAGTGCAAGGATGGGTAGGCCGCCTGCGCGAGATGGGAACGAATGGTGAGGGCAAGGCCTACGTAGCCATCGACCTGGAGGGTTCGGCAGCAAAGGTTTCGACCTGGAACAACGCCATCTCCGACGTGATGGACGACACGCTCATCCTCACTTCCTCCCCCCTGTTCGCGAGCCTGGCCGAACTCTCCAAAGGCGACCGCGTGCGCTTTGATGGAACCTTCATCCGGCGTTCGGATTCACAGGACTACATCGCCGAATGCAGTCTCACCCGGCAAGGTTCAATGACCACACCCGACTTCTTGATGCGCTTCTCTCGAATCGCGCGCTACGAATGACCCCCCATGTCGCGGCCCGGAGAGCGACGTCGAGGCGCCGCTCTCCTCCCCCTTTCCCTCCCCACACACACGGGCGATCGATCGCACCGCTCGGAGAGTCAGATTCGAGAAAAACGTCCCCAATCTCTTGAATTTCCCCGGGTTCGCTGTTCTCCATGTAGGAAGTACACGGGGGATTGAAACGGACACAGCAGTCGGCTAGATGCCGGATGAGCTTTCGGACATAACTTTCTTCAACATTGGAGATTAGAAAACTGGAATCCCCTCCGGTGACGCGGATGACGCCGGGAAGCCCCCGGCTGGCAAACCGATCCCTCATTCATATGGGTACGCCGGGGCGTGCCGGAGATCCGCCCCTGCCCCCGACTCAACCGCGGTTGAAGCCGGCGACAACGCAAGATGGAACTTCAGCGGCTTCTGGAGGGACATCGGTGCACCGAGCGCCGGCGGATTCCATGAACGCAGGTTGTTATCTTGTTCATTTGAAAAACGTTACAGACTCGGGCCTCCCTCCCCCCGCCTTCTGGTCCCGGTCTTGCCTGTCCCCCGGATAGGTCAAGAGAACCGTCGGCGAAACCAGGATTCCATTCGAGTGAGGAGGCCCCATGCCAGCTGCGAAGAGCACGCCCCCGGCACCGGCCGGGAAACTGAGTCGCGAGGAGTTGATCGAGGAAGTCATCGCGGTCCTGCGCCACCATGGCGGCCGGGCCGAGAAGGATATCGTCATCGCGGAGGTCTACCGCCGCAACCGTAAGCTTTTCGACACCCCCTACTACCAGCAGCCGACCGGCCCCCACCGGACGCGCTGGCGGCACCAGGTCGAATGGGCGCGCAACGACGCGAAGGACCGGGGCCTCATCAAGCCGCCGGCGGAGTCGGGCCGCGGCATGTGGGAACTGACCCTGCGCGGGCACAACTGGGGAGGCAGTGATGACCGAGCAGACAGCTGAACCCATCGGGGGTAACGGGAATGATCCGGCCAGTGTGCCGGCCAGGGAGCCGGCCGGGGAGCCCACGAGTGAGCCCAGCCCCGGGCAAGTGACCGGGCCCGCTGGCGGCCCGAACGGCGCCTGGCAGCTGCCCCCATCCCCCATCGCCGACTTCAATGCCCTGCGCGAGCAGCTCCGCAATCAGCTGGCCGAGGCCAAGGAAGCCCATGCCCGCAGCGAAGAGACCAAGGTCCAGCAACGCCTGCAGTGGCTCGAGGAGACCGAGATGGCGCTCGAACAGGCGCGGCGCCAGCAGCTCACCTTGCAGCAATACGAACACGAGTTCGAAGGCCTCGGAGAGTTCGGAGCGGAGGGTAGCGCGACGGTGGCCGAGCACATCGAGAAGCTCGGCGGCTACGTCAACCTCCTCGAGGAGACCCTCGTCCGCGACGAACTCGTGCAGGCCCGTGAGTTGCGTCAGAATCAGAGCCAGACGCTGAGCGATGAGCTCGAGGCCATCCTGACCCGCGGCGACAGCAGCTATGACCGCGAACAAGTCGTCACGAGTCTCCTGAAACTCACCCGCGCCGTCGGGCACGAGCGTGCCATCGAGCTGATGCACCGCTTCGAAACCGAACTCGGCTTCCTGGAATGCCTCAGCGGCGTGCGGGCGGCGCAACGGTTCTGGCTCGATATCGCCAAGTCCCAGACGGTGCAGGACAGCGAAGCGTCCGAGCGCGCCCGTCAACGTCACCGCGAGCTACAGGCCGAACTCACCCGCCGCGAAGCCGAATCCCAGGCCACCGGCGAGGTGAGCAAGCTGTGCACCGAGATCCGCCAGGGCGTCGCCTACCTCGATCAGCTGGGCACGCAAGAGCGCATCGTGCAGATCAACGTCTGGGCCGGCAAACTGCGCCTCTACCAGGACGGGTTCGATCTGCCCCCGGAGATCGAGACGCAGATCTACTATGCCTTCGGGGCTCTCAATGCTTCTCGCAAGCGCCTGATGGTCGACGCCTACATCGAGCCCCTGAACCGCGACATCTCGCACGACTGGGGCTCGTTCGTGAAACGGTGGGACGAGAAGCGCGAGGCGGCCCGCCAACAGGATCAGGCCCGCGAAGACGAGATCGCGCAGCAGCGCCAGGAAGAGGCGCACCGCCAGATGCTGGCCGAGAAGCGCTCCGAGCAGGCCGAGCGCGATCTCGAGGCCCTCGAGGCGCTGCTGGCCGCGGGCGATCCGCGCACCGATCCCGAGAGCCTCGAGGATTTCCACAACCTGGTGACCGACGTCCTCGAGAACGACGGTTGCCGCCTGGACCGGTTTCTCGATCTCATGGCCCCCCACGCCGATCTGGTCGCCAGTGGCGGCGAGTACCGCTCCCTGCGCCGGTCCCTGAAGAAGCGCGACCTCTGGCCCGATGACGTGGAACCATTCGTCCCGGCGGATCCGCAGCGAGGCCAAGGCATGCGCGATGCGCTGGTGGCCGAACTCGCCCCGGTTCTGGCGGGCAAGCGGCTTCTCATCCTGGGCGGCAAGCCCCGGCCCGAGATGCAGGAAGTCCTGACAGAGAAGCTCGGCCTCGCCGAGGTGGCCTGGCCCGACGGGTGGGATCACCAGCTCGACCTGACGACGATCTCCCGCAGCATCCGCGCCGGCCGGCACAACCTGGCGGTGATGCTGGTGCGCTTCGCCGGCCACAACACCGGCAATCTACGTGAAGACTGCCAGGCGGCCGGCGTGCCGTGGGTGATGCTGGATAAGGGCTGCGGCCTGCTGGGAATCTTGCGCGCGATCAAAGAGCAGGCGCTCGGGAGTCTGCGCGCGGGCGTGTGAGCTGTTGGATCCAGCCGTCTCAGAACGTCCGCTCGTGCCGGGGGAAACGGAGCTTTGCCTGGCAACGCTGACGAGATCGGGAGTTGACGGTTGTGGTACCATGAGCGACAAGTGGCTGCGCTATGATACAGACAGAGCGTCTCGTTCGGCGCAACAGACACTATCCCATGACGGTGCCACCAAGAAGAAAGGACGGACGACGTATGAACACGAACCAATCCGAACCGGAGTTCGGCGACCCCACGGAAAGATTCGGTCAGCAGGAATCTGCACTCCATGACAAGACGTGCTGGGGCTGCCACGTCAGCAGTGGCGATGCCAACAGCGTTACCCTCGCAGCGTTCCTCTGGTTTGCCGATTGGGATGAGATGGTGAAATTCGCGCTCGAAGTCCTGCCGGCCGTCGGCGCGGACACTGATGATCAACAAATGGCCCGGTCGCTCCATCAGGTGTTCCACGGTCATCTGTCGCCTCTGTCGCCCGATATCAGCGATGTGGCCGCTGCCCAGGCGGACCTCGAGCCCGTCCGCATCGCTCTTAACGCCGACCTAGGAGACCACCTCCGCGTGGACTGGTGGGGCACGGCCGAGAGCCTCCTGCACAGCGGCGACCCCTTCTCCCGCGCCATGCGAAGCTGGTTCCGCCACGGCGCCGATGGCATGCTGCCGGAACTCGCCGAAGTGCTCGAGATCGAGCCACCCGCGGTCCCGGCCGAGGGAGAGACACTCGATCCCGCCATCGCCGAGCGGCCCATCGACCCGGATGAGGCCGAGCTCTTCCTGGACGCGGCGATGAAGTCGGGGACGTAGCAGGAGATGACATGGGTCGAAGACAAGCCCGGAGGTGCGACCCAGGCGTGCCTCCACCGTGCTGGCGACCACGTCTTCCCGGGCGAGGATGGTCGCATCTTCGCGGGCGCGCGTCACACCCGTTGGGAGCAGTACCATGAGCGATGAATGGCTGCACTATGCTGCAAACAGATCGTCTTGTTCCTGGTCATGCGCAGATGATCCCGATTGGGACAGGGACCTCGGCGACAATGAGGAAGTCAAGATACCTGGTTCGCGTCAATAAGGATCCCAACAGCGACTGGGGTGCTTCTGTCCCTGACCTGCCTGGATGCGTAGCCACCGGGAAGACGATTGACACCGCACTCCGCCGTATCCAGGCTGCCATAGAGCTTCACCTGGAAGGGATGCGGGAAGATGGACTGAAACCCCCGCGTCCCCGTTTGCGAAGCATCAAGCCACGAAGGACAAGGAAGGTCATAGACTTCTATGCGACTGTTGAAGTGGCGGCCTGAGTTCTGCGACAGATGTCAGCGGCTCCCGTGACGTTCCTTGCAATAGTCACGAGTTCGCTGTTTACTAGAGCTGGTAATTCAAGTAAAGTGTAGCAGCTGCTGCGAACCTTGTTTACGAGATCAGCCATTGCGAAGCCTATAGATCTATCGTCGTGATGAACCCCGAGTGCCAAAGCATGACATAGAAGACCCAGTCACCTCCAAGCAGATAGGCGCCGTGAGCCTGGCTAGATTTTGTTGGAGGGTTCGCGCAAGTCATGACAAAGAACATCGCTGAGACAATCCGTCAGCAAATCGAGTCTGCGCGCGAGCAGCTCCTCGATCTTTCTCTCCGCAACCGGCTCCTCAACTACAGTCCACGGAAGAATGCGACTCTCGAGGTCGTCGATGAGCAGCCAGCGGAAGTCCTCCGACTCATGGTGTCGCTCGAGAAACAGATGTCGTTCGTAGGGCTCCGAACTCCCTCGATTTCTGATGACGATTCCGACGACGAAGCCCGCTTTCTTCCCCTACCTGTCGATCCGACGGATACCAAGCTCAACACTCACCTCGAAGAAACGCGACTTCACACCCATCTTCTGAAGCTGTCAACCGACGCCCAGACGGTCCTCGAAGAGCAGGGCATCAACACGCTCTTCCTCGCGCTAGGCATGCTCAAATGGTTCGAGGCGGAGAACAGCGACAAGCCGCGCTACGCACCGCTTGTCTTGCTTCCAGTCGAAATTACCCGGACATCGACGGGGCGATTCCGCCTTCGATACACTGGAGAGGAGATCGGGGGCAATCTGTCTCTTCAGGCCAAGCTCAAGCACGATTTCGGTATTGCCATTCCAGACCTGCCCGAGATAGAGGATCTCGATTTCGAGGACTACGCCTCCGCCATCCAGAAGCAAACCGCCAAACAGAAGCGGTGGTCAGTCGACCCGAACCGCATCGTGCTCGGTTTGTTCTCCTATGCAAAGTACTTGATGTACAAAGATCTGGATCCCGCGTCGTGGCCCAAGGATCGCCCAATCACAGAGCATGGTTTGGTTCGCGCCCTGCTGCACGATGGCTTCGAGCAATTGCCTTCGCCCTTCGGTGACAACGAATTCCTCGACCCGCACCGCCCGCCGGAGTCTGCCCATGCCGTCGTTGATGCCGACAGCTCCCAGATTCATGCGATCCTCGATGCGAATCAGGGGAGATCCATGGTCATCGAGGGCCCGCCAGGAACAGGCAAGTCCCAGACAATCACGAATCTCATTGCTGAAGCCGTTGCCAACAAGAAGCGCGTTCTCTTCGTCGCAGAGAAGATGGCGGCACTCGAGGTCGTCAAGCGCAAGCTTGACGCTGTCGGCCTGGGCTGTGCATGTTTGGAACTTCACAGTCGTAAAACGAAGAAATCCCGCGTCTTGCAGGAATTGGGCAGGACGCTGGACTTGGGCAAGCCAAAGACAACCGGCGTCAAGGAGGATTTGGAGAAGCTCAAGCGAACGCGGGAGGAGCTGACCAAGTACGCGTCAAGCCTCCATCGTACGATTGCGAAGTCTGGCGTGACCCCTTATGAGGCCATCGGGAAACTCCTTCTCTTGGGACCACCCAAACCCAAACAACCGAAGGCCAACTTCAAGGAGTTCGCCAGCGTCACGCCAGAGCATTACGATCATCTTCGCCAGAAGGCAAGAGACCTTCAGAGCGTTATCGCCGACATCGGCACACCCTGCGGCCATCCCTATTATGATTGTCATCCGCAGACCCTCCTTCCGGCGGACATTGAAGACCTTCGAGCGGAACTGCAAGAAGCGCAGACAGCGCTTGCGGACCTCCTAGCGCACCTTGATGGTTTCGCCACGGATCTAGATCTTGCGAAGCCCACTGACATGGCCTCGCTCTCTAGCGCAGTCGCACAGCTCGGGAAGCTGGAGTCAGCGCCACAGCATGCGGCAAGCGCGGATCTCTCGAACCCGTTATGGCTCACAAGCAGGCGCACAATCAGCGCCTGCGTCAAAGCCGCCCGCAAGGCCAAGGCCCTCCAGGAGAAGTGGGTGGCGCTTTCGGATTCAATCTCTTGGGACGCAGACGTTGCTTCGCTTCACTCGACCCTGCAACCCTATCAGACGAAGTTCTGGCGCCTTCTGAGCCCCACGTATCGCAGAATCCTCAAAGACATCAAGTCCTCCGTTGTTCCAACCCCTCCCTCGAATCTAACCGAGCTTCTCTCTCTCTTGCATGACATCAATGCCTTTCAACGCCACGAGGCGACCCTCGAACGCCACGACGAACTCATGTCGACCCTTTTCCGCTCCCTTTGGAACGGCCTCACCTCCGACTGGGATCAGTTGGACGCAATTTCCAGCTGGACCCAGAACGCCCACCAGCCCAAGACAGACACCTACATCGCGATCGGCATTCTCGCTGCCTTGTCTCATCGCGCTTCGCACGATGACCTCCTTGCCCTGGCCGCCAAGACGGAGACGCTATCCGAGAAGCTCTCCTCCGCCTGGCGTGCCGTCTGCTCCCGGCTCCGGCCCGGCTCTCAAGTCCTGGGCACGAGCGAGGCGCAAGACCTCGCCTTCGCCAACATCCAGAAGCTTCTTGACTCTTGGCGGGAGGACCCCAGCAGCGTTCAGCAGATCGTTCGCTACAACCATGCACGCGATGCCCTCGATGAACTCGGATTGCGGTCTGTCTGCGACATCGCAGCTACCTGGCCCGAATCCGGCAGCTCCCTCGTCACGCTTCTCGACTTCACCTGGTACCATGGTCTCCTTCGCAAGGCGTGGGCTAGCCGGCCCGAGCTTCGGCGCTTTGACCGGACTGCTCACGAAGGTCTTGTCGCCCAATTCCAGACGCTTGATCAGCGCCAGTTCGATCTCAATCGCGCCCGCGTGGCAATGGCCCACTTCAAGCACCTGCCCGCGAAATTCGACCGAGGCACCACGGGCGTCCTCCTGGCCGAAATCAACCGTAAGCGGCGCCAGAAGCCCATTCGGAAACTCATGGCGACCTGCGGTGACGTCATTGCCTCCATCAAGCCGGTCTTCATGATGAGCCCCTCCTCTGTCGCCATGTTCCTTCCTCCCGACGGCCCGTCCTTCGACATGGTCGTTTTCGATGAGGCTAGCCAGATTCGCCCGGAAGATGCCCTCGGTGCCATTGCCCGCGGACGCCAGGTCGTTGTGCTTGGCGATAGCCAACAGATGCCTCCCACAAGCTTCTTTCAACGCATGACAGAGGGCGACGTTGCCGAAGACGGCGATGACCCGGCATCGACTAGCGACATGGAGAGCATTCTGAAACTGTTCCGCGCTCGAGGCGCTCCCGTTCGCTCTCTCCTGTGGCACTATCGTAGTCACCATCCTTCGCTGATTGCTGTCTCCAACCGCGAGTTCTATGAAGACAAGCTCCTGATCTTCCCCTCGCCTGTTGAGAGTCCTGAAGACATGGGACTGGACTACATCTGTGTCGAGCATGCCGAGTACGCGCGCGGGGGCAGCCGTACGAACAAGGAGGAGGCCGCCGCCGTCGCCCAAGCCGTTCTCGAGCATGTTCGCTCGGCACCTGACCTCACCATCGGGGTCGCAGCCTTCAGTCAGGCTCAGCAACATGAGATTGCCATGCAACTTGAGCACCTCCGGTTGTCTCACGCAGAGCTCTTGGCCTTTGAGGCGGCTCACCCAACCGAGCCATTGTTCGTGAAGAATCTCGAAAACGTCCAGGGAGACGAGCGCGATGTAATCTTCATTAGCGTTGGCTACGGGAAGTCCTCGCAGGGCTACATGGCGCACAACTTCGGCCCACTGAACAACGACGGTGGCGAGCGTAGACTCAATGTCTTGATGTCACGGGCCCGGCGCCGGTGTCGAGTCTTCGCCAATTTCGATGACACGGACATCGATCTCCATCGTTCCGGCGCGCGCGGGGTGCAGGTTCTCAAGACCTTTCTGCGATATGCCCGAACCGCGGAGTTCGATACGCCCCGGCTTTCGGGACGCCCTCCTGACTCCCCCTTCGAGGAGGCCGTCCTCAAGGCTCTGCAAGCGAAGGGCCATCGAGTGGACTGCCAGGTTGGATCCGCCGGATTCTTCATTGATCTCGCCATTGTCCATCCTGCCAAGCCCGGCAGCTATCTTCTGGGCATCGAGTGCGATGGCGCCAAGTATCATAGCGCTCGATCCGCGCGAGATCGCGATCGATTACGCGAAGCGGTTCTCAAGTCAAAGGGCTGGACCATTCACCGCATCTGGAGCACCGACTGGTTCCAGAACGAGACCCGCGAGATGCAGCGTTTAGAGAAGGCAATCGCACAGGCACAGAAGCGCATCGAAGCCCGAACGCATCCACACTGCGCGTCTGCACCCAAGAAGAAGTCTCAGTTATCCGGGCCTTCACCTTCCATAGAAGACGACCCCGTGCAGCGTCATGACAATGTCAAGAATGGTGCATTCGCGTTCAAGGTCTACGTTCTAGCAAGCGTCTCGCTTCCACCGGATGTCCAGCTACATGAAGTGCCACTGCAGATGCTCGCTGCATCCGTGTTGGAGGTCGTTCAGCGGGAGCAACCCATCCACACGGCCGAGGTGATTCGTCGGCTCCGCAATGCCGCCGGTTTGCAACGTTCCGGCCGACGTATTCAGAGTGCCATTCAGCGTTCGCTTGAGGCCTTGCATGACCAAGGCCTGATTGTCTCAGATGACGGATTCTGGTCCCGTTCTGGTTCGGTGGTGGCGACTCCGAGAAGCAGAGCAGGCTTCCCGCCTCAGTTCAAGAAGTTCGAATACATAGCACCCAGCGAAGTTCGGGAGGGCATTCTTGACGCGATTCGAATGAGTTATGGTCTCAAGCGGGATGATGTCGCTCCAACTGTTCTTCGGCTCTTCGGGTTTGGAAGGGCAAGTTCCGACATGCTTGGACGTGTCGAGCAAGAAGTCGATGCGCTTCTTCAAGCAAACAGGCTCTTTGACGCCAACTCCATTCTGCAGATCCCAACAGGTTCGTGATCCCTCGCCGAACCTTGGGAGCTGCATTCCAGGAGCACTAGCATGAACGACGAATGGTTTCAGGATCGTGCCGGCCGGTCATCGAGAAGCTGGTCCTGCGGGGACGAGCGTGATTGGGATAAGGGCATCGGCAACAACCAGAGAGGCCCGAACCCGTGGTCGGACCCGGACACCGATGAAACGCCCCAGGACGGCGGCCAGCCCCTGGATGCCGACCACATGATTGCCATTATCTGCAATGCCATGCTGGCCGATGGGCTCTTTTGGTGGTAGGACGAAGGATGCGGCTAGGACGCGCTGAATACGTAACGCTTCTCCAGAACCTCGACATTCGGCGGCCGGCCACAACGTTCAAACCAGTCGTAGCCCTCTTTCAGGTTTTTCCAGAAGTCGGCCCACGGGGATGACGCCTGCGCCTCCAGATTGGCCGCGTCCATGTGAAACGGGAAGATGTGGACGCGGACGAAGGGCTGACCGCCACGAAAGGCCCCATCGACCAGGGCATAGATCTCTTCGATCGAAGCATCCGTCATTGCATAGCACCCAATCGAGACGCAGTCGCCATGGACCATCAGATAGCTGCCGGTGCGTCCATGGGCACGATCATAGGCATTGGGGTACCCGAGATCGAACGAGAGGTGAAATTGGCTGGCCGGGTTGAGTCGCCCCGGCGGCACGAAGTAGAACCCTTCGGGGCTTTGCAGGTCACCGGTACGCAGCTTTGGGCCGAGGTCCCCCGAGTAGCAGCAGATCTCATACTCTTTGAACAATGTGAACTCATCGCCCTTTGCGAGCCACACCTCGAGCGTTCGCTCCTGTTTGAAGATGCGTAGGAAGACCGGTGCGCCGAGCGCAAGGTCCTCATCGCGGAGTTCCCTGTTCAGTCTGGGCGTGACACGCTCGATGGCCGCCCGAGATCGCGTGCTGGAAGGGATCGCATCAGCGGTAGCACTCTCCATGGGCATGAGACACCCCATCACGACCGCCGCAAGCGTGACCGCCTTTGCCCTTTCAGTGACGCGCGCACTGCCCGCCCGGCCCCGGCCCGCACTGCGGCGGTAGGGCAATCTCCTCGGCGCGCCATCGCGCATAGGAGCGGGCTCTCCGGACGTCGTAGGACTCAAGATAGGCCTCCAAGGATCAGTGCCAACTCTAGACTCGCCCCAAGAAGCGGTCGAGACCAATCGTGAAACCAGCAAAGACTCGCAAGCAAGCCCACCGGCTCGCTGCCCCGGCTAGCACCGCGCCCGATACGCCCGCAACCCGTCCACCAGCCCCGACCCTCGCGTGACCGGCGTCGCCACCGCGTGCGCGATCACCTCCTGCCCTCCCAGCACCGTCACCGCACGGCGGGCGCGGGTGACGCCCGTGTAGAGCAGCTCCCGGGTCAGGATGGCTGAGGCCTCTTGCGGAAGCACCAGCACCACGCGCCCAAACTCCGAGCCCTGGCTCTTGTGCACCGTCATCGCGTAGACGGTCTCGAACTCCGGCAGGCGGGTGGGCGGAAACGTGCGGAACCCGCCCTGGCCGTCGGGGAAGTGGACCAGGAGCACGCCCTCTCGATCCGGCCAGGTGAGGCCCACATCGCCGTTGTAGAGACGGAGCCCGTGCTCGTTGCGCGTCACCATCACGGGCCGGCCGCGATACCACTTGCGGCCGCGCGGGCAGAGTCCCGCGCCGGCCAGGGCATTCTCGATGGCCGGATTGAGCTGTTCCACCCCCGCCTCACCTCGCCGATGCGCGCAGAGAATGCGAAACCCCTGAAACGCCTCCAGCGCCTCCTCGACCGTCGGCGCCTTCAAGTACCCCGCGAAGCCCGCCACCGCCGCCGGTGTCACGAGCGTCGCCATCTCATCCCCGGGCGCGGGCTGTTGCCAGACCACGCTCTCGCCGCGCGGATCCCGCAACGCCTCCAGCGTGGCGCCGGCATCGCCGGCCACGATGGCGGCCGCCACGGCGCCGATTCCGCTCGTCTGCGAGAAGCGGAAATTGCGGCTAAGGTGGACGACGTGCTCCCCTAGCCCGCTCGGAGCGCCCTCCGGTGATGGCTCCTGGCCGTGCGGGCCGGCGTCGCGCTGCCGCCGGGTGACATCACCCCCGCCGATTCGGCGCAGGCCGGCGGCCACCTCATCGGAGTAGGGCTCGGCAGCCCCCAGCCGGCAAAGGTCGCCCAGCACCGCCCCGGCCTGCACGCTGGCAAGCTGGTCGCGGTCACCGAGCAGGATCAGGCGCGTGTCGTTCTCGAGGGCCGCCACGAGGCGCGAGAAGAGCACGACATCGACCATCGAGGCCTCATCCACCACGACCACATCGTAGGGCAACCGGTTCTGCCGGTTGTACCGGAAGCCCCGGCCGTAGGCGCCCAGCCGCCTGTGAATCGTCGAGGCTTCCTCGGGCAACGCCGCCCGCACCGCCTCGGGGATCGGCAGGCTGGCCCGCTGTTGCTCGACCGACTCCTGCAGCCTCGCGGCCGCCTTGCCGGTGGGCGCCACGAGGGCAACCCGCAGTTCGCGCCCCGCGCCCTGCGCTTGCTCGATCAGCAGCGCCAGCAGCTTGATGACCGCCGTCGTCTTGCCCGTTCCGGGGCCGCCCGAGATGATCGACAGCCGCCGGGTGAGCGTGACGAGCGCAGCCAGCTT
>CAZZIF010000039.1:13229-15024 GCA_964654025.1 uncultured bacterium
GGCCGCCCGAGATGATCGACAGCCGCCGGGTGAGCGTGACGAGCGCAGCCAGCTTGCGCCACTCCGCCGCATCGGCGACCGGCGCGGCACCGTCAGCACCTTCAGCCGCCTCCATCGAGCCGGCGGTTGCACGCTCTTGCGCCGTGCCAGGCGCCGACGCGCCAGCCGCACCAGCTGCGCCGGCCGCCCCATCTCGCAGCAACGCCTCTTCCGGAAAGAGCCTCTCGAGCGACTTCGTGAGCCAGGCCTCATCCACCTCTGCGGGTTTCTCACGCACGCACTCGCCCAGGAAACGAATCACCCGCTGTTCGTGCTCCCAGTAGCGGTGCAGGTAGAGGCGGTCAGCCTGATCGAGCACCAAGGGCGTCGGCGGGCTGCCAGGGCCGGTCACGGGGCTTGCAGTCACGGCGCTCCCGGCCACGGCCGCACGCCAGCGCTCCAAAGACGGCCAGGTGCGGCCCGAGAGGGGGTTGGGGCCGGCCTCGCGCGGAGGCCCCGGCATCTGGATCTTGGGCAGAACCGGCCGGCCGGCCAGATCGGCCAGCGGCAAGCAGACGTGACCGCCGGCGGTGTGGGCACTGGCCATCGCCGCCGCCAGGGCCAGCAGCACGTGGTCATCCTCGCCCGCGCGCACCGCGGGCTTCCCGGAGGCGGCGACGCTATCCTCCCCTGCGCCCCCATCGTGATTCCACGTCGGGGCAACACCGCCGGCGCGGCCGTCGGCCAGGCGCACGATGAAGTCGGCGAAGTAGTAGTCCAACCGCGAGATCATTCCGGCTTCGCGCAGTTCGGCCGTGGTCACACTCATGGCGCCGCCCTCCCGGGGTCGCGCATCAGCGCCGAGAGATCCTCGATGAGGCCGCGCTCGATCCGCGCCGCATGCACGCCCCGCGCCGAACCGGTCTGGGGCGACATGCCCCGCAGGAAGAGGTAGCGCACCCCGCCGAAGTGCTGGTCGTAGGCATACCCCTCGATGCGCAGCGCAAGGTAGCGGTGCAGCGCCAGCGCGTAGAGCATGAACTGCAGGTCGTAGTTGTGGCGGGCCATCTCGCGCGCCAGCGCCTCGGGTGCGTAGTCACCCAGCGTGGGCCCCAGGTGGTTCGACTTGTAGTCGACCACCCAGTAGCGGCCCTCGTGCTCGAAGACCATGTCGATGAAGCCGATCAAGACGCCGCGGATATCATCGGCCGCGAGTTGCTCGGTGCGCGCGGCGAGATCCTCCCAGCCGTGGCGACGGAAGACACCGGCCAGGTCCCGCCGCCGAAGACCCACTGCCGAGTGATTTCCGGGATCGCCCGCCGCCGACCGATCTGCGACGCCGCCTGTCACAGAACCGTCCCCGTTGCCGCTCGCGCGCCGCTCGGCAATCGGAAACAGGAACTTCAGCTCATCGAGCCGCCGCTCCCGGGGGAGCTGCGCGAGGGTGAACGCCTCCAGCTCACCGCCCAAGGGCGTGTTGAGCACCTCCCGAACCCCGGCGATCGTCTCCTGGCAGTGAGACGGATCGATCCCGGCAAGACGAATCTGCTCATCCACGAGCGCCTCGAGATCCTCGGGTCCAGCCTGGAAATCGAGCTGCTCGAAGAGCCCGTGCAGCAACACCCCCGGCCCTGCCCCGCGGGGAAACGCCTCGAACCCGCAGGCCCGCCCATCTTGTGGGAGCGGCGCTGTCTGACCGGTCTGTTCCACTGCCACCGGATGCGCCGCCGGCAAGCCATGCGCCGGATCTGTCGCGTCGGCTGCATCGGCTGCGACTGCCACGGGTGGCACATGCGTGCTCTCTGCCAGCTCCGGC
>CAZZIF010000039.1:15034-19580 GCA_964654025.1 uncultured bacterium
CCTCGAACCCGCAGGCCCGCTCATCCTGGGGGAGCGGGCCTGTCTCACCGGTCTGTTCCACCGCCACCGCACGCACCGCCTCGGCGCTCCCCGCCGCGCTGGTTCCCTCCGCGCCGGTTCCCTCCGCACCCGCCGCATCTTGGGCACCCAGCGCCTCGTCATGGTCCGCCGCGGCCTCGTAGCCCTCGGGCTGCGCGCCGGCGGTGAGCCCGGTGAAGCTCGTCCGCCTCCAGTTCGTGGGGATCTTCCCGGTGAAGACGCTGAGCGCGAGCCGCCCGCCGTCCTCGCCCTCTCCCTCGCCCGCACCCTCGCCCTCTCCCTCGCCGCGGTAGGGCGCAACCGGGCTCTCATCAAGCCAGTCCACCTGCACGAGTCCTTGCGAGGAGGCGGCCAGGGTGCGCAACTCCGCCATCCGCTCCTCTTCCTTCAGCTGCGCGCAGTGAGCCCAGGTAGCTTCGAGCAGCTCCTCGGGATCGGTCTCTGGATCCGTGCCGGGCGCGGGATGGAGCAAGGCCGCCAGGGCCGCATCGTGGCGCTGGTGCCACTTGCCCCAGAAGACCGTCACGCGGTGAAGCGCACGCGTCAGGGCCACGTAGAGAATGCGGCGCTCCTCGGCCGCCTGCTCGAACCCTGCGCGGCCGGCGTCTCGCTTCCACTCCTCCGGGTCCAGGCTGATCCGGGCCGCCTCTTCCGGCGGCTCCCCATGGATCAGCGGCCGCACATCCGGCGCTCCAAACGCCACATGCCCGTAGGGCAGCCACACCACGGGGAATTGCAGACCCTTGGCCTTGTGGACGGTCATGATCGTGGCCGCGGCCGCATCGCTCTCTAAGCGCAACTCCTCCTCGCCGGGACGCTCACCCCCCGGCTGACGCTGCCGCGTGAACCACTGGATGAGCCCGCCGGGGCCGAGCGAACGCCGCTGCGCCTCGCGCTGGAGCAGCTCGCCCAGGTGCAGCAGGTTCGTCATGGTCCGCTCACCGCGTGGCGAGGCCAGCAGGCGCTCGCGCGCCGGCGCCAGGTGCCCCTCGAGCGGCTCGGCCAGGAGCGCCTGGTACATCGGGGCAAACCCAAACCGCACCCACCGGTCCCGCCACTCCTGAAACCGCAGCGCCCAGCGGGCCCACACGGCGTCATCGGCCGAGGCCTCGAAGAGCCGGTTCGCCGACAGGCCGATGAGGTTCGTGACCAGCGCCACGCGCAGGTCGCGCTCGGCGCCCGGCCGCAGCACGGCGCGCAGCACGGCGTGCAGCTCGCCGGCTTCAGGTGTGTGAAACACCGACTGCCCGTGGGACGTCACGCTGTGCACGCCCAGGCGCACCAAGGCATCCTGCACGCGCTCGGCGTCCACATTGCGCCGCACGAGGACGGCCACGTCCGAGGGCTTCGGAGCGCTCCAGTGCTCTTTGCCCGTCTCGTCGGTGCCGCGGTAGAGCTGGGCGTTGCCGGTGAGAAAGCGGACGACATCGTAGGCCACAAGATCGGCCAACCCTCTGTCCGCCCACTTGCCGGTGATCCCGCTCCTGCCCTTGCCCGCGCTCGGGATCATCTTGATCTGCACGGGCGCCTCTTCGCCGGCCGGCCCGCGCAGACGCTCCGGGTGGTGAGGCCGCACGTCCTGGAAGCGGATGCGCGGGTCGATGAACGCCGCTGGAGTGCGCCCATAGAGATACCCCAACCCTTCGATCAAACGCCGATCGGACCGGTAGTTGGTACCCAGCGTCACCGGCCCCGTGCGGCGCACCGCTTTCAGGTAGGCGTAGATGTCCCCGCCCCGGAAGGCATAGATCGCCTGCTTGGGGTCGCCGATCAACATGAGTGTGCCGCGGTTCCCCTCGTAGATGCGACCGAAGACCGAGAACTGCACCGGATCGGTGTCCTGGAACTCGTCGATGAAGGCCGCTGGGTAGCGCGCATAGATCGCATCGGCCAGGGCCGGCCCACCCGGAGCCTCGAGCATCCGCGCCAGTCGCACCAGAAGGTCTGTGTAGGTGCGCACGTTGCGGGCCGCCTTGCGTACGGGTAGCTCGCAGCGGGCCAGCTCGTAGAGTTCGCGTTGCATCCGGATCAGGCCGAGCCGCTCGAGCCTCTCGGCCAGCGCGCTGTAGGCGCCCCACGCCTCGAAGAAGCCGTGCTCGGGCGGTGAGCACTTCGCGCGGGTCTCGGCGCGTATGCTCTCGGGCGTGAAGAGCTCCGTGCCTGCCGGCGTGGCCGGCCCTTCGGGCACCGGGCCGGCGAACAGGCGGTCGAGCGCGGCGACGGGCCCGGCCAGCTTCTCCGGCTTGTAGGCCGCCTTGAGCCGGCCCTTGCCGCCGTCGTAGGCCAGGAGCGAGAGGATCTCCTCCTTCTGCTCCCGCCACAGCCGCTGGCAGGTCTCGAACCCCGCCCTCATGCGCGAGAGGCTCTGGACCTCATCCTCAGAGGTCTGGCCGAAGGAGACCTGGAGGTCGGGGCGCTCGTCGGTCAGCCGCACCAAGTCGAGAAGCGCATCGGGCGAGGGCACGACCTTCGACAAACTCTCCACCCACCCGGAATCACGCTCGTAGGTGCTCATCGCCCAGTGATCCTGGCAAAGCTCGGTGTAGAGCTCGCGCGGATCCTCCACAAACCCGCTCCTGAACGGTTCGCCCGACCCCAGCGCAAACTCGATGAGCACGCGCTGGCAGAAGGCGTGGATCGTGTAGATCGCGGCCCGGTCGAACTGATCGAGCGCGGTTCGCAGACGGGCCGCCGCCTCGGCGCGGTCCGCGGTGGCCGCAGCGGACGCATCCTTCGCGCCAGCCACGCTACCCGCACCGGACGCGCCGCCTGCCCCATAGGACGCCAGCAACCGCCGCAGGGTCTCATCACCGGTCTCGCCGCTCTCGAAGGCCAGAGCGGCCTCGCGGATGCGGGAGCGCACGCGGCCGCGCAGGTCGGCCGTGGCGGCGCGGGTGAAGCTCACCACCAGGATCTGGTCGATCGAGAGCGCGGTCTCGAGGAGCGTCCGCACCACCAGCGTCGTGATGCTGTAGGTCTTGCCCGTCCCGGCGCTGGCCTCGATCAGGTGGGTGCCGGCCAGCGGGTGCGTGCAGACATCGAAGGCCACAGCGCGCTTCATGGCGACACCCCCGCGCCCTCGAGCGCCGAGAGCAGCGGCACGAAGACCGACTCGGCGAACTGGGCAAACGCATCGGTCTCGAGCATCTCGATCCCAAAGATGCGCGCGACGGTCGCATCCTCCCCCTCCCCAGGCATCCGCCGGCCGCCGAAGCTCGATCCCAGCCAGGCCAGCTGCGCCTTCGCCAGAGCCACCTCGTGACTCATCTTCTTCGCATGCATGTTGTAGGCGTAGGCGTAGGCCGTCTTGGGCATGAACTCGATCGGGCGCGTGCGGCCCTCGGCGTAGATCGCAAGCAGCCGGCCGAGCGTCTCGCGCGCTTCGGCGATCTGCTTCCAGACCAGCACCTCGGCCACCTCACCGCTGCCCCGGCCCACCATCCAGGTTCGCTGCGGCAGCCTGCCATCGGCGGCGGCCACGACGTGCTTGATCCAGCCCGCCAGGAGCCGCGGGCCCGTCAGCCGGCCGTAGGAGACGTGCCGGCAGCCGTTGCGATGGACCGCATCGAGCCGGCCGGTGAGATGAAAGCTCCCCGCCCTCAAGTCCACATCGAGATCACCCGCGCGCTCGCCGGCCTCGCACGCGCCGGCAGATTTGGCGATGCCGGCGGCCTTCCCCAGGCACTCCTCGAAGACGATCCGCCCCGGCGTTCCCACCGGCAGCACGCCCTCGGCCCGCATGGCATCGTAGAGGCGCCCCGGATCACATCCATCGAGCAAGGCGCGCAGGATGCGCTCGCCGACATTCCAGGTCTCGAGCGCTCCGAGGGAGAACGGTTCCCGGTCGCTCGGGGCCTCCTCCTCCTCGGGCAGCCGAAGGTCAATGCGCTCGCTCAAGAGGGCGGCGGGGGGATTGCGGAAGAAGCGGATCAAGAGGCCCAGGCTGACCGGCTCCTCTGGGGGAACCGGGGGCAGCGGCGCCTCGATGAGCCGGCGTTGGGCGCGGGAAGACTGCTCGGCTGGATCCTCACCGCCGGCCGCTTCACGGCTGCGCCTCGCCAGCAGCGCCTCGGCCCCGGCATGCCACGACGCGGAGAAAGCGGCATCGGCGCCGCGGAAGTTCGCCGGGCTGAACGGCTGGAGCGGGTGTTGCCGGTGGGCGCGTCTGGCTTGCTCGGGTCCCATCCGGTCGAGCAGCTCGGCCACGAAGGCCGAGGGCGGCAGCGGCTGGTTGTCGCGCATGCCGAGGCCCACGTAGGAGATGTGCAGGTGTTCGCGCGCCGCCAGCATGGCTGCGCGAAAGATGAGCCGGTCGAGCTCGCGTGGGGAAAGTTCACCTGGGCGCGGGTCGCGCTGGAGCAGGTCGAAGGGCTGGGTCACCGGATCGCGCGGGAAGCTCTCGTGATCCATCCCCAGCAGGGCCACTACGCGCGCGGGAATGGCCTGGCCCAGACCCAGGGAGGCGAAGGTGACGCCGCCGGCGTAGAAGCGTCCGCGCCGGCCGGAG
>CAZZIF010000040.1:0-5092 GCA_964654025.1 uncultured bacterium
CACCCTTCGGAAGATCGACCGGCTGACCCGCGCGATCGACACCATCGTGGGCGTGGAAGAGGTGGTCAGCCTCACCAACGGGCGCTACCTGACCGGCGCGACCGACCTTCTGGAAACCCCGCCGATCATCGAGACCATCCCCGAGGATCCTGACTCGCTTGCGCGGCTGCGGGAGTTCGTGCTGGGCAACGAGCTCTTCCTCAAGACGCTCGTCTCGCGCGACGGTCAGGCCGCGGCCATCAATGTGTTCGTTCGCGACTATCCGGATTCGGTGCTGATCGCCATGGACATCGATGGTCAGATCAAGGCGTTCCTGGACGAGGAGGCCGATCCCGAGAATCTGCACTACGCGGGGCTCACCTACACCCGCCGGACCATCAACGCCACGATGAAGCGCGACCTGCGGCTGTTCGTGCCCTTGACGGTCGGCCTCATCATGCTGGTGCTGTTTCTGAATTTCCGCAGCGTACGTGGCGTGGCGCTGCCCATGCTGACGGTGGCGATCAGCACGATCGGCACGATGGGGCTCTTGGGCCTGCTGCAGAGACCGATGTCGCTCGTGATGACCATCCTGCCGCCGCTTCTGATCGCTGTCGGGAGTTCGTACTCGATCCATGTCGTCAGTCACTTCAATGAGCGACGACGTTCCGGGGAGGACAGCCGCACGGCAGCACGGCGCACCCTGCAGCATCTGGCCAGACCGGTGTCGATGACCGCCCTTACCACGGTCGTCGGGTTCGGATCGCTGCTCGTCAACCCGATCCCCAACATCAGCAAGATGGGCCTCTTCGCCATGGCCGGCATCGGGTTTACATTTCTTGTGAGCTTGACGGTTCTGCCCGCGGTGCTTTCGATACTGAAACCGGCGCCGCAAGCGCGGGCCAGCCAACCGGGTCAACCGGGTCAACCGGGCCAATCGGGCCAATCGGGCCAACCCGGCCACCCCGGCCGCCCCGCCGATCGCCTGGACCGGTTCCTGGGCGGGCTGGCCGCGTTCAACGAGAACCGGACCCTCTGGGTAGGCGTGCTGCTGCTCGCTATCGCGGCCGTCTCGGTGTGGGGCCTGCTGTCGCTGCGCGTCGACACGAACTTCCTTTCCTACTTCGACAAGAACTCCGAGATACGCCGCACGAGCGACATCGTCTCGGCGAAGCTGGCTGGCGCTTCGACGTTCTTCCTCGTGATCGAGGGTCCGGAAGCGGACAGTATCAAGGAGCCGGCCCTGCTGCAGGCGGTGGCGCGCATCGAGGATCGCATGGAGACCATGCCGGGCGTGGACAAGGCGGTCTCGATCGTGGGTCATTTGCAGCGCCTGCACTCGGCGCTCAACTACGATGATCCCGACTCGCTCGTGATTCCCGACGACGGCGGCGTGATCGAGGAGGAGATTCTGCTCTTCAGCATCTCGCACGATCCCGGTGCCATGGAACGTTACGTCAACGGCAACTTCAGTCAGATGACTGTGTTCGCTCGGACCAATCTGGTGGGATCGAGCGAGATCCTGGCGGCTCTCGATGAGATCGAGGTCTTCGCGCAGGAAGAGCTGCCGGCGGGCTACACGGCCAAGCCAACCGGTACGCTGGTGGTGCTGACACGCGCCACCGAAGCGGTCGCCCGCGGCCAGCGCAATTCCCTGGCACTGGCACTCGGGATCATCTTCGTGGTGATGGCGCTGCTCTTCCGCTCCCTGCGGGCGGGGCTGCTATCGATGGTTCCCAACGCGGTGCCGATCCTGATCGTCTTCGGGCTGATGGGCTGGTCGGGGATCACACTCAACATCGGCACCAGCATCATCGCCTGCGTTGCGATCGGGATCTCGGTGGACGACACGATCCACTTCCTCATCGACTACCAGCGCCGGCAGCGCGAAGGGCGCGACCGGCGGCAAGCCGCGCGGGAAAGCATCCTCGCCATCGGACGTCCCATGGTCTACACCAGCGTCACACTCTTCTTCGGATTCCTGATCCTCACCCTGTCGCGGTTCGAGATGATCAGCTCGGTGGGCCTGCTCACCGGAACGACGATGCTGACCGCGCTGGGGGCCGACCTGGTCGTGCTTCCGGCGCTCTTGATAGCGACCCGGCCGATCGTGCCGGTGCCCGGGCGCCAAGCCGTGCGGGCGCCGTCTTAGGATGGACGCTGCGGTGGCGGTCATGCGGGAGTTGATCATGGTGAAGGCCGCGGAGCTGAAGGTGGTCATGCTGAAGGTGGTCATGATGGAGATGGTCATGATGGAAGGTCAGGATGGGGCTCGCAGAGGGAACGCTGTCCGGCACCGGTCGGGGCGTGGTTCCAGAATGTGGGGCCTCCTGTGGGCCGGAGCGCTGTGCACTCTGCTCCCCGGGGCCGGCCGCGCGCTCGAGTTTGGTGGCGAGAGCACCTACTTCGATGTGGGTGGTTCTCTCAGCACCGGCAATGCGCTCCGCATGGCGGGGGCCGAGGATCTTCGGATCGGTCTCTCGACCTACGAGCAAAAGGCCGTCGTGGCGCAGATCAACAAGGCCCGGCTGGGCATCTACGGAACCTATCCCGGCGGCGTGTCTTCCCAGCTCACCCTGGATCTGGAGCACACTTCCGAGCCCGCCCGCGCCTTCTCCGATCGCGGCGAGGTTCGTCTCGACGAGGCCTACGTAGACTTCCGCCTCGCAGAGTTGGACTTTCGCGTGGGACTGCAGAAGATCGTCTGGGGCAAGGCGGATCTGGTCTCGCCCTTTGATATCCTGACCGCGCGCGACCTGCGGGACCCGTTCGTGTTCCCCACGCTGGAGGATCGCATCGCGCAAGCCGGCATCCGCGTCAACTACTACTTCGGTGACTATTCTCTGGAGGGCTTTCTCTCGCCGGTTTGGATCCGTTCCCAGGTGCCCCAGGCCGAGACCGACGCCGATGGGGATACGCGGATGGATGAGTGGTTTCCACCCATGGCGATCTACCCGACCGAGGGCGCCTACTTGGAACCCAACGAGATGGGACTCGACTGGTTCATCTTCATGGCCACCTACGACGAGATGGAGAAGCCCGACAACGACCTCAGCACCGCCTCGTTCGGCACGAAGATGAACATGCTCAAGGGTGACTACGACATCGACTTCTACCTGCTAAGCACGATGGATCCCATGCCCACGGCGGAAGTGCGGACGGTCATGGCCACCGGCACCATCGACGGGCTGCCGGGCCAGGGACTCGTGATCTCGATCGACGGCCACATGCTTTTCCGGAGGGTCACCGTCTTCGGCGCCGCGGCCGCGCGGACGTTTGGCCCGGTGGCACTGCGGTCGGAGGTCGCGTTTCAGGGCGGGAAGCAGTACTTCCGTCTGTTCGATCCCGAAGACTCGGAGGAGGCCTTCGCCGAAATGCTCTATTACGGCGTGGGGGAGGTGCGTGGCAAGCCCAAGAGCCACGCCGCGCTGACCTGGATCACCGGGGTCGACTACGAGATCCCCAATCTGCGGATTCTGACCTCGAACCAGCTCATTTTCACGACCCGGTTCAGCCACGAGGACTACTACACCCAGGGCGCGCTGGATGTGAACTGGTCCTTCCACTTCTCGAAGGGGTTCCAGGACGATCACCTCTCGACCGGTCTGACCGGCATGGCCCAGTTCGCCTCCGGTTCGATCTGGCTCGGTCCCTCGGTCACCTACACATTGCCGAGCTACGAGGACCTGCAGCTGGGCCTCAAGATGAACATCTTCGGTGGGGAGGAGTTCTCCACGGTGGGGATGTACAGCGGGCAATCGAACCTGCTCTTCACGGTCAAGTGGTGGTACTAGGGCGGCGAGGACGGCGAGGACGGCGAGGACGTGCGTTGCTCGGGCCGGGTGAGCGTGAACTCGGCGGCGCGCGAGAAGAAGGCCGGATCCGGGAAGGGCCCGAATCCGGCCTTGCCCACCGGCTGCGGCTTCCGGGGCGAGCAGCCGGCCGGGAGGGGGCGGTCGTCCTCGCGGTCAGCCAACGTAGCGTTCCTCGCGAGGACCGGAGCCGCTAGTATTCCTGCACCACGAGCCGCTCGCGGAGCCGGTCACGGCTGATGCTCTCGTCCGAGTAGTCGCGCAAATCGCCCATCTTGATCCGGATGACCAGGCGCGAGATCTCACGCTTCTCGAAGAGGTCTTCCTCGCCCAGATAGGCGGCGATGGCGATGTACTCGTCGTCTTCGAGGCCGGTGAGCGTCTCGCCGTAGTCGATCAGCGTGTCGATCAGCTCGATCTTGCCGTCCTCATAGAGCTGTTGCTCGCGTTCGCGGGCCTCGGCGTGCATGTCCTCGATTGTCTTGTGCTCGACGTTGCCCTTCTCGTCCTCGACTTCGACCTGGGCTTCCTCCTCACCTTCCTCGGGCGTGTGGATGATGATGCGGCCGCCATCACGCTCGATCTGGATGTTCCCGAACAGGTTGGACACGTCGAACTTCTTCCCGAACTCCCAGGTGCTCCATCCGAAACCGCCCACCAGGGAGGCTTCGAACGTGAAGAGCGCGCCGAAGCCGTTCAGGTAGATGCCATGACTCGGGGTGGTGGAGTGCACCAAGAGGTTTGGGCTTTCCTCGAGAACCTCGTTGAGGATCTTCTCCATGATGCGGATCTGCTTCTTCAGGCGATTGGGAACCTCCTGGGCCTGCGCGCCCGAGACGACCATCGGGATCACCAGGGTGGCCAGTAGGACCGTCGCCAGGGCAGCGGCCGCAAGCGTTCCCGGACGTTTGAAGGTGGTTTGGTCTGTCATCTTATCTACCCTCCTCTTGATCGGGCGCCACCTGGCGCGCGGGGGAGACCCGCACGTCTTGCGGATTGGCTGACTGCCCCTGGAAGGCGGGATTGCCTCCAGCCGCCATCATGCCGACGACACCCAACCACATGTCTTCGAGCTGAGAATCGTATCGCACCTGCTCCCTGAGCCGCTGCTCACCCAACGTCTGATTGAACTCGTTGAGCAGATAGACGAACTCACTGCGGGTGACCTGGCGCGTCTCGCGCAGCCGGTCTTCGGTCATGCGCATGAGCTGATCGGCGAAGACGGCCAAATCCGCGCGGGTCACGTACCCGCCCAGCGCATCGGCCTGTGCCTGCGTCACCGGGTAGGTGGCACCGCTGCC
>CAZZIF010000040.1:5192-19465 GCA_964654025.1 uncultured bacterium
TCCAACGGAATGCCCCCCGAAAGGGCCGGGCTCCGGACGGCCCGGGAACTCTCGGCGGTATAGGGCCCATCGGTGGTCTGGCGAGGCGCGGTCGCGGCGAGGCCGGCTTGTCCGGCACCCGGTGCAAAGCGAATGGTCATTCCACCTTCGACCCGGTCGATCCGCAGGCCGGTGAACAGCAGGACCGCCAGCGTGAGCGCGGCGGCCGCGAAGCCGGTTGCGGGAGAGAACAGAAGCCTGCGCCAGCGAGCTGGCCGAGGAATCCGCGCGGCCGAATCCGGTTGCCCGGGCATCAGAAACGAGAACACTTCGGCCTGCTCGGCGGACTGGGCTTCCATCTCGGCGCCGGCCTTCTGCAAGAAGGCCCGCGTACCTTGTAGCTCATCCCACTCGCGCTCGAGATCGGCGTCTTCCTTGAGCAGGGCTTGGAACTCCTGCATCTCCTCGGGCGATAACTCGCCGTAGAGCGCCGCAATCATCTGTTCGCGTTTTGGATCGAGTGGTGTTTCGGTCATGGCTGTCCGGTCTCCCTCTCCGTGTGACCTCATCTATGACGTCTATGTCGTCTAGGTCGTTGATGGCCCTCTAGGTCGCTGATGCCTCTGTAGATGGCCCTCTAGGTCGTTGATGCCTCTGTAGGTCGCTGATGGCTCTCTACGTTGCTGACGATCCTGTGCGTTGTTGGTAGCCCTCTAGCTCGTTGCCTGCCCCTCGGCGCCGAGGGTGGCATCCGAGAATCCCATCTGGCCGAGGTAACGTCGCAATCCTTTCATGCCGTAGAAGATCCGCGTTCGGACCGTGGCCGGGGGTACCCCGGTGATCTCGGCGATCTCGGCGGTGGTGAACCCCTGGTACTCCCGCAGCAGGATCGCGGTTCGCTGCTCCTCCGGGAGCCGTCCGAGCACCTCGCCGAGCAAGCCCGCCAGGCTGCTGCGTTCGGCCGCCTGGTCGGTCGCCTCGAGGCGGCCGGCGTAGCGGGGAGCAGTTTCATCCTCGCGGATGCCTTCCTCGTAGGGCTGGGCCACACGGTGCTTGGCCGACCGGCCCCGGTCGCGGCACAGATTGAGCGCGATGTGATGCAGCCAGGCCTTGAACTTGGCCGGGTCCCGCAGGCGGCCGATGTTCTGGTAGGCCTTGAGGAACGTATCCTGACAGGCGTCCCGGGCGTCCTCGTCATTGCCGACCATGCGGCGGATGAAGAGGAAGAGCGGGCCCTCCCATCGGCGCGCTAACCGGTTGAATGCCTTCGGGTTACCCTTCTGGCACAAGGCCGCGAGCTCTGCGTCGTCCATCGAGTTCAAGCTCTGCCCCCTCCACGCGTCTTGATCCTCTCTGGCCATAAGACGGGTGATCCTCCCCGGGTGTTCAGCCGGATCGCGCAAAATCCCGGGCGCCCCCTGGCGCAGAATTGCGATCCGGCCGCGAAGATGCAATCATAGACCTTCATGTGTTCAGGAAACCCTACGCAGCCCAGAGCGGATTGGAGTCAAACGATGAAGAGCATTTTCCACCCCGAAGGCAATGACGGTGGGATGGGGGCCGTGCCGGAGCGCTCGTCCCTCGATCCGAGTTTCCAGTGGGACCTTGCTCAGCTCTACGAGAGCGACGAGGCCTGGGAGGCTGATTACAAGAAGATCGATTCGATGGTCGAGCCGCTCGAGAAGATGCGCGGCCAGCTCCACTCGGCCGAGTCGGTGGCCAAGTACCTGGACGAAGAGATCGAGCTCGATCGCATGATTCACAAGCTCTACGTCTACGCGCATCTGAAGCAAGACGAGGATACCGCGCACAGCGGCAATCAAGCCCGGATGTCGCGTGTGCAGGCGAAGCTGGCCGAGGCGGGCGCCCGGCTCGCGTGGTCCACGCCGGAGATCCTCGCGAACTCCGAGGAGGACCTCAAAGCCTGGACCGAGTCGGAGGTCCTCAAGAAGGACCGGTACGCGATGATCCGTCTGCTGCGCCGCAAGCCGCACACGCTGTCGGACAAGGAAGAGATCCTGCTCTCGCAGGCCGCCGAGGTCTTCGCCGCTCCGGGCAAGGCGTTCCAGTTCTTGACGGACGCGGATCTGAGCTTCCCCGAAGTCAAGGACGAGAAGGGGAACCTGGTCGAGCTGTCGAAGGGCCGCTACATCCTCTTCATGCTCAACAAGGATCGGCGTGTCCGCAAGGATGCCTTCGAGGCACTGGCCGACACCTACGGCGGCGTACGCAACACGCTGGCCAGCACCCTGTCCTCGCAGGTGAAGCTACAGAACTTCATGGCCAAGGCGCGGCACTATCCGTCGGCGCTGGAGGCCTCGCTGCATGAAGACAACGTGCCGAAGGATCTCTACGAGAGCTTGATCTCGGCCACGCACGCGGCGCTGGAGCACTACTACGGCTACCTGGACCTGCGCAAGCGTCAGCTCGGCATCGAGGATCTGGACATGTACGACGTGTATGTGCCGCTGGTCCCCGAGTACGAGGTCAAGGTGAGCTACGAAGAGGCCCAGCAGTGGGTGCTCGAGGCGTGCGAGCCGCTGGGCAAGGCTTACGTCGATGTGCTCAAGACGGCTTTCACCGATGGCTGGATCGATGTCTACGAGAACCGCGGGAAGCGCTCCGGCGCTTACTCGAGCGGTTGCTACGATTCGCTGCCCTACATCCTGCTCAACTACCAGGGCACGTTGTCGAACGTCTTCACGCTCATTCACGAGCTGGGGCACTCGATGCACTCCTACCTGGCGAACCAGGCCCAGCCGCCGCGGTTCTCCCGCTATCCGATCTTCCTGGCCGAGATCGCCTCGACCCTGAACGAAGGGCTGTTGCTCAAGTACTTGCTCGAGAAGCAGACCGATCCGCGGTTCCGCGCCTACCTGCTCAATCACCTGTGCGATGGCTTCAAGGGCACGGTCTACCGCCAGACGATGTTCGCCGAGTACGAGAAGATCATCCACGAGATGGATGCCGCCGGCACGCCTCTCACGGCCGAGAGTATGTCGAAGACCTACTATGACCTGAATGGGAAGTACTTCGGTCCGGGGATGAAGGCCGATGAGCGCATCGGGCTCGAGTGGTCGCGGGTGCCGCACTTCTACTACAACTTCTACGTCTACAAGTACGCCACCAGCTTCTGCGCCTCGCAGGTCTTCCTGCAGCGGGTGATCGAGAGCGAACAGATGCGCGATCAGTATCTGGGCTTGCTCAAGGCGGGTGGATCGGATGATCCGCTGGCGCTGATCCAGCGCGCGGGGGTGGACTTGACCGATCGCAAGACGCTCGAGAGCGCGTTCGAGACCTTTGGCCGCACGGTCACCGAACTCGGGAAGGTGCTGGAGGATCTAAGTGGGGTCAAGGCCTGACCGGATGCGAGCGGGAGTCGAGGCCTACCACCGGGGGGAGTTCCCGTACCTTCGGCAGAAGGCCCATCTCTTCGCCGATACTGGGGCGGTCCAAGATGCGATGGCCGATGATGCGGCCTTCTTCCAGAGCATGGTGGCCTTCACCGAGCACCGTCACCAGTACTGGGCCGCCGCGCTCGAGAAACGTCTCGACGAGGCGCCAGAAGGTGGCGTCTGCACGCCGCAGATGCTGGCCGCGCGTGACTCGGTGCTGAACCGGTATCTACGGTTCACGTGTCCGCTCGATACGCTCCGCTGAGAAGACAGTTCACGACGGTGTGTCCTGTCGTCGGACACACCGTCGTCGTCGTCATCCTCGTCGCCGTCGTCATCCTCGTCGCCGTCGTCGTCCTCGTCGCCGTCGTTGTCATCCTCATCATTGTCATCCTTCTCGCCGTCGTTGTTATCCTCGTCCTCGTCGTCTTCCTCGACATCGCATCGAGCGTTTCGGCGGAAGCATTCTCCGCATTGCATCCCGGAGGTGGGCAGGTGCATCATCTGCCCATGGAACTGGTCGATGTCCATTGCCATCTGTTCATGGAGCCGCTGTCGCGGGATCCTGAGGCGGTGCTCGAGCGCGCACGGGACGCGGGTGTCCGGGGGATCATCGTGCCGGCCTATGACCTGGCGTCCTGGCCGGCGGTGGCCGACCTGGCGCGCCGGCCGGGCGTTCACGCTATGTATGGCCTTCATCCCTGGGTCGCTGATCAGCCGCTCGATCTGAATCGTCTCCAGGAGTCTCTCTCTGAGCCAGAGGTGGTGGGGGTTGGGGAGATCGGTCTCGATTTCAAGGTGCCTTCGCCCGGCCGCGAGGTGCAACTGCGCACGCTCGAGGCGCAACTCGACCTGGCCGTGCAACTGGACCTGCCCGTCGCCCTCCACTGCCGCGGGGCCTTCGAGGAGATGCTTGCCGTCCTGGCCGGGTATGCGCCCAAACTCTCGGGGCTCGTCCACGCGTTCACGCGGGGGCCCCAGCTAGCCGAGCGTTTCCTGGCGCTGGGCTTGCACTTGTCCTACGGCGGAGGGATCACGCGCCGGCATGCGAAGCGGGCCCGCCGGGGCGCCGCTGACGCTCCGCTCGGCCGGCTGTTACTCGAGACCGACGCTCCCTCGATCGGCCTGCAGGAGGTGCCGCCTGAGCAGGTCGAGCCGCGCCACGTTCGGCCGATTGCCCAGGCGCTGGCCGAGATCCGGGGAATGTCCGTGGAGGAGGTCGCCGCGGCGACGACCGAGAATGCCAAACGACTCTTTCGAATCGAGCGATAGGGAAGACAGGTCCCATCCGGCAGACGGATCCGGATCCACCTCCGAATCAGCGTCTCTGGAGGGCCAGGGGAATGCCGCGCGCGCGGCTGAGCCTGGGACCCCGCCGGGGCGGTTCACGAGGGTCATCGACCTCTACGGAGAGGAAGGGTTCGCCCGCTTGCGCGAGGCGTGTGTCACCGTTCTGGGACTCGGCGGGGTGGGCAGCCATGCCGCGATCGCTCTGGCACGCACGGGGGTGGGCCGCCTGGTGCTCGCCGATCACGACCGGCTGACCGCCTCTTCGCTCAACCGCTTTCCGGGGGCTGGACCGGAGGACGTGGGGCGCCCGAAGGCGGAGTTTCTGCGCGAAGAGCTGGCCCGAACCTGTCCCGATACGATGACGCAGATCTCACTGGCGTTCTTCCACCTGGATCAGGCCGAGACGCTCTTCACACCGAGGCCCACCATCGTGGCCGATGCGATCGACAGCCTCAATCCCAAGGTCGCCCTTCTGGAGCACTGCATCCGAACCGGCTTGCCCGTCGTGAGCAGCATGGGCGCCTCGGCCCGCCGGGATCCCGCTCGCATTCGCGTGGGCGAGCTGAGCGAGACGAGCGGCTGTCCGCTGGCCCGCCAGATCCGCCGTCGCCTGCGCCGGCGTGGTGTGGCGGGACCGATCCGGTGCGTATATTCCCTCGAGGAGGGTGGACCGGTCCTGCCGCCCGATCCCAGCGAGCCTCAGAACACTCGGGGCCGGATTCGCAACCGGTTGCCCAGTCAGATCACGATCCCCGGCATCTTCGGTTATGCGCTGGCGCACGTGGTGATCGAGGAGCTGGTGCGCGACCGGCTTCGATGAGGTTTTGAGGTCCCCTGGCTTGGCATCGAGCCCCATGGAGAGGGTCATCTTCGCTATAATGTCAAGACGTGGGCGATCCGCGATGCCCACCGGCGAGGATGCCATCACCACAGGGGGTGTGACCACCACAGGGGGGGTGACCGATGAGAATCGCAGCGGTCTGGGTGCTGACGGGCGCGCTCTGCACGCTTTGCATGCTCTGCTTGGTTTCGGCAGAGCGGGCCTCTGCCTTCGAGACCGGGCCGAGCGTGTACGAGCTGGCGGGCGGGGGGACGCTTCGGATCGATACGGCCGACACCCGCGATCTTCCCAGCCGGATCGAGCGATGCGATGCGACCGGGCGGACGCTGTGGACCGACGAGGTGATGCGCCTATCCGGCCCGGTCTTCAGCCCCGCGTATTCGTTCCTGGCGGTTCGATCGGGTGATCGCATTCGTTGCTACGATCTTTCCACCGGTGAATCCACGGCCGGGCCCAATGGCCGGCCCTACGCCCTCACCGACGATGGGCGCCTGTGCGTGGTGCTGCCCGCTGCCGCGTCCCACGAAGACGCGGCTCGCGTGCTTCTGGTGACGAATCCCGGCGGTGAGGAGCGGATTGCACTGCCCATGGGTTTCGTTCCCCAGCGAATGCTGTTGTCGCCGGATGCCGCAAGCGCCCTGCTGCTCGGTAGCGACCGGCTGCTCGGTAGCGACCGGCCGCTCGGTAGCGACCGGCTGCTCGGTGGCGACCGGCTGCTGCGGGTGGAACTGGGGAGTGGACGGATCACCGTGCTGCATCACGCTTCCGAGGGGTGGCGCCTGTGGGACCTCGCCCGCGCCGGTTTCTCGAGCAAGACCGGGCAGCCGGATGCCTACCGTCTCACCGCGCGGCGCTACGACGGCGGCCGGCTCCGAGAGCGCACCTACCTGCTCGATGAGCGGGGCAGCGTGCTACAGGTCGCCGATGCCGCCGAACGACGCATTCCGCAGGCGGCCGATCTCCCTCTGACGCGCGACGGCCTGCGCTGGCCCACCGAGCCCAACAGCCAGAACCCGATCGGCAATACCTATGGCGAATTCCAGTACTACGGCGGTGCGCCCTACATGCATCCGGGCGTGGACGTCATGGGCGAGGCCGATCAGCCGATCTACGCGGTCAAGGCCGGCTGGGTGAAGGCGATCCTAACGACCAGCGGTGAGTGGCACTGGCGGGTGGCGGTGGGTGACTCCGCCGGTGCCGGCGAGTGCGAGGGCTACCTCTACGCCCATCTCGAGCAGAACAGCATTCCCGTGCAGGTGGGTGACTACGTGGAGGAGGGGCAGTATCTGGGCGCTCTGGTGGACTGGCCGGTGGCCGGCTTCACCCACATCCACTTCGCCCGCATCCGGGACGCCGGCGTGGAGTGGTACGGCAACTGGCTGTGCCCCGACAACCCGCACCTCGATTTCGTGGAGCAAACCGAGACCCAGCCGCCCGAGTTCGAGCCGGCGGTGGGCTCGGATCTGCTGGCGTTCTGCGTCAACGAGACCTCCGACTATCTGGATCCCGGGGCCATCAGCGGTCAGGTGGACATCATCGCGCACATCGGCGATCAGATCCTGACCGACTGGGTCTGCACGGTGCAGGAGGTGCGTCTATCGATCTATCCTCTGGGCGACCCGGGGAGCCCGGTCGTCGATGATTTGCTGGCGATCTACTATGACATGGCGCTCGACACCTACTCGGGCGGCCCGATCGATCCATTCCTGGTCGACCTGTTCTACAAGCAGGACGGCACCTGCTTCACCGAGGGCGACTACGGTGCGCGCGAGTTCTACTACATCCTCACCAACACGAACGGCGATCTGGTCTACGAAGAGGAAGACTTCCTGGAGTGCTGGGACACCCGCGTGACTCCAGACGGTGACTATGTGGTGCAGGTGACCGCCTTCGATGTGGCCGGCAATGTGGCGTCCGATTCGATGGTCGTGACCGTGGCCAACGGGTACGCCGGGCTGGACGGAACGGACGCGGGTGCGGGGGCGGGGCCATCTTCGCCGATGCGCATCGTGCTGGAGGCGCCTCAGCCGAATCCCACCCGCGGCTTCAGCGAGCTCGCCTTCGAGCTGCCCAGTGCCCAGCGTGTAGAGGCGGTGGTGCTGGACCTCAGCGGGCGGCAGGTGCGGCGTCTGGCCGGCGGATGGCAGGCGGCCGGCGCCCACCGGCTTTCCTGGGACGGCCGCGACGAGCTCGGCCGGAAGGTGACACCCGGGGTGTACTTCTATCGTCTCGTGGGCGATGATGACACCGGTCGGCAAAGGGTGCTCATCTTCTAGTCGGGGAGGTCATGCGACACGGCGCCGTTCCGATGATCCTGATCGCCGTGGCGGCGATCCTCATCGCCGGTGGGCTGCTTCTGCGAGCGGGCTATCGCCACGGCCGTCCGCAGCCCCAGGGGCTCGAGGTGCTCTATCGGCCCCTGCGTTCCCCCGAGGACATCGAGTCGCTCTCCGGTCCGGCCGTACCGCCCGTGACCTATACGCGGGGCGTATCGTTGGCCGGCCTGCCCGTGGACGAGAAGAAGCAGAAGTTCTTCGACATGCTCCTGCCCTCGGTCTTGATCGCCAAACACAAGCTGGCCAATCTGCGCCGGGAGATCGCGCGCATCGATTCTCTTTCCGAGCGCACGTCCGAGGAGGAACTCTGGCTCCAGGCCATGCTGGAGCGCTACCGCGCGGAGAACGCGCGCCAGCTCATGCTGAGACTGAGAGACCATCCCAACAGCCTGGTCATGGCCCAGGCGGCACTCGAGAGCGGCTGGGGAACCTCGCGGTTCTTCCGTGAGGGGCTCAATCTCTTTGGCGTCTGGTCCTTCGATGAGAACGAGCCCCGCATGCCCGCCGGCGAGACGCGGGGCGACTACCGGGTCTACGTCAAACGCTACCCTTCCCTGCTGGGATCGGTGGAGGACTACTTCCTGACGCTGGGCCGCGGGCCCTACAGCGATTTTCGCCGGGCGCGCACACAGGTGCGCGATCCGCTGGAGCTGGCGGAGCACCTCGAAAACTACAGCGAGCTGGGTGAGGAGTACGTGCGCCGGGTGGCGCTGACGATCCGCAGCAACGACCTGGACCGCTATGACGCCTACCGGCTCGATCCGCTCTACCGCAGCACGGAAGGGGACGATACCCCACCGGGCAGGTAGGGCCTTGGGGAGACAGAGATGTTCGAAGAGTTCACCTACCAATTCGGCGACGACCTGGTGAATCTGGGATTGGCGGTGCTCATCCTGGCGGTCGGCTATGTGGCCGCCCGCCTGCTGGGCAAGCTGGTGGCCCGGGTGGTGCGCGCGATCGGCGATGAACGCATCGCGCGCATGATCGGGGTGTCGGCGCCGGATCCGAAGCGCACGCCGTCGCGGATCGCGGCGAATATCACCGTCGCCGCGATTCTGCTCTTCGCGGTGGTCGAAGCCTGCGACCTGATCGGCTTTCAGCTCGGCGTGGAACTGGTGACCCGCTTCCTCGCCTTCGGCGCGGACGTGCTGCTCGGCCTGGCCGTTCTGGGCCTGGGCCTCTATGTGGCCCGACTGGCCGGGGATGCCGTGGGTGGCATCGTCGGCGACCGGATCCCCTCGCTCGCCCCAGTGACCCGCGTGGCGGTGACGGTATTGGCCGTCTTCATGGCGCTCGATCAGATGGGCATCGCCGGCGATATCGTAAGGATGCTCTTCGGCATCACCATCGGGGCCGTGGCGTTGGCGGCCGCCCTCGCCTTCGGATTGGGTTGCCGCGAGCACGCGGGCCGCTTGATGGATCGCTGGATGGACAGAGGCGGCCCCCGAGCCTGATCCGGGGCCGGCCAGAAGAGAGTGGCCGGCTCCGCGCCATCCGCGCTATCATCGCTCGCGCCACTGGCGGGTTCTTGGATCGGGGATGCATAGCGCCTGCGTACAAACTGGGTGCGTTCGACCCCCATTGCCAGAGCCCAAGGTGCGGAACATGTCCGATGCCTATCACTTCTGGGAGGCACAGATGAGCAGCAGCGATACCCAGGTGCGCCAATCGTTCCAGGATGCCATCCGGCAGGGGATCCCGGCGTCGATCCCCCAGATGCCCCCCGAGGAACCGGGCATCAACCACGCGCCGGCCCGCCCGCAGGTGTTGTCCCGGCGGGAGCAGGAGCTGGCGCTGCAGAACGCGCTGCGCTACGTCCCCCAAACCATGCACGAGAGCCTGGCGCCGGAGTTCGCGCGCGAGCTGGCCAGCGATGGACGCATCTACATGCGCCGGTTTCGCCCCCATTACGAGATGACGGCCCGTCCGATCGGCGACTACCCGGCCCGAACGAAGCAGGCCGCCGCGATCATGCTGATGATCCAGAACAACCTCGACAAGCGGGTCGCGCAGCATCCTTACGAGCTGGTGACCTACGGCGGCAACGGCACGGTCTTCCAGAACTGGGCGCAGTACCTGCTGACGATGAAGTACCTCGCCGAGATGACCGAGGAGCAGACGCTGGTGCTCTACTCGGGGCACCCGCTGGGCCTGTTCCCCTCGCACCCGGAAGCGCCACGGGTGGTCGTCACCAACGGCATGGTGATTCCCAACTACAGCTCGCGGGCCGAGTACGACCGGCTCTCGGCCTTGGGCGTCACCAGCTACGGGCAGATGACCGCCGGCAGTTTCATGTACATCGGCCCGCAGGGGATCGTCCACGGCACGACCATCACGTTGCTCAACGCGGGCCGCAAGTACCTCGGCCTCGCGCCCGGCCAGGGCCTGGAGGGAAAACTGTTCGTGACCTCCGGCCTGGGCGGCATGAGCGGCGCGCAGGCGAAGGCGGCGGTGATCGCCGGCGCGGTGGGCGTCATTGCCGAGATCAACCCCAAACCGCTCAAGACCCGTCACGAACAGGGCTGGCTGGACGAATACGAAGAGGACCTGGACAAACTGCTCTCGCGCATCGACCGTGCCGTGGCCGAGCGCAAGCCGGTGTCGATCGGCTATCTGGGCAACATCGTCGACTTGTGGGAGCGGCTGGCCAAGGAGGGCCTCTCGGTCGAACTGGGGAGTGATCAGACCTCGCTTCACAATCCCTACCTGGGTGGTTACTACCCGGCCGGGTTGTCCTTCGAAGACAGCAACCGCATGATGACGGCCGATCCCGAGGGCTTCGCGGAGCGCGTGCAGGAATCGCTGCGCCGCCAGGTGGCCGCGATCCATTCCCTGCATGCACGCGGCATGAACTTCTGGGACTACGGCAACGCCTTCTTGCTCGAGGCCTCGCGCGCCGGGGCCCCGGGGATCAACCGACCAGACGGCGGCTTCACCTATCCCTCCTACGTCGAGGACATCATGGGACCGATGTGCTTCGACTACGGGTTCGGGCCCTTCCGCTGGGTCTGTACCTCCGGCAACCCGGCCGACCTTCACACGACCGACCGGCTCGCCGCCGGGATCCTGGAAGAGATGGCCGCGAATGCGGACGAGCAGATCAAGCAACAGATGCTCGACAATGTGCGCTGGATCCGACAGGCCGAGGAAAACCGCATGGTGGTCGGCTCGCAGGCCCGCATCCTCTATGCGGACCGGCAAGGGCGGATCGAGATCGCGCTGGCCTTCAACGCGGCGATCCGTGAAGGACGCGTCACCGCGCCGATCGTGCTGGGCCGGGACCATCACGACGTCTCGGGGACCGATTCACCGTACCGCGAGACGGCCAACATCCGCGACGGCTCGCAACTGACCGCCGACATGGCCGTGCAGAACTTCGTGGGCGACGCGTTCCGCGGCGCCACCTGGGTCTCGCTCCACAACGGCGGCGGCGTGGGCTGGGGTGAGGTGATCAACGGTGGTTTCGGTATGGTGCTCGACGGATCGGCCGAGGCCGACCGGCGCGCCCGCGGCATGCTCTCCTGGGACGTCTCGCACGGCCTGGCCCGCCGCGCATGGGCCGGTAACCCGGGCGCCCGCTACGCGGTCGAGCGCGCCGCGGCCGCCGAGGACCGGATGCAGGTCACCCTGGCGGCGGAGGCCGATGCGGACACGGTGCGCGGCGCGATCGACGAGGCGTTCGGCGCCTAGCTCGCGGACTCGAAGGGCGGGCGCCCTGGTGCTGAGCGGATCCGCACATCCCCGGGCTGTGCCGGCTTCTATGGCACCGGCCACAGAAACGCGCCGTCGCCCCGGAACGCCTCGATCTGCTCGATGCTCTGCTGCGCCTTGCGATCCACGGCTTCGGCACTGTTGAAGGCGTTGTGCGGCGTCAGGATCGCGCCGGCCGTCCGCGCCAACTCGAGCGTGGCGCGCACCTCCGCGGCCACCTCACCGGAACCGGTTTCGTCAGGGCGGGTCTCGTCAGGGCGGGTTTCGTCAGGTACGGCTTCACCAGGTCCGGCTTCATCGGTGCCGGTTTCGTCAGGGTCGGCTTCGTCGATCTCCGCGATGGCTTGCCCCTGCACTTCCCCGCGGAGCTGAACGGCGAGCGCGCTCTCCTCGTCAAAGACGTCCAACCCCACGCCGCCCAGATGTCCTTCTCTCAGCAGTGGTAGCAACACTCGGGAGGGCGCCATCTGCCCGCGGGCGACGTTGACGAACACGACGCCCCGCGGCGCCGCCAGCAGGCGTTCGCGACTGAAGTAGCCCACGTTCTCCGGCGTCAGGTTCATGCAGCAGGCGATCACATCCGCGTGCGGTAGCGCCTTCTCGATGGGCTCATAGGGCACAGAGTCTTCCTTCGGCTCGAGGTCGACGCCGATGACCCGCATCTCCAGACCCTGTCCGATACGGACGACCTCTGAGCCCACGTTGCCGACGCCCACCACGATCAGGGTCTTGCCCTTGCACTCGGCGCCGGTGAGTCCGTCGCGCTCGAAGCGGCGAAACTGCTCGATCTGACGCGGTAGCCGGCGTAGCAGGGCCGTCCACAGAAGCATGGCCTGCTCCGCAACCGCCCGGTGGCAGTAGCGCGGCAGGTAGCCGCACGGCAGCGAGATGCCGGTGGTCTCCCGGTAGTGGACCAGGTGGTCGTAGCCGGTGCTGCGGCTCAGGATCGCCTGCAGCTTGGGCGCCCAGGCCGGGGGCAGGACCGACTGGGTGCGCGTGCTGATCATGGGCGCCGGTGGCTCGACCTGACCGGTTTCTTGAATGGTCTTCCAGGTGAAGCCGGCATGCAGGTCGGTGGGCAGGTACTGCCCCAGCAAATCGGCTTCCTCCTCGAAGGCCTCGTAGAAGAACACATCGTAGGGATCGGAGACCGGCTCTGACCTGCTGCTGTCATAGGCGCCGCTCATCGGCCTCCTCCCGCACTTGCGCCCTCGGCCCGGGGATCGGTCCGCCGGATGATGTCGCTCACGCTCTTCTGGCTGAAGCCCTTGAAGCCCAGGCCGCGCTGGATGTTCTCGATGTGGCTGCCGATCACGCCCTGGGTCCCGAAGCGGTCGGCTTGCTTCTGATCGATGACCTTCTGCGCGACGAGTCGCTCCAGGCGGTCCCGGGGGACGGCCCAGCGCTCGCCCTCGGAGAAGGCCTGGCGCAGCAGGTCGGTGTTGGCGAACGGATCGAGCATTCCCCGGCCCTCGCGCGTGATGTCTTCACGAAAGCGGTCGAACTCGAACCGGCCGGCCAGGTGGTGGAGGCCCGCCTCCAGGATCGACTCGCCGTGGAGGGCGCACCAGAGGCCCACCGTGCCCAACTCGGCCTCTGCGCGCGGGGGCAGTGGCTTGTGTGCGAAGTCGCCCTCTACCTCTTCGGGCGCCAGATCCACGTCGGCGAAGATGGCGATGCGGCACACCGGATGCTCCAGAACCTGTGCGCCCCAGCCGGCCTCGCGCCCAGCGTAGAACTGTTCGCGGCACTGGAAGCCGAAGGTCTCGAGGATCTCGATGAGGTGCGGGAACGCCTGCCGCGAGCTGCGGAAGGTGTGGTGATCGTGGTTGGCCCAGCCCAGGCCCAGAGCGTCCAGACGGCGCTTCTGCGTGCGCGCGGTCAGATTGCGCTGTTCCCAGTAGATGCGCTCGGCCTCGAAGGCGATCCAGGCGGCTTCGTCGCGGCCGAAGTCGGTCACCAGATCGCGAGCCAGTTTCAGGGTCGCGGTCAGGCCGTCTTCCAGGCGGTCGTAGCGGCGCTGGCGATGCAGCCACCGCTCGACGCCGAGGAGGTAGCGGTGCGCGTGGTCCGGGGCCGTCCGCGGCGGAACGTGATCGAGCGTGCCGCGGCGCTCACTCAGCACCCACTCCAACTCGCCGGTCGAGGTCAGGACGGCCCGGCGGTAGGGGGCTAGCGGATCGCCTGCGATCACCGCCGTCCGGCCGGTCGCCGCCAGGCAGCGCGAGAGGCTCTCGACCTGTAGGTGAATGCCGAGGGGCGTGTTGCCGCTGGCGCCCGAACACAGAAGTATGCGCGGGAAGATCGCGCCCGGGTGATGGAAGCTCGTCTCTGTGGGCGCGCATGCCACGCCGGGCTCCTCCGCGAACCCGAGTTCGACGAGCCGGCCGGTCACCGCGTCGGTGTCCGGCAGGACGAAGGCGTCGACATAGTCGTAGAGTCGCGAACTGGTTTCATCGAGCACGCGGCCTGCCAAGCATTCCAAGGCCGGGGAGTGCCGCAAGCAGGAATGGAAAAGATCATCCAGGTAGGCGGCGGCTTCGGGCTGTTCCTTCCAACTGCCGCTGTAGGCTTTCTCGCTCATGATCGTTCCTCGATTGGAGGTTGAGATGGTGGCGGCCCCACCCTGGCCAGGGTCGCCGCGGGCCGGCCGCCGGCGATTTTGTCGATAGTCGGCAATCGGCGGCCAAACATCAAGCGGAGCCGCAGCCCACGCAGCAA
>CAZZIF010000041.1:0-19091 GCA_964654025.1 uncultured bacterium
CACCAGCAGATCGCCCGGCTGTCCTCCCGACTGCCCCGCGCCACCGAGCCCCCGTAGTCGTAGCGTGGCGCCCTCTCGGGTTCCAGGAGGCACCTTGATCGTCACGCGGCGGGTTCCGGTGCGGCTACCCGTGCCGCCGCACTTCGGGCAACGCGCCCGGGAACTCAGGCCACTGCCCCCACACTCGGGGCAGGGACGGGTGACCGAAAAGAGTTCGCCCCGCTGGCGCCCCCGTTCGGTGACGCGGCCCCGACCCTGACAGCGCGGGCAGGCCTCGGCCGGAGCGCCCGACTCACGGCCGGTACCGCCGCAGGCGCTGCAGGGCATCTCGCCCTGGATCTGAACCGCCACCTCGCCGCCCAGCGCCGCCGTGCGGAAATCGACCGTCAGTTCCGACTCGATATCGTGGCCCGGCCGGGCCGCCTGGCGCCGCTCGTGGAAGGTCTCCCCGAAGTCACCTTGAAACAGATCCCCAAACTGGCGAAGAATATCCTCGACGGTCCAGCCGGCCGCCTCATGGTGCACATCACCGGTCCACGCGCCATGGGGCGCGGCTTCGCCCCCCCCAGCACGCACGGCGTCGAATTCGCGACGCTTCTCCTTGTTCGAAAGCACGGCGTAGGCCTCGGCGGCCTCCTTGAACTTATCCTCGGCGGCGGTGTCACCCGGATTCTTGTCGGGGTGGTACTTTACCGCCAGCTGGCGGTAGGCCCGCTTGATCTCCTCTTCGGAGGCATCGGGCTTCACACCCAGAATCTCGTAGAAGTCCTTCATACGGCGCGTCCTTCCGTTCGCAGACGATAGACGCGGATCTCCACGTAACCGGCTTCGCAGCGGACGGCCGGATGCCCGATGTCGTAGCCCTCGGGCACCGGAAGCAAGGCCTGCAGGATCGATCGGGGCCTCGGTTCGAGGCAGGCCCGCAACACCAACGCTTCCGCCAGAATCTCCACATCGATATCCGGCTCGGGAACCGCCTCGAGCGGCACGTGCCAGCGAAGCACCTCCCCGGATGCGGTCCATTGCGCCGGCAACTCGCAGGCCGGTTCCACCTCCCGCAACTGACTCCGGTATCTGCGCCGTAGGCGCTCGATCTCGGCAGCGATCCAATCGGCATGTTCGTTCGACATCGGCACCCTCTGATTCCAGCCGGGGCCTCTCCCGCGCTCACGGCGACGGGCTCGACCCCAAGCGCACAGCGACGCCCTCTACTCTGCCGCAATCGGCGCCGCGCATCAAGCCACCCCCCGCTCTCAACCGCTTCAGGTAGCGCCCGGCGGGCCGGTGCAGACCCGAATTTCGGCCCGGGCGGGCCCCGAACCGGAGCACCGATACGCCACCGATGCTCCACCGGTACGCCACCGATGCGCCACCGATACGCCACCGATGCGCCACAGATGCGCCACAGATGCGCCACCGATCCTCATCATTTGCATCAGGAGGGGTTTCTTGACTCCGGTACTCGTTTCGCGAGAGGGTTTTGGAGTTCGCACCAGCCGTGTGCGCTTGTCGTGCGTCGCCGCCTCGGCACGCGGTCGGCACGCGGCTCGATGTGCCCCCTGATCGACCAACGCTTACGGAGCGGAGGAACCATGAGTCCCAAAGATCTGCAGAGTTCCCTCCTGGAACTCGTGCGCAAGACATCCAGTGATTTGCCGCCCGACGCCCATGCGGTCTTGAAGAAGGCGCTGCGCAAGGAAAAGAAGGGCACGACCGCGCACTACGCCCTCGAGGTGATCGAGAAGAACATCGCCCTGGCCCGCGAGAAGAGTCTGCCGCTCTGCCAGGACACCGGCAGCATTCTCTTCTATGTGAAGGCGCCCAAGGATTTCGACCAGCGCGCCTTCGGCAAGGCGGCCGACGCGGCGGTCAAGAAGGCCACCGAGGTCGGCTACCTGCGGCAGAATTCGGTCGATTCGCTGACCGGCAAGAACAGCGGCACGAACCTGGGGCCGGGCAGCCCGGTCTACCACTTCGAGCAGTGGGGCAAGAAGTCGATCGAGGTGAAGCTGATCTTGAAGGGCGGCGGCTGCGAGAACTGCGGCGTGCAGTACGCGCTGCCCAACGGTGAACTGGGCGCCGGGCGCGACATCCAGGGCGTCGAGAAGTGCATCCTGGACGCCGTTTACAAGGCTCAGGGGAAGGGTTGCGCTCCGGGCGCGCTGGGCGTCTGCATCGGTGGCGATCGGGCCACCGGCTATGCCCACTCCAAGGAGCAACTGCTACGCACGCTGGACGACAAGAACGACAACGCCGCTCTGGCCGGCCTGGAAAGCCGCATCATGCGCAAGGCCAACTCCCTGGGCATCGGACCCATGGGCTTCGGCGGCCAGACAACGCTTCTGGGATGCAAGATCGGCATGCTCAACCGCCTGCCGGCCTCCTACTTCGTAAGCGTCTCCTACATGTGCTGGGCTTACCGCCGGCGTGGCTGCGTCCTCAACTCCGCGGGCCGTGTCAGCCGCTGGTTGTACGAGTAGAGGGGAGGAGAATCGATGGTCATCACGACACCGATCAGCGAAGAGGTCATCCGCTCGCTCCACGTCGGACAGGTAGTCGAGATCACCGGCTCGGTCTTCACCGGCCGCGACTCGGTCCACAAATATCTGTATGACGGCGGGAAGAGCCCGGTCGACATGAACGGTTCGGTCATCTATCACTGCGGCCCGGTGGTGGTGAAGGAGAAGGGTGTCTGGGTCGTCAAGGCGGCCGGCCCCACGACTTCGATCCGCGAGGAACCCTACCAAGCCGAGGTCGTCAAGATGCTCGGCCTGCGGGGCGTCATCGGCAAGGGCGGCATGGGAGCAAAAACCCTCGCCGCCTGCAAGGAATACGGCTGCGTCTACATGCACGCGATCGGAGGCGCCGCCCAAGTGCTGGCCGACGTCGTCGACGAGGTCAAGGACGTCTACTTCTTGGAGAAGTTCGGCAGCCCCGAGGCAATCTGGCACTTCGAGTGCACGAAGTTCCCGGTGGTCATCACGATGGATGCTCACGGCAACAGCCTCCACGAAGAGGTCGAGCACGGTTCGAAGATGAAGCTGCAGAGCCTGCTGCAAGAGCTTGCCTGACCTCGTTCGGGCAGAGCCGGGTCGTCGAGGACGCGTGTCCTGCCGGCCCGATCTCCGGCGCTCGGGCCTTCTCTGCGAGCCGGCTCCCTCACGGGGCCGGCTCTTCCGTTGCTGATCGATGGCTGCCTCCCGATTACGTGGCCGGGGACCGTCGCGCAAACTCGGCACGCAGGTCAATCGCGAGTTGGCCGAGTACTTCCCCTCCGTTACCCGGGACGGCACGCTCTACTTCACGCGCGAGGACCCCGAAACGCGCCAAGGTGGCGTCTTCCGCTGCCGCTACGACGGCGAGCGCTACCTGGAGGCAGAACGACTGCCCGAGCAAATCAACTCGACGCCCTACGTCTTCAATGCCTATGTGACGCCGGATGAAAGCTTCGTGATCGTGCCAACCTTTGGCCGAGAGGACAGTTACGGACACGCCGACTACTACGTCTGTTTTCGCCGGACCGATCCCACCTCACCGGCGGGGGACGCGTGGAGCGAGCCGGTCAACCTCGGTCCCCGGGTCAACACAACGCGCGGCTGCTCGAGATGCACAACCGTCCCGGGCACGGGCTGGCGTCGATCTACTGGATGGAGGCAGGGTTCTTGGATTCGCTGCGGGCGGACGTGAGGCCCCGCGACGCGTCCGAGATGGATTGAGTTTCCCGTACAGGCATGGGTTGCGCTCGCACACGCCCTGCGCCACTATCCCGGTGATGGAACACTACGATGTACTCGTCATCGGAACGGGCCCGGCCGGCCACCACGCCGCCATCCAGGCTGCCAAGCTGGGGCGCAAGACGGCCATCTGCGAGCGGCGGGAGGTCGTCGGCGGAGTGTGCATCAACACGGGCACCATCCCCTCGAAGACCTTGCGCGAGGCGGTCATCCATCTCACCGGGTATGCCCACTGGGGCCTCTACGGTAGCGCCTACCGGGTCAAACGACAGATCACGATCGACGACCTGCTCTTCCGCTGTCAACGGGTGATCCAGCGCGAGATCGAGGTGAGCCACGCGCAGCTTCGCCGGAATCAGGTCGACATCCTGATCGGCGTCGCCAGCTTCCTGGGCCCTCATCGTGTTCGGGTAGAAGGCCAGGCGCAGCGGATCGAGGTCGAGGCCGAGAAGATCGTCATCGCCACCGGCACCGAGCCGATGAACCCCGAAGGTCTCGACGTCGACGGCGAGACGCTGGTCAACTCCGATGGCATTCTGACCCTGCGCGACATCCCCCAGAGCCTGGCGGTGATCGGCGCCGGCGTCGTCGGCACCGAGTACGCCTCGATGTTCGCCGCTCTCGGAACGCGCGTGGAGCTGATCGACCGGCGCAACCGCCTACTACCTTTTGTGGACGATCAGATCATCGACACACTGGCCGAGCACCTGCACGATCACAACTGTATCGTGCACCGGGGTGATACCGTCGAGTCGATGGAGATCGTCCGCCCCCGTGTAGGGCGGGTGAAGCTGGCTTCGGGCACGACGATCAACGCGGACCTGATCCTCTTTGCCGGCGGTCGCCGGGGCGCCAGCGACGATCTCAACCTCCCCGCCGCAGGGCTCGCCATCGGCCAGGGCGGACGCGTGAAGGTGGATGAACACTATCGCACCGAGGTGCCCCACATCTACGCGGCCGGCGATATCATCGGTTTTCCGGCCCTCGCCTCCACGGCGATGGAACAGGGCCGCTTGGCCGTCGCCCACGCCCTGGGCATCCATGCAACCTCGGTCCCTCACCTCTTCCCCTATGGTATCTACTCGATTCCGGAGATCTCGATGGTCGGCAAGACCGAGCGCGAGATCAAGGAGGAGGGTGTCGACTACGTAGTCGGCCTGTCACGGTACCGGGAGATCGCACGCGGGCAGATCCTGGGGGACAGCACCGGACTCTTGAAGCTCCTGTTCGAGACCAATACGCGCAACCTCTTGGGAGTGCACATCATTGGCACGGGAGCCACCGAGCTGGTGCACATCGGCCAGGCCGTCATGGCCCTGAACGGCACGCTGGACTACTTCATCAACCACGTCTTCAACTACCCCACTTTCGCGGAGTGCTACAAGGTTGCCGCACTGGATGCGTTCAATCGCATCGGATACGTGCAGTAGCATCCCGGCTCCACCCGACGGCCGCCATCGAGCACCCCTGTCTGTGAGTACATCTGTACAATTGACGCATTCCGCTTGCAATCCCAGCAACCCAGGACGCAGAATTGAAGCAGATCTAAGTCAGGACAACGTCGTCTCGGCAACGAAGAGTCATTGGCATTGCTCTCCGCAGCGAAATGGAGGGTGGATCGATGGCCAGTTCTGGACGGCACCTTGGCAAGCGAATTCACCGATCGTGCGCGCCCCATTGCGAAGGTGATCGAATCGCGTTGAACGGAGTCTCCCCCGTTCGGGGACAAGATTCTTGCTGCACACTCTTCTTCACAAGGCGGCCCGCACAGCTGACGGCCAGAGTGCGGCCCAGGTTGCCACCGGCGCCGCTCCCGGCACAGAAGCACGTCCTGTCGCCAGGACTGGGGACAGTACTCTGGACAGTGCTCTGGGCAGTGCCCCGGACAGTGCTCTGGGCAGTGCTGCTTCTGGGATTCGTTGCCGGACCGCTGATCGGTCACGCGTCTCTATCGCCGGCGCATGCGCGGCCGCTCGAGATTCCCATCGCCTCTGACGACGACGATGGGGTCGAGGTGAACGACCAGACGTGGCATCCCTACGGATCTCAAGTGACCCTGGGACGGACGAATGATATCACCGTCTTCGATCTGGGCCTGCGCTTCCATGTTTCCGACCTGGCCGGCATCGACAGCGTGCTCTTCGCCCGGCTGCGTTTCTCAGGCTGCGGAGGGATCGTCGAGGACACGCTCGAGGTCAGTATCACCGGAGCCCTGGAAGTCGGCTCGCCGCCTCTCTGGCAGGGACGTCGCCCCTCCCATCTGCCGCGAACCAACGCCGCGGTGCACTTGACCACCAATGCCCTATGGCAGGGGACCATTGGCCATCCCGTCTACTACTACACGAAGGATCTGAGCGCCATCATCAACGAAATCATCAGTCAGTCCGGGTGGCCGGCGGCGGCACCGACTCTCGTCCTGTGCCTGGACTACACGCTCCCCGGCCTGTCGCACCCCAACTACGTGGCCGCCGAGGCCTGTGCGATCGACTACCGGTCTCCCTGCCTGGAGGTCTGCCGGACGCTGGAGGAGACCTTCGTGTGCCGCGAAATCCTCGGCCGGGTAACGGATCAGTCGGTCACCGTGTCCTTCTCCTCGCTGATTGGGCTGGAGGCTTACGTCGAGTATGGAACCGAAACGCCGTGTTTCGAGACCGCGCCCGTGACGACCACGGCCGGTGAGATGAGCGAGATCGTCCTCGGCGGTCTTCCTGCGGACACACCCTGCTGTTACCGCCTGCGCTACCGCGCTTTGGGGTCGGCCGGCGAGTATGAGACCGGTGAACTCCATCACTTCCACACGCAGCGCGCGCCCGGGGAGAGCTTCACCTTCACCGTGCAGACCGATTCGCACCTGTCCGACCACTTGCAGCACCCCGAGATGCTGGGACCCCACACCCTGCTCTACGAGAGCATGCTCGCCAATGTCGCCGCGGATGATCCGGACTTCCATGTCTCGTTGGGTGATTTCGTCGAGGGAGGATCGGTCTTCCATCTCGAGCACGTGCGGCAGCGCTACGCCTTGCAGCACCGGTTCCTGGACGCACACTTGCATTCTCTGCCCTTCTTCTTCGTACTGGGCAACCACGATGGCGAGCTAGGCTGGCGCCGTGAATCGGGTTCTCCCACGGTCGTCTGGGCCGAGCAAGCGCGCCGTGAAGCGCTGCCCAACCCGTTCCCCGATGGCTTCTACAGCGGCTGCAGCGAACCGCCCCTCACCGGCAGCGGGTACCGGGAGAGCTACTACGCTTTCGAGTGGGGCGATGCGCTCTTCGTAACGCTCGACCCGTTCTGGTACACGGTCGTGATGCCCTATGGCGGCCAAGATCAGCTTGCCGACGGGGACGGCTGGGCTTGGACGCTCGGTTGGGAGCAGTACGAATGGCTCTACGAGGTGCTGTCGAACTCCCAGCGGCAATGGAAAATCGTCCTGATCCATCATCTAACCTCCGGCATCGTCGATGGCCAGAATGTCTACGGCCGCGGCGGCATCGAGGTCTCCGAATTCCAGCTCGCCGCCCGGCCCACATTTGAGTGGGGAGGCCAGGGTCCCACCGGGGAGTTGCTGTTCCATGAGCAGCGGCCCGGATGGTCCCATGGGTCGGTGCACTCGATGCTCATCTCGACCGGCGTCGACCTGGTCTTGCATGGCCACGATCACTTCTTCGCTTTCCAGCAGCTCGACGGCATCGCCTACGTGCTCTGTCCGCAGGCCTGCGACCCTGAGTATGGCGAGGGGATGATCGTGACCGGCGGATACGAGTACGGCGTCTTCGTGCGAAACTCCGGACACGTGCGGGTCCGGGTGGAGCCGGAGGATGTGACGGTCGAATACGTGCGCGCGTTCCTGCCGGGAGATGGGGTCAACGGCGAGGTGGCCTTCAGCCGCTCTCTGGTGGCGATGGCCGACCAGAACTCACCCACCTCACTGCAGGAGCCTTGCTGGTGGGTAGAGAGTCCAGCGCGCCAGACTGCCAGGGTGATGATCGATGTCTCCTTGCTCGCAGCCCTCGGCTCGCGGAGTCCCCGTCTGTCGCTCTACGACCTCAACGGAAGGGTGTGCAACCGGATCGAGCCCAGTGCGGGAAGGCCCGTGCATTGGGCACTACAGGATGCCGGTGGGCGGCGTCTGCCGGCTGGATGGTACGTCTGCCGGCTGGAGACGGCGGCTGGTTCGTCGAGCAAGCCGCTGTTGGTGTTGCGTTGACCGGTCTTGGTGTGCGTGAGCATCTGACGGCCGCTAGCTTCGCGCCACGGAAAGACGATCGCTCGTTTCCAGAACGAGTCGTTCCGTGGTTGGCCAATCGATGCACGCGTCAGTTACCGACCGCCCGTAAACGAGCTGGCCAAGGTCTTCGGGAATCGGCTGGCTACCGGCCTCGATGAAGCTCTCGAGCATCACGCCGAAGATCGACCGGTTACCGGCATCCAGCTGATCGAGCGTGTTCGCCAGGGCGATCTCCTGCCGGGCGTGGTCCTTCCTGGAATTGGCGTGGCTGCAATCAATCATGATGCGCGGATCCAGTCCGGCACGAGACAGCATCTGTTCGGTCCGCTCCACGAAGGCCGGCTCGTAGTTCGGCCCGTCGGCGCCGCCGCGCAGAACGATGTGTACGTGGGGGTTGCCCCGGGTGTGCACGACGCAGGAGATCCCGTCTTCATTGATACCGAGGAAGCGATGGCCGGCCTGCGAGGATCGCATGGCGTTGATCGCCACCTGCTGGTCGCCGTTGGTGGCATTCTTGAACCCGACCGGAAATGAAAGACCGCTCGCCATTTCCCGGTGCGTTTGCGACTCGGTCGTCCGAGCGCCGATCGCACCCCAGCAGATCAAATCGGCCAAGTAGTGGGGCGTGATCGGGTCGAGCATCTCGCTCGCGGTGGGAAGCCCGAGGTCGATGATTCGCGCCAGGAGCGTGCGCGCCCGCCGCAGGCCCTCCTGCATGTCCCCGCTGTCGTCGAGGTGAGGGTCGCTGATGAGCCCTTTCCACCCCACCGAAGTGCGCGGCTTCTCGAAGTAGACGCGCATCACGAGCAAGATCCGCTCGCGAACACGCTCGCTCAGCGCCTTCAGTCGCCTGGCATAGTCCAGCGCGCACGCCGGATCGTGAATGGAGCAGGGCCCCACCACCATGAGCAGTCGCGGATCGGTGCCCACCTGCACGCGCACGATCTCCTCGCGGCCGCGGCTCACCGTCTCGCTGGCCTCTTCGGTCAGTGGAACGATGTGCTTCAGCTGCATGGGCGTGACGAGGGGCTCGAACCTCTCGATCCGCAGGTTGTCGGTGCGTCTCAGAATCATGGTCTCTCTCGGTGTGCGTGACCTCGTCCGGCAGCATCGCCGCCCCAGTCCGCGGCACCGCGGCTTCCAGGCACCGGGATTCTCGGGCGCCACCGTTCCCGGGTGCCACGGTTCCCGGGTGCCGGAGCCGGCGGGCTCACCGCGCTGCAAACGCGTTCTACGATTTTACCATGTGCGCCCCGCGAAGCGGGCACCGGCGTGCGCTCCGGTGGCGCACTTGCGCCACGTCCCCTCGATCGGCGACACTACGGTCAGTAGTCGTTGGGGGAATCAAGGATGAGGCAAGCGACATGAGGTTGCGTGTGGTGCTGGGTCCGGCTGGATCCGGGAAGACGAGGCTGTGCCTGGAAGAGCTGGCAGCCGCCGAGACCGCCGGAGAGCGGGGACTCCTGATCGTCCCGGACCAGTTCACCTATGCCGCCGACCGTCTGCTCTTCGAGGAAACGCCACTGCGGGGCACCCGCGCCGTGCGCATTCTCAGCTTTTCGCGACTGGCCCACATGGTGTGCCGGCAAGAGGCGGTGAGCGAGACCGGGCGCAAGATGCTGCTGCGGCGCGTCGTGTGGGCGTGCGCACCCGCCGCGCTGGGTCCCCTGGCGCGCGCGGTGGGGCAGGCCGGACTCGTGGATGCCCTGGCCGCCACGATTCGCGAACTGCGGGCGATCGCCGGTCCCGCCACGGCCCGGCGCCTGAGCGCGGCTGCCGGGGACCAGCCACGCCTCCAAGCGCTGGCCACCATCATCAGCGCCTACGACGAGCATCTCGAGCAACTCGGGCGAATCGATCCCCAGGACCGCCATCACCTGGCAGCCGAGCAACTGCCCCAGGAACAGCTGTTTCGCGGTGTGCCGATCTGGGTCGACGGCTTCGCCAGCTTCACCCCCGCCGAGAAGGGATTCCTGCTGGCATTCCTGCAATCGGCCACCTCGGTCACCGTCTCGCTGTGTTGCGATCCCGGAGACGCCCGCCGGGCGCGCCGCCTGGCCACCGACCATGCAGCCCACGGCGCCCGCGAACTGAGCGATGCGTTTATCGCGGCCCTGCGCCGCACGCTCGATCGGCCCGTCTTTCTGCCCACCTTGCGGTCGGTCCTGTGGCTGGCGGCCGTCGCGCCGATTTCGCCCGAGTGGATCGAACTGCCGCACGGCGATGCCGTGCCGCCGCGTTTTCGCGACCGGCCTCTCCTGGCCACCCTCGAGCGCGCTCTGTTCGGATCCGGCGAAGACCAGGCCAGGCCTGAGGTCGCCCCCGGATCCGGCGGCGATACAGACTCGAGCATGGCCGAGCAGGTGCGGTTCGATCATGCGCCGCATCCTTATGAAGAAGTGCAGCGCTGGGCCCGCGCGATCGATCGGTGGACACGTCTCGACGAGCCTGGCGCCCGCATACGCTATCGCGACGTCAGCATCCTGATTCGCGATCTCGAAAGCTACCGGCCGCTGATCCGGGCCGTGCTGGGCCGCTACCGGATTCCCTACTTCATCGACGAACGGCGGGACGTGACGGCCCACCCGCTGGTGCGCTTGCTCCTCGCAATGCTGGAGCTGGAAAGCACCGGCTGGAGCCGCCCCAATGTACTCGCCGTATTGCGCAATCCCTTGCTCGACGTGCCGGCCGATACGCTCGATCAGCTCGAAAACCTCTCGCTCGAGTACGGCATCGAGTACGAGCGCTGGTTTTCGTCGCGATGGGACTTCTGCAGCCTGCCACAGGCCGAGCCAGAGGAAGGCGATCGGGAGGATGGGGGCCGGTCGGCCGAAGGCGTCGCCGGCCCGCGGCGCCAGGCACGACGCCGCGAGTTCAGCCGCCGCGCCATCGAACGGGACGCGCAGGAGCAGCTGGAAGCTCTGGAGAGATTTCACCGCGGTTGGCAGGCCGGTGAGATCTCCTTCACCGAAGGCGCTCGGCTCCTGCAGCGATTTCTGGCGAGTTGCCTGGCAGACGGTCGAGATACCGACCGAGACGTGTTCGAGAGCGGCTTTTTGGTGGAAGCGGCCCTGGCGGTGACAACCGGCTGGTCATCCGAAGAGAGCACCCAGGTTGGGCATCTACTGGAGGAGACCTTCGCCCAGGGCGCCGAGTATCTCGCGGATCTCTCATTCAGCCCTCAGCTCTTCGGCCGCGTCCTGCGTGATGCGCTGCAGGGCGCCACCGTCGGGGTCACGCCGCGCCATCTGGACGCGGTGGTCGTCGCCGAACCTCGCCGCGCCCGCATCAATCAGGTCCGCCGGGTCATCCTGGGCGGGGTATCAGCCAGCAGTTTTCCGCGCATCCCCCAGCCCGATCCGCTCCTGACGGATTCAGAGCGCGAAGAGCTGACGAACCAGGGCCTGCCGGTGATGCCGGTCGCGCAGACCCACCTGGAGGAAGACCCCTACCTCTTCTACATCGCCTGCACGCGGGCCATCGACTCGCTGTGGCTGACCGTCGCCCAGACCGGTTTTGACGGATCCGTCCTGGAGCCGTCAGCCTACCTGCAGGAAGTCCGCGGCGTTCTCGCGCTGGCACCCCGCGTCGTAAGCGCCGGAGACACCCTCGAGGCCCGCATCGCCTGGTGCCAGCACGAGGCCGAACTCCCGGCCGCGCTGCAAGCGGCATCCGAGCACCTCCAGCCGGCCGACCGCAGCCTGCTCAGAAGCGAACTGCCGATCGATGTCGCCGGCGCGACTTCGCACCCTCTCTGGGAACAGCGCCAGGGCGCCCTACCGGATCGGCTTGCGCCAACCACCCTCGACCTGCTCTACCCGCGGGGCGACCTCCTGACCTCGGCTTCGGGCCTCGAGACCTTCGCAACCTGTCCGTACCAGTTCTACGCGCGCCAGGTGCTGCGCCTCGAGCCGCGACCCGAGGCCATCCTGAAGCCCCGCTCCACTGGCTCGGCCGTGCACGAGGCGCTTCGCCGGTTCTTCCTCACCGATCCGCGCCGGCTCTCGGACGAGGAAGCGCGCAAGCGGATTCACGAGGTCTTCGGCGCGCTGCGCGAGGAAGACGAGTTCCGGATCTTCCAGGAGGATCCGGCCAGCGCGTACCAGTGGTCTCGCACGGGCCACCACCTCGAGCTCTTCGTCGAGACTGAGCTGCGTCGCCTCCAAAGCGGCGCCTGCGAGCCCGTGGCCCTGGAACTCGCCTTCGGGCTTCCCGGCGGGCCCGAGGATCTGCCGCAGCTCGAATCCTTCTTCGAACGGGCGCCGGATCAACCGCTGGCGATCCCGGAGTGGCATCTTCTCCTTCCGGCCGCCACGATCGATCGTCCCCTCCCCACCGCCCCGACCGGCGACCGAACAAGCCCCCGCGCCGGTGGCCCTCCCGGCCATCGCCCGAACGCCGATCTGCAAGCTGTGCCGGCCTGGCGCGTGCTGCTCCGCGGACGCATCGACCGGCTCGACCGGGTGCACCTGCCCGACGGCTCGCCCGCGGCCGTGGTGATCGACTACAAGAGCAGCATCGACCACCGCAACGTCACGGCCAATCTGCCGCGCGGGCTGGACCTGCAAATTGCCACCTACCTGCTCGTGGCGCGCGACCTGCTGGGCCTGGCCCCGGGTGCCGGACTCTACTACAGCTTCAAGGCCAAACCGCGCTCGGCCGCCGATCGGCGCAGTGAGGAGAATCCCCACGATTTCGCATTTCACGGACTCCCGCGGGAAGACGTCGTCGCGGCCGTCGATCCGCACGGGGCTTTCGGCCTCCGCCCGAAGCGGGGATCACCCACCGGCGGGCTGCCCTCCAAAGAGCTCGCAACCCGGCTCGATGATGCTCGCCGCAAGGTAGCCCACCTGGCCGCTGGAATCCTGCGCGGACACATCCGGCCCTACCCGGCACCCCAGTCTCAGATGCGCTTGCCGTGCGAACACTGCGACTACCGCGCCATGTGCGGCTTCGTAAAGGGCCGGGATCCCGTGCGAGGAGCCAGCGGCGACGAGGAAGGGGGCGCGGATGAGTGAGTACCGTCTGCCGCGCCTCGCCAACCAGGGCCAGCGGCTTGCCATTCGCGCCGATGCTCCGCATGTGCTCGTCTCGGCCGGCGCGGGGACCGGCAAGACCTGGACCCTGGTGCACCGTGTGATGCGCCTACTCCACGACGGCGTTGCGCTGCCCCGCCTGGCCGCGATCACCTTCACACAGAAGGCGGCCGCGGAACTCCAGGTCCGGGTGGCCGAAGAACTGGGCCGTCACCGCGCGCTGCGGGATCAGCGGTTCCTGTTGCCGCATGCGCAGATCTCGACCATCGACTCCTTCTGTGCGCGGCTGTTGCGCGAGCGCGCCGTCGAGGCGGGTGTCGATCCAGCCTTCGCGGTGCTGGCCAGTCCCCAGGATGAGTTGATCCAGACCGAGATTCTGGACGATCTATTCCACCACTGGTACCGGGGGCGCCCGAGCGATCAGGCCGCCGAAGGCAGCTGGGAAGGCGTGCCACGTGAGGGCAGCGCGGCCCATCACGAGTTCTTGCGTTTGCTCGAGCTGTGCGGTTTCCGCGGCGGCCGGGAACGATTGCGCGATGAGCTGACCGAGGTCATGCGCACCGCGCGCGTGCAGGGCGATCCGGAGGCCTACCTCGCGGGACTGGCCGCCGGGTTGGCCGCGGGGTCGGCCGTGGCGTCGGCCGCGGGGTCGGCCGCCGGGGCGATGTCCTCGGCCGCGCCCCCCTACTTTGCGGTCTTCCGCCAACAGCTGATCGCCCACTATCACGAGATGCTCAGCCGCATCGCCGGTGTGATCGAGTACGGCGAGCGTGTGGCGCCCGAGCGCAAGTACGACAAGATGCGAGCCGGCCTCGATGCATTGTGCGGGGCGCCCGCGCCCTGGGGCCGGGGAGACGGCCGGGGCAAACCTGGCGAACCCGGCCACCCCGGTGAGCCCACTCACCCCGGTGAGCCAAGCTACCCCGGTGAGCCAAGCTACCCCGGCGAACCCGGCCATCCCGGTGCGTCCAGCGGCCTGGTAGCCGAACTCGCCGATCTGCACGACTACCTCCAGAAGAGCGGTCTGCTGAAGCCCGGAACCGGGTGGGCCCTTTCCCTGCCGCGAGTCGCCACCCGCAGCCCGGATCTCGTGCAGCACGGCTACGAACGGGCCCGGAAACTCTTCAACGACAAGACGAGTCCGTGGCAGCTCCTTCCTCAGCCGGTCGAGTCGATGAGCGGTGAATATGCCGGTCTACGTTCCACGCTGCAGACGGTGCTGGCGCTCGTGCGCCAGCTCATGGAGCGTTACGAACGGCACAAGACCGAGCGCGGGCTGCTGGACTTCTCCGATCTCGAGATCAAGACCCTGGCCATGCTGACGCGCGCCCCTACCGACCTCCGCCGGCGCTACGACGCGTTGCTGGTCGACGAAGCCCAGGATCTCAATCGCCTGCAGGCCTCGATCGTGGGCGCCCTCGAACCGTCGCGGGGCCGGTATCTGGTCGGGGACGTCAAGCAGTGCATCTATCAGTTCCGTCGGGCCGAGCCGGACATCTTCAAAGAGCTGTTCCAGCACGCTGCGCCGCTGCAGGAAGAAGCCGACCTGGAAGCGATGCGCGACGAGGCGCGCGTACGCATCCTGCTGGGCGAGAACTTCCGTTCGCAGAGACCCGTGCTGGAGTTCGTGAACCTGCTCTTCGCCGATCTCTTCGCGCCCGAGCTGATCGGCACGGCCTATGAGAGCCAGGCGCTGCGTCCGCCCGAGCGGGCGGCGAGTGAGGCCGGCTGCGCGAGCATTGCGCTCCACGTGCTCGCCGACCTCAAGGAAGAGCGCATCACCGGCGAGCGCAAACTCGCGGCGGAGGCGCGCTTCGTGGCGCGGCGGATCCGCACGATGGTGGATGAGGGCCTACAGGTACGGGACAAGTCGGGCGGTCTGCGCCCGGTGCGCTATGGCGACATCGCCGTCCTCCTGCGCAGCCCGAAGTCGAAGGGGCTCTCGATCGCCCAGGGACTTCGCGCCGAGGGCATTCCGGTCTCGCACGCCGGGCAGGCCCTCTTCGAGCGCGAGGAGATTCGCGACTTGGTCAATCTCGCCCGCTTGCTGGGCAATGCCCATGACGACATCGGCCTGGCCGCCACCCTGTGCGGCCCGGTGGGCGGCTTCAGTCACGATGACCTGACGCTGCTACGGCTGACCTGGCCCGAAAGCCTCTACTTGGTCGACGCCCTGTGGGCCACGGCCACCGGCCGCGAAACCGGATCGAGCGGCCCGGGCCACCCCGGCGTCCTGGAGGCCAGTCCGGCCGGACCCGATCTCATGGCCCGCTCGGCCGCGTTCATCGAGCGCCTGGAACGGTGGCGCATCGCCGCCGACACGATCGACCTCCCCGATGCGCTCCTGATGGCGCTCGACGAGTCGGGCTACCTCACCCGGCAGCTGGCGGCCTCCGACGCCCGCGAGCGCCTGGCCAACATCGAGCTCGTGTTGGCCAGGATTCGCCAGTATGCCGCCGAGCGGGGCCACACCCTCACCACGATCCTGCGACACCTCGACGACCTGGTGGATTCGCAGGCGGATCTCTACGCCTTCGATGAGAGCGCGGCCCAGACCGCCGCGGTGCAGATCCTCTCGCTGCACAAGTCGAAGGGTCTGGAATTCCCGGTGGTCGTGCTCGCTCATCTGGGAGACACCTTCGTTGAGCAGGATCTGCGCAGCGATCTGTTGACCGGTGACGCGTGGCTCGGGACCGATCACTTCGAACCGCGCACGCTGGTCAAGACACCCACCATCGCGCGTCATGCACTGAAACTCGACCGCCGCAGACGGGGACGGGAGGAGGAACTGCGCATCCTCTACGTGGCCCTGACGCGGGCGCAGGACCACCTCGTGCTCACCGGCTGCGCGAGCCGGTGGGAGAACCTCCTCAAGAAGCTGGCGTTTTGGCGGGCGGGCATGGCGCCCTCGCAAGTCGAGCTCACCCGCATGAGCTGCCCGCTCGACTGGATCATGGCGGTGCTGGCACGTCATTGTGATCTCAACGAACTCGCCGAGCCGGCATCAACCATCCGGCCCCGGCCGTACCTCGCAATCCACCATCACGCACTCCCCGCCGTTGCCGCGCACGCCGACAAGCGGCCGGTCGATCCGGCGGTCGAGGCATTGCGTGCCGTGATCGAGGGAGAACTCGAAACCGATCCCGTAGCGACCCGCGAGCGCCTGCAAGCTCTGGCAGCCAACGAGGAGCAACGGGGGCGCGAACAGTCAGTCCAGGTCCTGGAAGTCTGCCGGCGCCACTTGCCCGCGGCTCTCGAGCGGGCCGCGGTTCGCTACCGGCACGAAGCCGCCACCATCTGGCGTAGCAAGTACTGGGTCACCGAGATCAAGCGCCTGATCGACGAGGCCCTGCACGAGGAGGAGCGCATCGCCGCCGGTGCCGCGATCCTGGCGCCGGCCGCGCTGATCAGCACTCCGGCCACCCCGCGCGACGGAGCCCGGGCCGACACAACCATCCCGGCCCGCGAGGGCACCTACTTGCACGCGGTGCTCGCCGAACTGGATCTGACGGCCGGCGGCGAAGCAACCACCGTGACGACCGGGCCGGCGGGCACGCTACTCGAAACGATGGTGATGCCCGCTGCGGCGCGCCTGGCCGAGGCAGGTGAGATTCCCAGGGACTGGGTCCGGCCGGAGAACCTGCAACCGGTCGCCGCGTTCCTTGCGAGCGACCTGGGACTCTCGATGCGGGCGAACGCGGACTCACTCGAGCGGGAAGTCCACTTCAGCCTGCGGGCCGCGCCCGGTGAGCTGGCCGGAATCTGGCCGCAGGCGACCGAACTGAGCGAGGATGAGTGGCTGCTCATCCAAGGGCAGATCGACGCCTTCTGGCGGGGAGACAGCGAGCGATCGATCCTGGTCGATTTCAAGAGCGACCGAGTGAGCGGCGACGAGCAGATCGCGGCCCGGGCCGAAGGCTACCGCCCTCAGATGCAACTTTACCGGCTGGCGCTGGTTCACATCTGGCACGTGGCCGCCCCCCAGGGGTGGCTGTACTTCCTGCGTCCGCGGGCAGCGGTGCGGGTGTTCTGAACGAGGAGGCCTCATGATCATCAAGGCGATGCCGCTGGGACCGTTTCAGGCCAACTGCTACCTCCTGGGCTGCGAGGAAACCCGCGCAGCCCTGGTCGTCGACCCAGGCGAAGATCCCGAGCAGATCCTGGCCGAACTGACGAGCTTGGGGCTGTCCCCGGTAGCCTACTTCCACACCCATGGCCACATCGACCACGTGGGGGCCACTGCGCGCCTCAAGGAGAAACTCGGGGGCGAGATCCTGATCCACGAAGCCGATCATTTCCTGTACGAGCACGCGCCCGAGCAGGCCCTGAGCTTCGGCATCGAGCTTCCGCCCATGGCCCCCGTCGACCGGTTCATCGCCGGCGGGGAAACAGTGAACTGGGGCAAGATCGAAGGCGTTGTGCGGGAGACGCCCGGGCACAGCCCCGGGGGGGTGTGCCTGCTCGTCGAGGGAAGGTACCTGAAGCCGGCCGGCCCGGCCGAGGCCGGAAGCGACGAAGCGCCTCCCTACATGGTGCTCACCGGCGACACGCTCTTCGCCGGCAGCATCGGACGGACCGATCTGCCGGGCGGCAGCTACGAGCAGCTGCTCGGCTCGATCCGCGACCAGTTGCTCACGCTGCCCGACGCCACCGTGGTGGCCTCCGGACACGGGCCGCTGACCACGGTGGGCGAAGAGCGCCGCCACAACCCGTTCTTGCAGGGGTTGTAACCGTCACCTGACCAGCTGCGGAAGACAAGGACGAATCGAGAGGGCACCGTCATGACATCCGATGACGCGCGGCAGGATCCCAGGCCGCAACGCACACAATCCTCCGCCGGCAGCGGTGCAGACCCCGGCATGCGCAATTCGCGCTTGCACACCCGTCTGCCCGAGTTCACCGATACGCTCACGCGCACCTATGCCCACGGGCCGGTGCCGGGGCACAATCTGGAGCCCCGCTACGCGCTGCCATCACGCACCGCGATCATCCATCACCTGCGACGTCTGTTCGAGGCGTTCTTCCCGGGTTTCGTCGGCAAGCAGTATCTCACGCGTGGCAATGTGGGTTTCTACATTGGCGCGCTGTTGGACGAAGTGGCCGAGGGCTTGAGCGAACAGATTTTCGCGGCCGCGCGCCACGAGAACACGTCCATGGCCAACGATCGCGACGCCTGCCGTCGTTTCGCCGAGGACTGTCTGATCGGTCTCTTCGAAAAGCTGCCCGAGATCCGGCGCATGCTCTTGCTGGACGTGGAAGCCGGGTACGACGGCGACCCGGCCGCCAAGAACTACCACGAAGTCATCTTCAGCTACCCGGGGCTGGTGGCGATCGCCACCTACCGCGTCGGGCACGAACTCGAGATCATGAAGGTCCCCCTTCTCCCGCGCATCATGACCGAGTGGGCCCACTCGCGTACCGGAATCGACATCCACCCCGGCGCCCAGATCGGGGAGCGCTTTTTCATCGATCACGGCACGGGGGTGGTGATCGGCGAGACCTGCATCATCGGCCGCAACGTGAAGCTCTACCAGGGCGTCACACTCGGCGCCTTGAGCTTCCCGAAGGATGAACGCGGCAAGCTCATCCGCGGCATCCGCCGCCACCCGCAGATCGCCGACGACGTGGTGATCTACTCCGGCGCCACTGTGCTCGGCAACGTCACGATCGGCGAGGGTAGCGTGATCGGCGGTAACGTCTGGCTCACGCAGTCGGTGCCCCCGCATACCAAGGTCATCAATGCTCCCCAGATGCCGAACATGAGGCAGGACGGCTCCTAGGCTGCCTCCCCTGCCCCCCGAGTACCGCGCCGCCCTCCCGACGGGCGTGTCTCTTCAGGACCGACGCCCGGTATGAAGAAACAAGACCGCCGGGTCTCTTTCGAGACCCGGCGGTCAAATCATGCCACCGCGAATGGAAGAACCACTACGGAACGAGCCGGTCTTCCATGGCCTCGATCGTATTGGTCAGCAGAGCCCGCACGTAGTGGGGGTTGTGCACACCGTAGCTGCCATCGTAGTAGACGAACTTGTAGTTCAGGAAGGCCGCGGCAACGTCGGCGTCGAACTCGCCTTCGACGGCATAGCCGTCCTCGCG
>CAZZIF010000042.1:0-18668 GCA_964654025.1 uncultured bacterium
TGGGCCTTGCGCAGGGCCGGTGGGTCGTCACGGACCAACAGCAGGCGCCAGCCAACCCACTGGCGGACATCGGCGATGGCCTGGGCCGGCGGCGGCTCGTCCCGGTGGCCGGCGTCCCCGAAACCCCAGAGCTGGACCAGGGGCCAGACGGTGACATCGAAGGCGCCGCCCGACAGGCGGCTGGTGCGCTCGGCCTCGGCCACCACCCGCGCGGTCGCCGCCGAAACGGGAAACCACTCGGTGCCGGCCTGACGGTTGAAGAGTCGGCGCGGAAGCTGGACATGCGGGCGTCGACGCCCTCGAGCACGGCCTCCACGGCCGCGCGCAGCAGGGTGGTGTCCGGTGCGCCGGCGGCCGGCAGCTTCACCGACCAGGTCGTCCCCATCGTGGCGCCGGCGAGGACCAGCAGGTCGGGCGGCGCCTCATCGCGGGGCGAGCAGGCCGGCAACAGGACCGCCAGGGTCGCCAGGGCCGCCACCGACAGCAGTGCGGCCGCGAGACAGCGAACGGGGTGCCGAACGGAACGCCCGGCGGTGCAGCGAACGGGGTGCCGAACGGGGCGCTGGATGGGGCGTGGCATGGCGCCGCCGGCGGGATGCGCCGGCGGCTGGACGCGCCTAGCCGAAGTCGTCGAAGAGGATGTTCTCATCCTCCACCCCCATCGAATCGAGCAGCCGCAGGACTGCCTGCAGCATGAGCGGCGGCCCGCAGATGTAGTACTCGCAGTCTTCGGGGGCGGGATGTTTGCTGAGGTACTCGTCGTACAGCACCTGGTGGATGAAACCGGTCAGCCCGGTCCAGTTGTCCTCGGGTTGGGGCTCGGAGAGGGCCACGTGCCAGGTGAAGTTCTCGTGCTCGCGGGCCAGGCGCTCGAAGTCCTCCTCGTAGAACATCTCGCGCAGGCTGCGCGCACCGTACCAGAAGGTCATCTTGCGCTTGGTGCCGATGCGCTCGAGCTGGTCGAGGATATGGGCACGCATCGGCGCCATGCCGGCGCCGCCGCCGATGAAGACCATCTCGGCATCGGTTTCCTTGGCGAAGAACTCGCCGTAGGGACCGGAGATGACGACCTCGTCGCCGGGCTTGAGGTTGTAGATGTAGCTGCTCATCAGACCGGGCGGGGCCTTCATGTCGTCCGGCGGCGGGGTCGCGATCCGGACGTTGAGCATGATGATGCCCTTCTCGAGCGGATAGTTGGCCATGCTGTAGGCGCGCGTCACGGGCTCCTTGCAAACCGACTCGAGCTGGAAGAGACCGAACCGTTCCCAATCGCCGCGATACTCCTCTTCCACCTCCAGGTCGCTGAAGCTGACGTGGTGGGGCGGCGCCTCGATCTGAATGTACCCACCGGCGCGGAAATTGACCTCCTCGCCCTCGGGCAACTCGAGTATCAGCTCCTTGATGAAGGTCGCCACGCTGACATTGGAGCGCACCTTGCAGGTCCACTTCTTGACATCGAAGATCTCGGGCGCGACCTCGATCTTCATGTCCTGCTTGACGACCACCTGGCAGCTCAGGCGCACGTCCTCGTGGGCCTCCTTCTTGGAGACCACGCCCAGCTCGGTCGGCAGGATCTGCCCGCCGCCCTCGTGCACCTTGACCTTGCAGGTGCCGCAGGTACCGCCGCCGCCGCAGGCCGAAGGCACGAGGATGCCGACTTCGGTGAGGGTGTTCAGTAACTTGCCCCCGGCCGGCACCGTGAGGGTCTTGTCAGGGTTGTTGTTGATCTCGATGCGTACGGGCCCCGAGGCCACCAGCCGCGCCCGTGCGATGAGGATCACGACGACCAGCAACAGCACGATGGCCGTGAACATCACGACCCCGAAGATGATCTGCAGCATGCTACCTTCCCGTCCTCGCGCGTCCGCCTAGAGCTGAATTCCGCTGAAGGCCATGAAGGCCAGGGCCATGAGTCCCACCGTGATGAAGGTGATGCCCAGGCCCCTGAGCCCAGCCGGCACGTCGCTGTACTTCATCTTCTCGCGAATCCCGGCCAGAGCCGCGATCGCCAGAGCCCAACCCACGCCACTGCCCAGTCCGTAGGCCACGCTCTGGCCGAAGGTGTAATCGCGCTCCACCATGAACAAGGAGCCGCCCAGGATGGCGCAGTTGACCGTGATCAGCGGCAAGAAGATGCCCAGGGCGTTGTAGAGGGCTGGGAAGAACTTATCGAGGATCATCTCCATGATCTGGACCATGGCGGCGATGACGCCGATGTAGCTGATCAGGCCCAGGAAGCTCAGGTCCACTTCGGGATAGCCCGCCCAGGCCAGAGCGCCCTCCCGCAACACGTGGGTGTAGATGAGATTGTTCACCGGTACGGTGATCGCCTGCACCACCGTCACCGCCAAGCCGAGACCAACCGCCGTCTCTACCCGCTTGGAGATCGCCAGAAAGGTGCACATGCCCAGGAAGAAGGCCAGGGCCAGGTTCTCCACGAAGATGGAGCGGAACAGCAGGCTCAAGTATTCCTCAGTCATCAGTTCTCCTCCTCCACCTGCTCGGGCTTCCAGGTGCGTACCGCCCAGATGATGAAGCCGATCAGGAAGAAGGCGCTGGGTGAGAGCAGCATCAGACCGTTGGGCTGGTACCAGCCGCCGTCGGCGACCAGCGGAAGCACCTGGATACCCATCAGGGTGCCCGAGCCCAGGCTCTCGCGAAAGACGGCCACCGCGATCAGGATGACGCTGTAGCCCAGGGCATTGCCGATGCCATCGAGCAGGCTCAGACCAACGCCGTTCTTCATGGCGAAGGCCTCGGCACGCCCCAGGATGATGCAGTTGGTGATGATCAGACCGACAAAGACCGAAAGCTGTTTGCTGGCCTCGAAGGCGTAGGCCTTGAGCGCCTCGTCCACGATGATGACCAGCGAGGCGATGATCGTCATCTGGGCGATCAGGCGGATGTTGGTGGGCAGCTGGCTGCGGATCATGCTCACCGACACATTCGACAGGGCCAGGACGAAGGTCACCGCCGCGCACATGATCAGCGTGATCTCGACCTTGGTGGTGACGGCCAGGGCCGAGCAGATGCCCAGGATCTGCAGAATGATCGGGTTCTCGTCGAAGATCGGTTTGATCAGCGTGTCGCGCGCCTTACCCATGGCTCACCTCCTCACGCAGGCGGTCCAGGTAGGGACCGAACCCGTCCTCCCCCAGCCAGTAGCGGACCAGCTGGCCCACCCCCCGGGCCGTGATGGTGGCGCCGGAGATCCCGTCCACCTGGTGCTCGGCCCGCGGACTGCTCGCGGGCACCTTGCCCTTGACGACCTCGATGGCCACCTCGCCGTCCTCGAAGGCCTGTTTGCCCACCCACTGGGCTTTCCAGGCCGGGTTGTCCACCTCGCCGCCCAGGCCCGGCGTTTCCGCATGCTGGTAGAAGGCCAGGCTCGAGATGGTGTGCAGATCATCCTCCAGGGCCAGGAAGCCGTAGAGCGTGGACCAGAGACCCTTGCCGTAGACGGGGAGGATCACCCGCTTCAGCTCCCCCTCCTCCCGGAACAGGTAGACCCGCCCCAGGCGGGCGCGGCGTTTGATGCCGGCCAGGTCATCGGCCGTCGGGATCGTCACGTTGAGTTCCGGGTCGCGGGCCGCCGCCAAAGGATCGAACTCCGCCGGGTCGCGACCGGTGACGTACTCGCCCGTGGACAGGTCCACCAGGCGCGTCTCGATGCGCTTGAAAGCCTCCGCCACATCGACGTCCTCCGAAAGGAGGCCCGCCGCGGCCAGGATGTTGCGCTTGCGCTCCAACTCCTTGTTGCGCTCCTGGAGCGGCCTCAAGCTCACGGCCGTCCAGGAGACGAGCACCGAGCATACCAGGCAAACCGCTACGGCGATGAAGAGCGTCCAGGAAATGGTGTTCTTGTTACGCGGCATGGCGCAGCACCCTCCGCTTCTTGTTCGCCTTCACAACGTAGAAGTCGATCAGCGGCGCGAAAACGTTGCCGAAGAGGATGGCCAGCATCACGCCCTCGGGGAAGGCCGGGTTGATGACGCGGATCATGATCGTCACCACGCCCACCAGGATCCCGTAGATCCACTTGCCGCGGCGCGTGGCCGCCGCGGTGACCGGATCGGTGGCCATGAAGACCAGACCGAAGGCGAAGCCGCCCAGCACGAGGTGCCAGTGCAACGGCATGGCGAACATCGGATTGGTCTGGCTGCCGATGCCGTAGAGCAGCGCCCAGAAGCCGGCCGCGCCCAGCAGCATGCCCGCCATGATGCGCCAGGACCCGATCCCGCTGAAGATCAGTATCGCGGCTCCGATCAGGCACGCCAGCGCCGAGGTCTCGCCCATGCTGCCCTGGATGTTTCCCAGGAAGGCCTGGCTCCAGGAGACCTGCTCGGTGAGCTGCTGCATGCCACCCTCGGCGGCCAGGGCCAGGGGGGTGGCGCCGGTGAAGCCGTCGACGGCCGTCCAGACGGCATCGCCGGAGATCTCGGCCGGGTAGGCGAAGAAGAGGAAGGCGCGTGCGGTCAGGGCCGGGTTGAGCCAGTTGCGGCCCGTGCCGCCGAAGATCTCCTTGCCCACCACGACGGCGAAGCTCATCGCCACGGCCACCTGCCAGAGCGGGATGGTGGGCGGCATGATCAGCGGCACCAGGAAGCCCGTCACGAAGAGCCCCTCTTGGACCTCGTGCTTGCGGACGATGGAGAAGAGCACCTCCCAGATCCCACCCACCGCGTTGGCGACCAGGTAGACCGGGATGAAGTAGAGGGCGCCATGGACCAGGCAGAAGAAGATGTTGCCGGGATCGTAGCCCACGCCGAGCAGACCCATCAGCCAGCCCCGCCAGCCGCTCGCCGAGGCGATCCCCATGTTCATCATGGCCAGGTTGGCCTGGTAGCCCGTGTTGTACATGGCCATGAGCACGCACGGCATCAGGGCCATCACCACAAGGCTCATCATCCGCTTGTAATCGAGGCCGTCGCGGACATGTACCGGCCCCCCGGTGGTGGCGCCCGGCGAGTACAGGAAGCTGTCGATGGCCTCGAAGAGGGGGAAGGCCTTCCCCCAGGGCTTGTCCTTCAGGAGCTGGCCGTGGGGCCGCCCGAAGCGTATCTGCTTCATCAGCCTTCCTTCTCTATGAGTTCCAGGGTGCGGCGCAGGATGGGCCCGTACTCGTACTTGCCCGGGCAGACGAGGCTGCACAGGGCCAGATCCTCTTCGTCCAGTTCGAGGGCCCCCAGGGCCACGGCCTCGTCGGTGTCCTCGGTCACGATGGCGCGCAGCAGGTGGGTGGGCTCGAGATCCAGGGGCATCACCTTCTCATAGCTGTCGATCGGCATCATCGAGCGCGGGCCGCCGCCCAGGGAGGTGGTCAGCGGCAACCGCCGGCCCGGACGCAGGGCCGATGCGAAGGCCCGCGTCACGGAGAAGACCTCCAGGCCCGGCCGGGTCCAGCCCATGAAGTCGCGTTCGGTGCCCTCGCGCAGGAGTGTGATTTGCCGGTGGTAGCGCCCCAGGTAGGCCTCGGGACCCTCGGCCGTGTGGCCGGCCAGCGCCGAACCGCTGATGACGCGCACGCCCTCGCCGACCGGCTCGCCGTGCAAGAGATCACCGATGGCCGCGCCGCGGCGTGTGCGCATCAGGCGCGGCCGGGCAGCGGCGGGCCCCGTCAAAGCGACGAAACACTCGACGGGCAAGCGCCCGGTGGCGAACAGGCGCGCGACCGAGAGCACATCCTGCCAGCCGATGTGCCAGACGGTACGGTTTCGGCCGGCCGGATGCAGGAAGTGGATGTGCGTGCCGGGCAGGCCGGCCGGGTGCGGACCCTCGAAGGCCACCGCTTCGATGCGGTCCAGCTCGGCCCCGGGCAGGGGCTCGCCGGGAGCCTGGCACAGGTAGATGGGTCCGTCGGTGAGCTTGGCCAGAAGACGGAGCCCCGCGCGAAAGTCCTCGGCCGCCTCGCGGATCAGCGGCGACGGATCCATGGCCAGGGGCTGGGTGTCCATGGCCGTGACGAAGAGCGCCGCGGGCGTAGCATCCGGCGCCGGGGCCTTGCTCCAGGGCCGCGTGCGCAGGGCCGTCCAGAGACCGGATGCCTGCAGCGTCTCGCGCACCTGCTCGCGGCCGAGGCCGGCCAGTTCGCCGCGCGCCACGACCGGAAAGGATTCGGCCTCGTCGCCATCGAGCGCGATGGTCACCGACAAGAGCACGCGCTTGGCGCCACGGTTCACGCCCGTCACCGTGCCGGCGCCGGGTGCGGTGTAGCGCACACCGGCGTTACGCTTATCGGTGAAGAGCAGTTGGCCGAGCTTGACGCGGTCGCCCTCCTTGACGGCCATGGCCGGACGCAGGCCGACGGCGTCGCGGCCCAGGACGGCAACCGAGCGCACCGGCGGCGCCTCCTCGACTGCCTGCCCTGGCGCACCTATGATGGGCAGGTCCAGGCCCCTGCGGATCTTGATGGATCTCACTCGGACTCCTCCCCATAGGATGAACCCCCCAGCGGGGCCCGCCCTTGAACAAGGCGTAAGTGTACGCCGGGTGGAGGATGCGATCAACCGGGAGTTGTGCGATCCGTGGTGGGAAGCGCGAGCCGCGCGTGCCGCACGAGCCACGCGAGCCACGCCAGCCACGCGTGCCGCACGTGCCGCGCGAGCCACACCAGCCACGCCAGCCACGCGTGCCGCGCGAGCCACACCAGCCACTCCAGCCACAGCGCCGCGGACAGCGAGGGGTCCCGGGCGCTGACGGATGAACTCCCATCACGACACCGCACCGTGATTCGACCCGCACGCGATCGCCGCCCAACCCTGGCAACCGGCTACGGCAGGTCCAGCGCGGCAATCATGGCACGGGTATCCTCCAAGATCTCCAGCACGGTGTCGGCGGGCGGCGTCCCGCCGACACCCTCATAGGCCCGGGCCAGGGCCTCCGCCCGGGAGACCTTGGCGGCGTCCTCCAGGCTCAGCCGGCCGCGCGGCACGAGAACCTCGTAGAGCAGTCGCACCGGAGGCAAACGGTCGCCGGCGGCCACGGTGCCCGGGGCCTCGGAGTCGGCGACCGCCGTGCCGGCGATCTCGGTGTCGGCGACGGCTTCGCCGGCAGCCATCGCGCGCAGAGCGGCTCCCATCCCGGCCATGGCCTGACCCAGCGCCTCGCCGCCCAGACCACCTTTGGCCAGCATCTGCGCCGCCGCCAGCTTGCGCTTCGCCAGTGCCAGATGATGGGCGCGCTCGGCCTCTGTGGCCCCACCTTCCCTGGCTCCGCGGTCCAGCACCACCTCGGCCCCCGCGAAGATCGAGTCGGCGCCCAGCGATTCGAGTGCCTCTTCGGTGCCGGCCGCCAGGGCGGTCATGCCGGCCTCCTCGGCCGCCGCCGAGGTGGCCGCATCCACCCGGTCGACCAAGGCGACCAACCGGCCCGAGGCAAGCCGCAGCACGCGCGCCAGACGAGGGCCGAGCACGCCTGCCAGGCGCTCCGCTGGAGAGACCGATTCGTCGAGGCCACGTCCGCCTCCCTCACCAGTCTCACCGCCGCCTCCCTCGCCAGCCTCACCGCCGCCTCCCTCGCCAGTCTCACTGCCGCTTCCACCTGCCATCCCGCCTGGCCGGCGTTCGATCAACACCGGCTCGGCGCCTTCCTCCGCCTCGCTTTCGAGTTCGACCAGCGCATCGCGCACCGCCGCCAGACAGCTCGAGGGGGCATCGACCTCGGCCACCTCGGTCCTCGCATCGAGGGCGGCGCCGAAGAGCTCTCGCTTCGAGCGCAGGGTGGTCTCGAGCCCGGCCTCGAACGAGTCCTCCGCCACCAGACGGATCACGTGCACCCGCTCCCGCTGGCCATGGCGATGGATACGCCCGATGCGCTGATCCAGCACCGCCGGGTTCCACGGAAGCTCGAGGTTCACCATCGTGCTGGCGAACTGGAGGTTCAGTCCCAGCCCTCCGGCATCGGTGGAGAAGAAGACGCGGCAGTCGTGATCGTCCCGGAAGTGTTCAATCAAGGCGCCGCGTTTGTGCACCGGCACCTGGCCGTGCAGGCGAACGAAGCCCAGCCCCAACCTCTCGGCGCGCTGGGCGGCCATGCGGCAGAAGGTCTCCCACTCGCTGAAGACGAGCACTTTGCGCTCCCGGTCGACGCACAGATCGCGCAGCACCTGTTCGAACTCGTCGAGCTTCGGCGACCCGACCGTCTCCTTGTCCACGAGCCCGGCGGCGTTGCACGCCATGCGCGCATTCTGCATGGACATGAAGAGGCGCTTCTCCTCCTTCGGCGTGAGCGGCCGCCTCTCGGCGATCTTGGCCAGGCGCGCGGCGACGGCGATGTTCTCGTCCATCAGCTCGCGCTGACGTTCGGTGAGTTCGACGGCCAGGCGCGTGTCGAGCCGCTCGGGCAGCTGCAGCGCCACCTCCTCCTTGGTACGTCTCAGGACATGGGGGGCGAGCCGGCGGCGCAGCTCGTCCAGATTGCGGTAGCCGGCGATCCGATTGCGGCCTTCCTCGCGCACGACGAAGCGTTCGTTGTAGGCCCACAAGGGTCCCAGGACGCGGGCGTCGACAACCTGCATGACGCTGTAGAGATCATCGAGCCGGTTCTGAAGCGGCGTACCCGTCAGGACGAAGGCGAAGGGCGTGCAGATCGACTTGATCGCCTCGGCGGTCTTGGTGCGCCAGTTGCGGATACGCTGGGCTTCGTCGAGCACCAGCAGGTCGGGGGCCAGTTCCGCGACGGCCCGGCGGTCGCGCAGCATGAGCTCGTAGTTGACGATCGTGTAGGGCGCGCCCTGCCGGTACTGCTCGAGGCGGGCCACCACACCGCCCCCCACGGTGACCGACTCGCTGCCCGTGAAGCGGGTGATCTCGGCGGCCCACTGGTGTTTCAGTGAGGCGGGGCAAACGATCAAGGCGCGACGCACCTCACCGCGCTTGCGAAGCAGATGCGTGGCCGCGATCGCCTGGATGGTCTTGCCCAGGCCCATGTCGTCGCCGAGCAGCGCCCGGCCGCGGGCGGCCAGAAACGCGGTCCCTTCGACCTGGTAAGGATAGAGCCGGGCCTTGAGGCCGGGAATGCGCGCGCCGGATTCAAGGACCTGGCGGCGCACCTCGGTGGCGCGTTTCTCGGCCGCGCGTTCGGCGGCCACCTGCTCGGCAAGCTCGGCCACGTCGGCGTAGACGACCAGCTTGCGCAGCCGCGATACGCTGGTGAGGAAGGCCGGCATGTCGGTCACCGGATCGCCGAGAAAGAATCCCTCGGCATCGAAGAAGCGTTCGGCCAGGCTCGCCAGGCCGGGCGTCACCCGTTCAGGGAGCAGCAGGCGGATCCGGGGAACGTCGGTGCGATCGACCAGCACCCGGCCCACCTTGGCCGGCGCGGAGGCCGCCCGCTCGAAGCCGCGCTTGCCCCCGCGCTTGCGCAGCGCTGCGAGCACCGCCTCGATATGCTTACAGGTACCGAGCGCTGCCATCGCGTAGTCACGGCACGAGCAGCGGTTGATCCGCTCGGTCAGAGAGCGGACCTCCACGCGGTAGGTCTTCTCCGAGGGGGATCGAACATCGAAGAGGCCGAAGTAGCCGTCGCCCTCGTGGCGCATGACGCGGAAGCCCGACTTGACGCCCCGGCGGCGGCGCACCTCGATCTCCTCTTCTTCGATCGTGCGCGGGCGGTGGGCCGAGGCCCCAGCCCGCTTGCCCCCCGCGGCGGATGCGTTCGCGTCCCCGGATCGGCCCTCTGTTCGGCCGCCGGTGCCGCCACCTGTTCGGCCGCCTGTGCCGCCGGCAACCCGATCCGGCGCGCGCCCCCCGGGGGCATCGCCGGCGGCCAACCCGAACTGGATCGCCAACGCTGCGATCGCGTGCTTGCAAAACGGCTCCCAGTCGAACGGGCAGGTGCACGAGGAGAGGATCTCCTCGCCATCGTGCTCGAGGGTGACGAGGTAGGGCTCCCCGCGGGTGCCCTCCACGCGGGCTTCGAGCCGCCGGCCGGAGGTCGTGATGTCGGTCACCCGCTCTGCGCGCGCGTAGCTCAGGCCCCGGCGCACGATACGGGAGCTGGCCAGCTCGAAGAGTTCTTCGGGCCTGAGGAGCAGCTCGGTGTCCCAGATGCTGCCCGGGCTCGTGCCGCGGCTGGAGGTGGGTGCGCTTCTGCGTGGGCCGGTACTCATGGCGTCTTCATTCCCTCTTGCGGTTCCCGAAGGCCCGGACGAATGCGACATCGATTGGGAAGGTGTCATCGGGGTCAAGGCCGGCAATGGCCGGCACCCCATCCAGTCGAAGGAGAATCTGCGGCGGCTCTTCCAAGACGCGGTCGCGCCTCGGGCGAACGCTCATGGGGTCGAAGCGCGGCCACTACTCGCGCGTGGTCGAGTTCGTGCCCACGCCGCTAATCCCGTCCCGATTCTCGCCGCGGTGCTCGCTCTCGCCGCGGTGCTCGCTCTCGCCGCGGTGCTCGCCCGCGCCGCCGGCCCCCGGTTGGCCTCCGACCGGCGCCGGCTCCTCCACCGGTAGCCCCATGGCCCGGGCCCGGGCGGCCCAGCGCCGGCGGGCGTAGGCCTGCATGTCGTCGGTCTCATCCATCTCGTCGACGATCTCGAGACCCAGAAGCGTCTCGACGACGTCTTCCATGGTCACCAGACCCTCGGTGCCGCCGTACTCATCGACCACCAGCGCGATGTGCGACTGCCGCTTCTCGAGCATGAACTCGAGCAGCTCGCGCAGCGGCATGGATTCGTTCACGGTGGGGATTTCGCGCTTGAGATCGGTGAGCGCCTGATCCTCCCGGTCCAGGGCCTGCTGGAGCAGCAGCTCCTCCTTGAGGACGAAGCCGGTCACGTGATCGATCCCGCCTCGATAGACCGGCAAACGCGAGAAGGGCCGGACCCCGGAGGTCTCCAGGGCCTCACCGACGGTCATCTCCTCCGGCAAGGCGATGACTACCGGGCGTGGGGTCATAATGTCTCCGGCCGTCAGATCCGAGAAGAGCAAGAGGTTGCGGATGATCCGTGACTCTTCCGGCCGCAGGGCGCCCGACCGTTCGCCCATGAGGGCCAGAGCGGTCAGTTCATCGCGACTGAGGATGTGGGGTTGCTGCCCACGGGCGATCAAGCGCGTGATCGACTCGGTGATCAGGATCAGTGGGTAGAGCAGCCAGATCAGCAGCTGGACGTACCAGGCGGTGAAACCGGTCAGCTTCTGCCAGTAGACGGCGCCGATGGTCTTGGGCACGATTTCCGACGCGAAGAGGATCAGAAGCGTCATCGCGGCCGAGAAGACCCCGAAGAAGGCGTCGCCGAAGACCAACACGGCCTGGGCGCCCGCACCGATGGCCCCCATCGTATGCGCGATGGTGTTGAGGGTCAGAATGGCCGCCAGGGAGCGATCGATGTTCTCTATCTTGAGCTGCCTGAGGCGCCGGGCGAGCACTGGCCGGCGTTTGGCCAGGCCTTCGATGTAGGACGGCGTCAGGGTCAGCAGGACTGCTTCGGCGATGGAGCAGAGGAAGGAGAAGATCAGAGCCAGCAGGACATAGAGCACCAGCGCCACGACGGCCTCATTGCCGGCCGTCTGCGTCACCAGATCGCCCGCGGGGGACGGTGTGGTCAATTGGACTGGACCCAGGGTCACTGTTGCGCCACCTCGTCGGCGTCCCTTTCGACGGTGGCGGCGGCGTGGTCGCCTAGATCAGATGTTTCCAACTACGTTACCCTCGTCTCGCCGAACTCTGTAGCCATCCAGGCGGCTGGGCCGCCTCCATGGCATTATGCCCGATCCTCGCCCTCGGATCCAGCCCGAACGCCCCTCCCGAGACGATCGTATTCGAGGCCGATCTGCGCACGGATCTGGGCCGGCCGGGACGAGAGCGGTGCTCCGGTGGCCTTGGGCGCCTACTTCCGAACCGGCCTCAAGAGCCACCGAAGCCGCAGAGGTCGTTCGCCGTTGGGCGCGAGATCGAGTGACCTTTCAAGGGGTTCCCCCCTCTGAGTGGTCCGGCCGCGCGGACCGTGCCTTGGCCGCTGAACCCATCATCCGCACCCGGAGCAGCTTGAATTGTGCCCGCAGTTGCCCAAGGCGTTCGGCGACCTCTTGCAAGCTGCCCCGCCTGGCAGCCTGCTCCATGTCGGCGGCAATCGCAGACAGCGCGGCCGCGCCCATGTTCGCGGCCGCGCCCTTGATCGTGTGGGCCTGCAGCCGCACTTCCTCAGCGTCTCCGGTGTCCAAGCCGGTGCGCAGGGCATCCATGGTCTCAGGCGTGTTCTCGAAGAAGTTGCGGATCAACTCAGCAACGAGATCCCGATCTCCAAGCAGACGTTCCAGCAGCTCCTCCTCGTTCCAGATCGCGTGGTCGGATTCCGGATTCTCGGATACTCGGCCACCGGGCTCTCCCTCGTCGGGTGCCCGGTTGCCGGCTTGCCCTTCCTCGCATGCCTGCCCACCGGTAGCGTGTTCCCGGGCGGGCCACGCGACCGGCTCTGGCAGCCAGCGCTCGAGCGCCCTGGCCAGTTCCTCTGGAACGATGGGTTTGGCGAGGTAACCGTTCATGCCCGCGGTCAAGCAGCGCTCTCGATCCCCCTGCATGGCGTGCGCCGTCATGGCGATGATCGGGATCTTCCGGTCGAGGACCTTCGAGTGCACGCTTCGGATTCGTCGGGTGGCCGTGAGGCCGTCGACCTCCGGCATCTGCACGTCCATCAGAACAAGGTCATAGGCGGTCGCCTCCAACGCGCGGATGGCCTCCTCCCCATTGACGGCGGTATCGGCAGTCAGCCCATACTTGCGCAAGATTCCCAAGGCCACCTGCCGGTTGGTGTCATTGTCCTCCGCCAGCAGGATGCGCGGGGATCTGCCCGCAAACCGCTCCGCGGGATCCGCCGCCGACGAAGGAGTTCCCGCCCTCGACGCTGAGCCCGGGCTGGAGCGCGAGCCAAGACCAGGGCTGGAGCGCGAACCTGGAGTTTGACCGTGGCTGCCGCTCTTGCCATCGCTCACCCGCTCACCGCCGAGCAGCCGGGTCATCGCGGTCCGCAGTTCTCGCTGGCGGATGGGCTTGGTAATCACAACCTCTCCGCCAGACTCCGACGTGCTCGGTACCGGCCGTGTCCCACCCAGGGTATGCAAGAGCACGAGGGGCAACCCCTGAAGCGCGGACCTCTCCCGGATGGTGCGCGCCACGGTCGCTCCGTCTGTATCTGGCATCTGCAGGTCCACGAGCGCGATGCCGAATGGTTCGTCGCTGTTGGCCGCGGTCTCCAGAGCTTGGAGCGCAGCGGAACCACCGGGGACCGTTTCGACCCGCAATCCCCAAGCCGTCAGCGTCGTCTCGAGCGTCTCCCGGACGGTCGCGTTATCGTCGGCGACGAGAACCCGGGTGCCGTAGGGAGCAATCGAATCATCCGCCGGATGCTCTGTCGTCAGGGACTGACGCTTCAGGCGCGCGGTGAACCAGAACTCCGACCCCTTGCCCTCATCGGTCTCCACACCGATCTCTCCACCCATCATCTCGGCCAGCTGCCGCGAGATGGCCAGGCCGAGGCCGGTGCCCCCGAAGCGTCGCGAGGTCGAGGCGTCTACCTGCGAGAACTTCTGGAACAATAGCGGAAGCTTCCCCCGGGAAATCCCGATGCCGGTATCCCGCACCGAGAAACGCAGCGTGGCCTCATGCAACGATTCGCGTTCGACACGAACCCCAATCGCCACCTCCCCCTCATGAGTGAACTTGATGGCGTTGCCTCCCAGATTCGTGAGAATCTGGCGAAGCCGCTTGGGATCGCCCCGCAACCGCACCGGCACCGAAGGATCGCACGTACAGATCAGCTCCAGCGACTTCTGGTCGGCCTGCACCGCCAGGCTGGCGCCCAAGTCATCCATCAAGTCCTGCAGATCGAAGTCAATGGTCTCGAGTTCTAGCTGCTTGGCCTCGATCTTCGAGAAATCCAAGATGTCGTTGATGAGGTCCAGCAACGACTCCCCGCTGGCGCGTACGATCGCGGCCATCTGACGCTGTTCGTCGCTGAGTTCGGTACTCAGGAGCAGGTCGGTCATTCCGATGACGCCGTTCATCGGGGTTCGGATCTCATGACTCATGTTGGCCAAGAACTCCCCCTTGGCGATGCTGCCCATCTCCGCGCGAACTGCCATCTCATTGGCGCGCTGGGTCGTCTCCTCGAGTTGCCGGTTCGTCTGGCGCAGCTCTTCCTCCGCCCTGGCCGCGGCGGACACGTCCAGGTGCGTGCCGAACATCATCTCGGGCCGTCCGTCGGGGGTCCAGGTCACAACCCGGCCGCGGTCGGCGATCCACACCCAGCGGCCATCCCGGTGACGCATGCGCAGGCGGCATTCGTAGAAGGCGGTCTGGCCGGTGAAGTGTTGCTCCAGCATCTCCAGTGCCAGACGCAAGTCATCCGGATGGGTGAGCGACTTCCAGGTGCGGATGCTCACCGGCTGCAACTCCTCGAGCCGGTAACCCAGCATCTCGGCCCAACGGTGATTGAAGACGGTTTCGCCCGTGGCAACGTTCCATTCCCAGGTGCCGGCGTTGGTCGCGTGAATGACATTGGCCAGCCTCCGCCGTTCACTGGCCAATCGCTCGTCGGCCTCCTGCTTCTCCAGCGCATGGGCGACGATCTCTGCGACACGTAGAATGGCCGTCTCATCATGTTCGCCCCAGTCCTTCGCCTCTCGCACCGCATCGAAGCCGAGGAACCCGAAAACTCGTCCGCCCGATGTGACCGGGGCCACCAGCAGCGACCGGATTCCATGGAGGTCGCATTGCTCACGGTCAAGGTCCGCCTCATCGGGCAGCCCCGCCACATCCGCGATGTTGACGACTCGTTGCGGTCTCCCCCCCGAGAAGTACATCACTCGCTGTCGAGCCACCCCGGTCAAGGTCTCCGTTCGCAGCCGGGCCAGTAGCCCGGCCACGTGCGGCATCGACCGGCCGAGGGGAGCCCCCTGGAGCAGGTCGGTCCGGGGAGCGATGCCGGCCGCACACCATTCATGTGTCTGGTTGACAACGCCGGTCTCGGGATCGAGCTGGAGCAGGTAGGCTCGATCGGTCTCGGTCAGAACACCGATGTTTCCGAGGGCTCGATCAATTGCCGCACCGGCCTCCTCCGCCAGAAGAGAGGCGAAGTCCGCGGAGATCTCACCGATCACCTGCTCGAAGCGCACCCTCTGCAGAAGTTCGCGCTCAACCCGCTTGCGCTCGGTGATGTCGATCATCACCGTCATGAAGTACTTACGGCCCTGGCTGCGAATAACCTCTCCGGAGAACAGCCCGTCGAGCCAGGAACCGTCCTTGCAGCGGACCCGAAGCTCGATATTGGCGATGTGACCTTTTCTTCGAAGCTGCGAACTCACCTGGTGAGCTTGCTCGTTGTCGCCAAAGAGTCGGAGATCGGCCGAGGTCCTTCCAATGATCTCCTCACGCGTATAGCCGATCGACTCGATGAACGATTCGTTCACGTCGACAAACCGTTGACTTGGGTGCTCGGATAGCGCCATCAGTGCGGGATTCCGTTGGAACAGGCGCTCGAATCGTTGCTGGGCTTCGTGCTCGGCCGTCAGATCCTTCGAGATGCCGAAGATGCACGATTCGCCGTCCCAGGTGCCGGCCCACACACGTGTTTCGACCGGCAACAGCGAGCCATCCTTTGCCGCCAGCGGCAAGGGACAGACGGTCCGTTCCCCGCGGAACATGGCCCCGAAGGTGTCCTCGGCCTCACCACGGACATTGGCCGGATGTAGATCCAGGACGTGCATCCCGGCAAGCTCGGTGGCCGTATAGCCGAGCTTGTTCTCGACGGCCGGGTTGGTGAAAAGGATGCGCCCTTCGGGTGTTCCCACAACGATCAGATCCGTGATCGACTCGAAGAGAGTTCGGAAGTTGTCTTCTCGGTCGTTGACCATGGTGCCTTCCTTGAGCTGGATAGTGACTCGATCCCGAACCCGGCCGAACGACTCCCCAGTCGTTGTGGTAAGACGTCTCCGGTTCCGGCCCTACTCCCTTACCGACTCCCTCACATAGACAGGCAGTCGCTTAGAACCACTTCGAGCGCTTCCAGCGTGTAGGGTTTCTGAATGACGGCCTGCACATGGCTGTTCTCGAATCGCTCGAGCAGATCCTCCGTGCCAGCACCGCTGACGATCACGACCCGAACTTCGGGATCGACTTGCTTGAGGGCGGCAAGCGTCTTCGGTCCGTCCATGACCGGCATCGTCAGGTCGAGCAGGACCAAATCGACGGGCACGGCGGCTTCCTGATAGATACGGATCGCTTCTCGTCCGTCGGCGGCCGTGAGCACCTTGGGACCCAGCCGTTCGATCATGGCACGCCCCAGTGTTCGGACGGTGGGCTCGTCGTCGACGAGCAGCACGGTACCTTGCAGATACCCGCGCCGGGGCTTGTCTTTCACGGGTCCTTCGCAGCACTCCGGGCGCGACCGGCTCACGGGCAGGAAGATGCGGAAGGTCGTGCCCTCGTTCACACGGCTTTCGACCTCGATCGCACCATGGTGTCCACGGATGATACCCAGCACGGCCGACATCCCCAGTCCCCGGCCAGTGAACTTGGTGGTGAAGAACGGATCGAACAGACACTCCATCGTACCGGCTGTCATGCCGCAGCCGGTGTCGGCGACCGTCAGTCGCACACAATCTCCTTCCGGAACCTCCCCGAACAGGCGCCGGCCGTTGAGCTGCCCGGGACGGCACGTCAGGCGCTCGGCTGCAACCGTGATTCGGCCGTCTTCGTCCTCAATCGCCTCGGCTGCATTGATGACGAGATTCATGACGACCTGACGCACCTGGGTGCCGTCGCCGTCGATCAACGGGAGATCCTCGGGGAGCCGCAGTTCGAGCTCGACCTTCTTGGAGATCGAAGATCGAAGTAGCCCGAGCATCTCGCGCACCAGCTCGGAGAGGTCCAGCGGCTTGGTGACAAAGGAGGCACGACCCGAATACGCCAGGATCTGCCGGGTGAGATCTGCCGCTCGCTGGGAAGCAATCTTCACTTGGTGCAGATGCCCTGAAGCCGGCGCATCGGATTCAAGCCCATCGAGCGCCAGCTCCGCGTAGCCGAGGATCGAGGTCAGCAGGTTGTTGAAGTCATGAGCGATGCCTCCAGTCAGCACGCCCAGGCTCTCCAGCTTCTGCGCTTGCTGGATACGCCGTTCCATCTTGATCCGCATCGCCTCGGCCCGCTTCGCTTCGGTGACGTCGCGATAGAGCCACAGCCGACCACCATGGTTGGACTTGAGCGAAATGGGCACGCAGGCTTGTTCGACAATCCGTCCGTCGGTGAGTTCGTGCTGGTGCGGTCCGGAGTTCTCCTCGGGCGGGCAAAGCCCGGCCGTCTCCCGCAGGAACCGCTCGCGCTCTTTGAACCGGCCGGCCGAGGCACTGAAGACGCCGCCGGCTTCGGTGCCGATCAGCGCCCCAGGAGCTACGATGTGGAGCAGCGAGCACAGTTGCTGATTCGCGAAGATGATCCTGCGCTCTGCATCTTCCACCAAGATTCCATACGGCAGCGATTCGAAGAGGGCGGTGAGCTGCGCGAGGTAGGCCTCCCGCTCGTCTTCGATGCGAAGGCGCTCGGAAATGTCACGGGAGACGACGAAGAAGGCTTGCTCCCCGTTCCAGCATCCCCGGACGATGTGGCTCTCCACGGGGACTCGCCTCTCGTTGCGGGTCCACAGGGGAAAGCGGTACTCGTCTGGCAAGCCGGCGAGCAGGTCGCCGAGGGTCCTCTGCGCCGCGGCTCGATCCTCGGGAGCGTGGAGTTCGAGGAACGACCCGCCGAGCAACTCGGCTTCGCCATAGCCCAGACGATTGACCACGGCCGGATTGACCTTCTGGACTCGTCCATGCATATCGAGCACGAATAGGAAGTCATCCACCGACTCGAAGAAGGTGCGCATGTTCTCCTCGTGCTCGCGCACGGTATGGCGGGCCATTTCTTGGACGATGCCCCGACCAATCTGGCCCGCCAATGATTCGAGCACCAGGCGGGCATGGGGCGGAACGGTCTTCTGGGTGTGCGACCCGATGTTCAGACAACCGATCACACGGTCTTGATGGTAGATGGGAACAATGGCGACCGCGCGCAGGTTCTCCTTGATCCGAACATCCTCCCGGGGCACTCCCAGTTGCGAGTGCTCGGTGTAGAGCGACTTGCCTCGCTTGATCAGCTTCGCTTGCGGGCTGTCCGGAGTCAGGACGCTGCACGACTCGACGAACGCCTCGGACAAACCTACCTGGCAGCCCAACCGCAGTTCACCCGAGGCAGAATCCAGCAGGTAGACGCCGCCGGCGTCCATGCCCGCCGCCTCGATCGCACCCTTCGTGCAGAGTTCGAGTGTTTCCTTCAGGTCGTCAGTGCGGGTCAACGCCATCGCCAGGTTGCGCTGCGAGCGCAGGACCCGATCCATCTGATCACGGCGGGTGACGTCCTGGAAAAAAACCAGATGTCGCGAGGGCGAAACTCGGATGCCATGCACCTGAACGCGTCGCTCACAACCATCCCTGGCTTGAATCCGGTACTCCGCTTCCCATTCGCCGACCGACCCCAGCTGCGCGAAACCTTTCCTCACCGCGCTCCGCTCGTCGGCCGCACACAAATCGCACACTTCCATCTCCAACAGCTCGCTGCGGGAGAAGCCGGTCAGGGTGGTGGCCGCCTCGTTGGCCTCGAGGATCGCGCCGCAATCGTCGAGAAGCACGCCGCACAAC
>CAZZIF010000043.1:0-10815 GCA_964654025.1 uncultured bacterium
TGACGCGGCTGTGGCCCTCTTCGGAGCGGGATCGCACTTCTTCAATGTTCGGCACACTGGCGATGGCGTTCTCGACCCGGTCGGTAATGATGTTCTCGATCTCTTCGGGCCCCACATTGGGATAGGAGGTCGAGACACTGAGACGCGGGTACTCGATGCGCGGCAACAGGTCCACCGGCAGGAAGCGAAAGCCCATCAGGCCGAGCACGATGATGATGAGAAACACCATCGTGGTGGCAATCGGGCGCTTGACCGATACGCGCGAGATGTTCATGGGCTATCCCACCGCCACACTGTCGCGCCCGGCGTCCCGCTGGCGGGTGATGACCTTCTCCAGCAGATCCTCGCGCTGCAATCGTTGCATCTGCTCGGCCCACGCCCATCCGCGGCGGCGAACCCGGGCGAGCCCATCGTTCCCACTCAACAGATCCTGCCCGATCGTCACCACCCAGCGTCCGTCCGCAACTCCCCGGATCCCGGCGTGCAGACGGCCCTTGGCCACCACCTCGACCGGCGCAAGCTCGAAGGTCACCGGCTCGGTGAGCGCAATGGTGCCTTCGGATCCGGAGGTGGCCACCGGCTCACCCTCCAGATGCTCGCTGGCAACATAGACGCCCGTCGCGCCGGTGGCGGGATCTTCATAGAGCGCACTCAAGGGCACGAGCGTGGCTTGCTCGCTCTGGCCGTAGTGGACATCGACCGGAACGAACATGCCCGCTCGCAGCCGCCGGTTGGGATTGGGCAGATCGATCTCGGCCCGGGTGCTGTGGGTCACCGGGTGCAGGAACGGAGAGATCCGCGTGAGATGCGCTTCGGCGCTCCCGCGCGGCAGGCTGCCCGACAGAATCTGGGCGCGCATGCCGGGCTCGATGTAGTCGAGCATCCGGTCGGTGAGAATGATCTCCACGGTCACGCTGTCGAGTTGGCCGATCGTGAAGAGCCGCGTGCCGGCCGACACCAGCATCCCGACCTCGGCGTGGCGGTTCCCGACGGTGCCGTCGATGGGCGCGCGAACCACCGTCAGCGCCAGTTCCTCTTCCCGCTCTTCCAAGGTGGCTTGAGCCTGAGCCACCCGGGCACGAGCCAGATCGAGGTCGGCCTCGGCCGAGGCCACATCGGTCTGAGCGTCTTCGAGCTCGGTCGAGCTGACCAGGCCCTGGTCGGCGAGCGACCTTATGCGCTCCCAATCGGCCCGCGTCTGGCGCAACTCGGCCTGGGCCTGCCGCACCTGGGCTTCGGTAATCTCGAGACCGGCTCGCGCCTGGCGCACGCGCTGCTGGAACTCCCGGTCCCTGAGCTCGATGAGCGCTTGCCCGCGCGCGACCTCGTCGCCGTTCTCGACGTAGACCCGCTCGACGGCCGCGCTGATCTCGGGGTAGATCTCCACCTGGTTGTTGGCCCTGACCACGCCGCTCAAGCGCTCGATCAGCGGCAGGTTGCCCTGGCGCGACTGGACCGCTTCGACCGCCGGAACCAGTCGCGGGGCCTGGCGCGGGCCGTCTTCGGCGGAGTCGCCGGTACAACCGGGAAGGCACACGCCGGCCAGTAGCAGGAGAAGAGCGGTCTGTAGATGACGCGGAAAACGTCGAGTCTCGCTATGCACGGCTACCTCATGCCGGAGTGCCGTCTGCGGTGCAGGCAGCGCAGGCGGCCTTCCGTCCGGTCGTTGGGGGCGGTCTACCCGGCTCCGCACGGTCTCACCACCAGGCCGGGGATCGTGTTCCCGGAAACGACCCTGAGTATGCGTGTCAGGTGGTGCGGAGCGTCAAGTGGGGAGTAAGGGACCGGGGCCGGAAGGGACGGTTCGCCTCGATGGGCTCGGCTCTGTTCGGCCGAGTCAGCCGCGATCGGCTGTGTTCGGGGCGGCGTTCGGGGCGGCGTTCGGGGTTGCCTCTCCGTACTCGAAGCCATGCTCGGCCAGCACGCGTCCCTCCTCGTCCACGACCTGGACCCGCCAGGATCCGGTCCACTCCGGCAGCATGTGCTTCGAGGACCAGGTTCTCCAGGTAGGCCCTCCCACCGGGACAAGAACGCGCGCCATTTCCTCGTCGCGATAGTACCAGACGTGCTCGATGTAGCCGCGTCCGCCGGGATTGGCGATCTCGGTGAAGAAGTAGATTGTCCGCACATCGGTGGCAAACCTATCGCCGATGCCGCAGGGCTCGCGATCGAGAACGCCCGTCGAGACCGCCTTGCGCAGGACGCGCCGGGGAGCATCGGGCTCGCTCCTCTTCTCGAGCGCCCCTTCGGGTCGTTCGTGTGGCGAGCGGCTCGGGGCAGGGCTGTAGGCGGGCGCGGTGTCCTGGAACCCGGAAGAGGGCTCGCCGGAGCTGTAGGTTCGTATGATCGGTTTCTCCTCGGGGGCAATCCCGAACGCAATCGGATCGGGGCTTCCCCCAGCGGAGACCTCCAGCGTGACACCTTCCTCACCGGTCACCGTCCACTCGCGGGGCAGCCACTCGTGCGCCAACTCGACCCGGTAGGATCCCGGCACCATGCCCTGAAACCGAAAGGCGCCGGTCTCGTCGGTCTGCGCATTGCGCGGTGGGCCGTCTGCGCCGCGCAGTTCCACCAACACCGACCGCACGCCAGGCTCGCCGGGAGAGCGGCGGCCGTTGTGATCCCGGTCGCGATAGACGACGCCGAAGAGCGAGGTGGCCCGGGCCAGCGGAATCCACACCTCCTGTGTTTGCCCGGGGTCGATCGTCACCGTCATCGGGAAGGATCGCAGCGGCACCAGATCGGGCGGTAGGGTGTGCGGGTTCAGGTCGAGCCAGTAGACTCCCGGCTCCAGCTCCTCGTTCTCGAAGCGTCCCTCCTGATCGGTCACAAATTGACGCCCCTCGAGGATCACCGCCACATCCGCCACCGCCGTCTCCCCGGGATCCGGCCGGCCGTCAAGATTCTCGTCCACGAAAACGATGCCGGCGATCCCCGCGCGAAGCGGTTGCCACACCACCGGCAGACCGGCATCGGAGGCCCAGGTCAGCTGAAGGCGGGCCGTCTCGGTACCGAAGGTGCCGTCCTCCTCACGCAAGGTCTGCTCGTAGCGCAGCGTCAGGCCCGGACGCACCCGCCACTCCAGGCAGGGACGCAGCATCCGTTCCTCCTGCGGTGCGGACGATACGCCCTCTCCGCCACCGCTGAGCCGATCGCGCCTCGATGAGACGCCCAGCCCCACCAACCAGCGGCCGCGCGGATGGGACCACATCAGATCCCCGGTCAAGTTCCGGCGGCGGCGCTGCTGGCCGGTCTCGGGCAGGTACTCCTCTTCGGCGCTCCACCGCAGCGTCCCGTGCAACCTGCCGGCGCGACCGCCCGCGCTCAGTCCCCAGCCGCGCTGGGGGCGCGTGCGATCCAAGCTGTGATCGGCGATATCCCCCCACTGCGTGAAGCCGGTCACCATGATGCGTCCGATCGTCTCCCAGGCCGAGACTTGCAGGTCGCGCCGCGTGAGGTCTTCCTCTCGCGCCTCCCGGCGAACTCGTTCGTGCCCGGCCGTCACCTCCACCGATGGCAGAGGCCCCCAGGCCAGCTGCCCGCCACCGCGCAAGCGGCGCGTTCGCTTCGTCGTCTCCTCTTGGCTCGACGCATCCACACCGCGTTGCGCATCGTGACTCACCCAGATCGAAAGCGGACGGTGAGACCGTCGCCGTCCGCCGACACCCGGACTCGATCCCAGCCGCGGCGTCCACCTGAGGTGCGCGAACCAGCCATCCCGATCGCGGTTGGCACCGGCAAACTCCCGGCTGCCCGCGTAGGCCCGGAGCTGCGTCTTCAACCCCGGCCGCTGGTGCGAGGCGCGAAGTTGCGCGGCCCGGCCCCACCGGCGGTGTCCATCCTCGGCACGAACCGAGCCCGCGCCGGTCAAGCTCACGCCGAAAGGGTCGTGGTCATAGGCGGCCCGGGTCGCCAGCAGGCTACGGTTGCCCCGCCCGCCCACGAGGCCGGCGGGTTCACGTTGAAGGGACCACTCGCCGTCGAGCGACCAATCATGACCCGGCTGGTGACGCACCGCGAGCGCGTAGGTCGTTTTCACGTGCGGATCGCGGTCATCCATCCCGACGACCGCCAGCCGCGTCCGCTCGCGCTCCCACGTGGCCGCCAGTCCCCGGCCCCACAGCGTCCGCAGGGTGAGATCCGAAAACGAGCGCTGCAGGTCCCCGGCCGTGGCCTTCCAAGCCCGACGAGCAAGGTCAAGACGCAGGCGGTGCCGGCGCCAGCCTTCCTCGGCCCCGGTGCGGTCGCCGGAGAGCAGGTGCAGGTCCAGATGCGACTGCGTGTCGGGTCCGATGCGCCCCCCCGTGTTCAAGCGCAACCCCAGGAGATTGCGGCCGTCGCCGGTGCGCTCGTGGTAGGTCTGCACCTCGGTAGGCAAGCGCCGGTAGGTGGGAACGCGGATCCGGGGCGCATCCAGCGGCATCCGTACTCGCTCGCGGGCAAGCTCTCCATCCTGGCGCGTGGCCACACGCACCTCGACCACCACCGGCTGACCGGGACGCAGCGACTCCCGCACGTGCACCCGTGCGGTGACGGCCGCCGAGCGACCGGGCTCCAGCGGCTCTCCGCCACCGAAAATCTCCACCGGACAGACCGGTACCGTCTCGACCTCGATGCGCGGCGAGACGGTCACATTGCCCTCATTGATGACCCGGAATCCCAGGTCGACGCGATCGCCGGGACACGCCCGCCGCGGGGGAAGCAACCCGCGGACTCGCAGCGAGGATGTGGGCACGAGCTGCATGTTTCGGGTGCCGGCGGCGAGGAATCGTCCGTGCTCGTCGGTCAGCGTTAGTCCCAGCGGGTAGGTGCTGTCCGCCCTCGCGTGTGGATCGCTTCGAACGGAGAACGGCACCACCACCGCCGTCTGGGGCTCGAGGGCCAGGGAACGAACCGGCGTCACCGCCCACCAGCCGGCCGGCAGCCGCACGCGGGCCAGCACGGAAGCGCTGACCGCACCGCTGTTGGCCACGCGGAAGCTCACCGTCGTGTATGCGCCGGGGGCAACCGGGGCACGATCGATCCCTTCGATGTGCCAGGATGAATCCGCGGACGCACCGCCCGCAGAGCCACCGTCCGCAAGCGCACCGCCGGCAAGCGCGCCGCCCGCAGAGCGACCGTCCGCAAGCGCACCGCCCGCGGCCGTCCAAAGGAAGGCCACGGCGATCCACAACGTGGGGAAGCCGCTGCACATGGGATCGCCAGCTCCTACTCCAACGATTGCAATCTGAAGCCCAGGCCGAGCCGGTAGGCGCCGGGCGCGGTTCTCCAATCCACGGCAACCATGAGATCCAGGTGGATCTCGGCCTCGCCTCCGCCGCACTTGAAGACCGGCACCCCGTCTTCGCTCACCGGGCGATAGGCGGAGGCGGACTCATCGTCATGCTTCCATAGAAGATCGCGGCAAGGCTTCTCTCCGTCGGCCGAGCGAAAGTGCGGCTCGCTCGCTTCCATCCACAGAACCCATTCGCCCTCGTCGACCGAGGGGGTCACGGTGACCTTGACGGCGTAGCTCCCGGTCGCCGGGCTCGTCGCGACCCCGCCCGCGTCCAGGGCCTGCGCGTCGACGCAGGGCAACAGGACACGACTGGTTTCGACGACGATCTCTGTAGGTGTTGCCGCTTCCCGTGCCGCGGGATGGCCGGCTACCAGGAGAGACGCGGCCGGCCGCAGGTTGGTGGCCGGCAGGAGCTTGGTAGCCGGCAGGCAGCAGATGACCATGCTGATGAGCGCCATCCCTTTCACCGGACACCTCGCGCGCGAATCTCGGCCAGGTCGCCCGCGCCGGCCGGAGAGAGACGGTAATCGAGCCGCAGCTCCTGCGTGCCCGGAACCGCGTTCTCCCAGTTGAGAGGGATCCGCATCGTGAGGACGACCACGTCCTCCTCCGTGGGCGCTCCCATGGCAAGCACCGTCCACGTCTCGTCGATCGGTTGCCACGCCCCGGGGGATTGCTTGCACTCGACGGGCGCGCAGAACTCATCGGCGCGGCGGACAGCCAACGACCAGGGCTCATTGCTCCGAATCCGGGCCGTGACGGCCTCCGGCAGGTCGAGATACCCGGCGCGCAGGTCACCCGAGGTTGGGACCGGCAGATCGAGCACGACCGGCTCGAGAGAGAGGGCCTGCACCGGCGGAACGAGCACTTCGACGATGACCACCGGATCACTTGTGCCGGCCGATGCCGCCGGCACAGCCCATGGCCCGGCCAGTGGCCCGGCCATTCCAACCACGACCGCGATCGCCGCGACGGCAATGGTCGCGGCGAATCCGGACGCGCGAATCCGAACGTGGCGACTCATCGGTCGCTCTCCGCCGCAGGCGTCCCGGGACCGGCCGGCGCCGGATCAATGGTGACGATGGTGTCGCCGGCCACCAGATGCGCGCCCCCGAAGTCCACCACGGCCAGGGCGGTGTAGGTGCCGGCCGGAAGCGCCGTCTCGGGCCTGGCCCGCAGTTCCCTTCGGCCCTCCGGAAAGACCCAGAACTCCCCTCGTGTGCCCAGCGGCACTTCTTCGATCATCTCGCCGCGCTCGTTGTGAAACTCCACCCGCCCTGTACAGCGGGCGATCAAGGTTCCGGGATTCGACACGCTTACGGTGATGGTGGGACGATTCTCCGTGACTGCCTCGATGCCCACCTGGTCCACGACGGCATCCAGCACGCCGGTGCCGGCTATGTCTTCAAAGAGCCGCACCGCCACGCGCTGGCGCATGAACACGCTGTAGCTGCGACCCTGCTCCTCGGCCGTCGCCGCTCGCGGCGCCGATGTCTCTTCGACATAGAGCTTGCTCCAGTAACTGCCCTCGGCCTCGGCCGGCACGGTCAGGCGCAAGGTGACGGCGCGTGACTCCCCGGGCTCGATCTCGTGCACCTGCTGGTCGAGTTCGATCCAGCCGGCGAGCGAACGCGGGATCGCGCCCGCGTCAACCGGCTCCTCACCACCTTCGGGGCGCATCCGGCTGTCACCGAGGTAGAGCCTGACGGTCAGCGGGTCCTGCCCGGTGTTGGTGAGCAGCACCGATGCTTCCCCGCGTGATCCGGGGGCATCCGTCAGATGAAGCTCCATCGGCGACGCCAAGAAGTCGGCCTGGACGGAACCGGCCGGCATCAAGACGAGCCCCGAGAAGAGCGAAGCCGCGGTGATGAAGGCCTTCGTGACCGCGGGCATGGGCAAACCCTCCTTTGCTGGTTCGCAGCTGCGCTTCCCCTTCCGGGGCCGCCTGGTCAGGGCACGTGCACGACCAGGGTGTAGGTCACGGTGATGCTGTAGGCGCCGGGCAGATCCCGCGTCCAATCGAGCAGCACCTGGCTCTGGATATCGACTTCATTCGCGGCAACCGCGCCGTCGTGACTCAGGATCTCGGTATCGGTTCCGGAGAGGGTGATGTACTGATCCGCCCCATTCTGAATCGTACCGGTGGGCGTGTTGGTGATGCGGATGCGAAGGTCGGTCTCGGCCTTGTCGTAGGCGCCGGGACAGCTCCAGTCGCCGGCCAGCTTGGCGCTCAGATCCCAGGCGTCGTTGCCGTCGATCGTGAGCAAGGTGGCATCGGCGGCCGACTCCACCGAGCCGGTGTCATAGGCGGTTTCGGCGGAGCCATCCGGGGTGAGGGTCAGCAGGCCGGATACGTCACCGCCGATGACGAGCTGCGCCAGGCGGGGCATGCGTAGTTCGGCGAAGGTGCTGCCGTCCACCTGCGCGCCGGCCGGGTGGATCTGCACCAGCATTCCCACGGCTGCGACCGCAAAGAGGCCGCGTCGCCATCTGTCTCGCATGGGTCACCTCCTGTGCCCAAGCGGCGCCGTCCGTGGCGCCGGCTGCGAGATGGAGTTTGGCTACGGTGTGATCGTCTCCATCGTCCAGGTGATCGTGATGCTGTAGACGCCCGGAATGTCCTGGGTCCAGTCGAGCAGCACCTTCACCTGAATGTCGATCGTGTTGTCCGAGACGCCGGTCGGGTGATCCAGCATCACCGTGTTCGCCAAGTCCAGCGTGTGATAGTCGTCGAACGTGTTCTGGATCGTGCCCGTGGGCACGTTGGTGATCTGGATGAGCAGGTCCGCTTCATCCTTGTCGTAGGCCCCCGGACAGGTCCATGTGTCGCGGAGCGCGCCGAGTTGCCACTGTTTGTTGGCATCGATGGTGAGGATGATGGCGTCGGCGGCCGACTCCACGAACCCTGCATCGTAGGCGGTCTCGCCCGAGCCGTCCTGGGCAAGGGTCAGCAGGGCGGCGGTCCCGACGCCGCCAACCGCGAGCTGGCACAGCTCGGGGATCGTGCCGCCCACCTCGGAGGTGGCCGTGTCGCTTTCATCGGCGGCCAGGGCTGCCGGGCCGCACGCCATAGACGCGGCGAACGCGGCCGTCATCGCGATCGCGAACCTCTTGAACATCCACAGGCTCCTTGTGCTTCCGTCAATCCCGGCGGGCTGGCCCCAGCATCCGCCGGCGGTGCGAACCTCTGGCTCATCTATCGGCTGGAAGGGGCGGATCTTGCCCGCTCATTTGATGTTCAGGACGGGGCCGGCCAGAACCCGTGTGGGTTCGTAGAGGGGGGGGACTCATGGGGACTCGTGTCGTAATCCACAATAGTCAAAGCGGTTACCTGGAGCTTCCCACGGTGGCAGTCTTCTTGTGGCCGGGCGATCCGAGATCCGAGCCGCCGGCCCTCGTCACGGCCCGCCGGCTACTCGGACTCCAACCGGCGGATCCGGGGCTGAAAGAGCGCCACCGATACGGCACAGGCGAGCATCGCCAGGGCGCCCAGGAGCACTGCCCGCGGCTCGCCCAGCCAGTGCCCCAGCGCTCCGGCCAACAGACCGCCGAGCGGCATGGATCCGAAGAAGATGAGCGTGTAGATCCCCATCACCCGGCCACGTAGATCATCCGAGACCCGGCCCTGCACGATCGCGTTGGCGAGGTTGAGCACGAGGATCTGTCCGGCCCCCACGACGCAGAGGACCACGAGCGACAGCGGCAGCCACCGCACGAAGGCGAACGCGGCGAGCGCCGAGGGGAAGAGCAGCGAACCCAGCGTGAGCAGACGGCCTTTGAAGCGGTAGTGGCTGACATAGGCCAATCCGAGCGCTCCCACCAGGGCGCCCACGCCGCGGGCCGACTGGAGCAGGCCCAGCGTTTCGGCATCGCCGTTCAGGATCTCGACGGCCCAGGCGGGAAAGAGCGTGTAGGTTCCAATGCCGAAGAGACTCGTCAGTCCGGCCAGGATGATGAGACTTCGGATCGCGGGCCGCCCCATCACGTAGCGCAACCCCTCCCACAGGTCGGTGTGCACGGGACGTCGCGGGCCGCGGCGAACGAAGCGCGGCATCCTCATGAGCAGCAGTGCCGTGATCACCCCCAGGTAGGAGCCGGCATTGAGCAGAAAACACCAGGCGGGCCCCACCGCGGCATAGGTGAACCCGGCCACCGCCGGACCCACCGAAGTGGCCATGTGGAACATCGTCGAGTTCAGCGCGATCGCGTTCGTCAGATCGCGGCGGTCGACCATCTCCAGAACGAAGGCCTGCCGGGCGGGCGCGTCGAATGCGCGCGCGATCCCCAGCAGCAAGGCCAGCCCCACGATGTGCCAGGCACGGATGAGGCCCGTGAAGGTGAGCGTCGCCAGGACCAGCGCGAGAAGCATCATCGTGCTCTGGGTCATCACGATGAGCGTGCGCCGGCTCATCCGATCGGCCACCACGCCGCCGTAGAGGGTGAAGAACCAGCTCGGCACACCGGCGGCGAAGGCCACGTACCCCAGGTAGGCGGCGGAATGGGTGAGTTCGTAGACCAGGTAGCCCTGCGCGGTCATCTGCATCCACGTGCCGAAGAGCGAGACCAGTTGACCGCCAAACCAGAGCCGGTAGTTCGGGTGACGCAGGGCGGCGAAGGTGTCCATCCAGCGAAGGCGCCCCGCTGGAGCCTCGGGCGCAGGCGGGGGAGAGGCCGCAGATGAGCGCTCCTTCAAAAGCGCGCTTGAAGGCGCCGGTGAAGCTACGGCTGGGGACACGGCCGAGCGCTCGGGCAATGACTCGGGAGAAGCCTTTTCGCTATCGGTGTTCGTAGGCATCAGGCCCTTCCCGTTCCTTGCTCTGCGCGACCCTTGCTCTGCGCGCCCCTTGCCCTGCGCGCTTCGTGTTCCGCGATCCTCACTCTCATCGTCCTTGCCGCGAACGTCTCCGCAACAATCGAGGGTACCACTGGATCGTTCCACCAGCCAGATGTCGAGATCGACTCGCTCGGCGAGGCCGAACTCGATGGCAAGGTGCTCATCGATGCCTCCCTGTCGCGGGAGTGGGCGCCGGGTGCTCTCCTGGTGGGTGGGATGCTTACGCACCTGGCAGCACGTCTGGCGGCCGGGATTCTGGGTGATGTCGCCGTCTATGATGCTTGGGAACCTTCCATTCCAGGAAGGCGTTGCCGCCTGGCGTTGCGATTGCATTGATCTTGAAAGCCAGCGCCGCTGTTTGTGATCGAGACCCTTCAAGGGACGAAGCGGAGGTGAACTCATGCGTAGCGTTCTGTGTTTCCTTGTCTTTCCATTCGCGTTGTCGGCCCTACTCCCAGCAGCAGCCACGACCTACACCGTCCTGCCTGACGGCACCGGGGACTTCCCTAACATCCAGGCGGCGATCGAGGCTGCGGCCGATGGCGACGTGATCGAACTCGGCGACGGTCTCTTCACCGGGCCGGGCAACCACGACATCTACTTCCTCGGCAAGGCGATCACGGTCAAATCGGCCGCCGATCAAGCCGACCTGTGCATCATCGACTGCCAGGGCAGTGCCGCGACGCCGCGGCGCGGCTTCCTG
>CAZZIF010000043.1:10915-18562 GCA_964654025.1 uncultured bacterium
CCGGTGGAGGCCTCGTGACCGGGGAGGGACGTGCGGAGCTGTTCGGGTGCGAGTTCATCGGCAACACCGCGGCCACCGCCGGTGCGGCGCGAATCGAATCGACCGAGGAAACCGCGATCAAAAGCTGCCTGTTCCTCGACAACGAGGGCTTCTCGGGTGTCGGCGGGCTGAGCCAGTACGTCTCCCCGGGCACGCCGGTCGTGATCTATGGCTGCACCTTCGCCCACAACAGGGGCGGGGGCGACGGCGGTGCAGTGTACCTGGGCAGCGGCTGCGTCTCCTACGCGGAGACCTATCTCGAGTCGTGTACCTTCCACGCGAACGAGGCCAACCGCGGCAGCGCGGTTCACTGCAGCGGGTGGGTGTGGGCCGTGTTCGCCTACTGCTTGCTGGGGTTCTCACCGGTGGGCATGCCCGTGACCGGCGATCAGGGAACCCACGCCTACATGGGGTGCTGCGACGTGTTCGGCAACGCCTACGGCGACTACGTTGGCATGATCGAGAACTACGCCGGCATCAACGGGAACATCTGCGAAGATCCCTGGCTGTGCGATCCGGCGGCCGACGACTTTCGCCTCGATGAGAACTCGCCGTGCAGGCCCTACTCGCCCCCCAATCCCGAGTGTGATCTCATCGGGGCTCACCCGGTGGGCTGCGACATCACACCGGCGCATCAGAGCAGCTGGGGCGGGATCAAGTCGATGTTCCTGCCAGCGGCCGGGGAGTGACCCGCCGCGAGGGCGCGACTCGCAAGCCCGACAGGGGTCACTCGAACAAGCGCCGGCGGGGTCGGCGCGGATAGTCCAACGGCTTCCGACTAGCTTGTGGCGTACACCCGCCTGCTCCTTTACACTTGGGTATATCCATCGCTCACCGAAACGAAGGAGCATGTCATCTGTGGTGACTCGTGACGAGCCGAGAGGAGGGTGGCCATGGCGCTAGGCCGACAGCAGTTCTCTATTGCTTCACACCTCGTGTGGAACACGATCATGATCGTGGGATTCGCTTTCGCGTCCACACCGAGTTGGGCGGAGAATTGGGCCCAGAACGGATCCATCTTCAACCCCAGCGGCATTCCCTCACTGCCCTTCTCGCAACCCCGGTTGGCCGACCTCGACGGCGACGGCGACCACGACCTGATCCTGGGGAGTCTGGAGTACGCCCTCATGTACTTCGAGAACACGGGCAATCCTTCGGCTCCCGCCTTCTCGCCCGGACCGGATATCTTCGCGTCCATCAGTGTGCTGGACGCCGAGGTCGGTGTGTGTGGCGATTTGGATGATGATGGCGACCTCGATCTGGTCACCGGCGGCTACCATGGGCTGCAGCTCTTCGAGAACACCGGCACCCCCACGACCCCGGACTTCGTCAAGGTCGAGAACTATTTCGCCGGCCTGGCGGTAGGCGCCAGCCCCGCGCCAACACTGGCGGACCTGGACGACGACGGTGACCTGGACATGCTGGTCGGGTTGGCCGAGGGTGGCGAGGTCAAGTACTACCCCAACACGGGGACCCCGAACGTGGCCGAGTTCCTGGAGAGCAACGCCGAGGTCTGGTTCGATGTCGGCCTGTATGCCTACCCCTGGTTGAGCGACATCGATGGCGATGGAGACGCCGATCTCTTGATCGGCCGCGACGGCACCGGGTTCTACTTCTACCGCAACGTGGGCACGGCCGGGGCCTGGCAGTGGCAGTCCGAGGACGAGCTGTTTGCCGGACTGGGCGAGTCCACCTACTGGAACTCGCCCTGTCTTCAGGATCTGACCGGAGATTCGAAGCCCGATCTGGTCTACGGCACGGGCGACGGCCCCCTGGCCTACTACCGCAACACGGGCACCCTGACGAACCCCGCGTGGACCGCCGATCCGAGCCTCTTCGGCGGAACCATCGACGTGGGCGGCGCCAGCTCGCCGTTCATGTTCGACTTCGACGGTGACGGCGACTACGACCTGGTCAGCGGCTCCCAGCTCGGCGACATCAAGTACTACCGCAACGTGGGAACGCAGACCGCACCCGCCTGGCAGGCCGATCACGCCCGCTTCGCCACCATCGACCACTCGATCTATTCGGCCATCACCGTGGGCGATCTCGATGGAGACGAACTGCATGACGCCGTGGTGGGCGACCTGTCCGGCAACCTCTTCTTCCACCGCAACACCGGCGACTCGTTCGTCTACGAGAGCTCGATGTTCGAAGGCATCAACGTCGGCGGCTTCTCGGTGCCCCGCCTGATCGATTTCGACAGCGATGGCGACCTCGACCTCGTCGTGGGTAACGAGGCCGGTGGACTGCACTACTACGAGAACCAGGGTGGCAATCCTCTCCAGTGGACCGAAGTCATGGGCTTCTTCGGAGGTATCGACGTAGGCGCGCAATGCGCGCCCACGCTGGGCGATCTCGACTTCGATCTGGATCTGGATCTGGTGACCGGCGACTTGTTCCAGGAGGTGCAGTACTTCGCCAACATGAACGGCCTCTGGGAAGAGGATCCTTCCATGCTCGAAGGCATCGTCGTGGGACAGAGTGCCACGCCCGCCCTGTGCGATCTCGATTCGGATGGCGATCTGGACCTGGTCATCGGCAACTACGGTGGCACCATCGACTACTGGGAAAATCGGATGCAGAACCCCGCCGGCGTGCGGCCCACGACGCGATCCCGCATCCGCTCGCTGGCTCTCTCGGCCTACCCGAACCCGTTCGCGCATCAGACGACGGTGCGGTTCGAACTGCCGGCGTCGAGCCGGGTGACCCTCGAGCTTTTCGACGTCAGTGGCCGTTGCCTGCAACGATTGCTGGATGGATCGCGCGGTGCCGGCGAACACCGTATCGAGGTTCACGACCCGCGCGCCGGTTCGCCCCAGCTGACCCCGGGCGTCTACTTCTGTCGCCTGCGGGCCCTGGGCCAGCACGAGACGATCAAGCTTCTCTATCGCCGCTAGTGTCCCGGCGCCGACGTCGCGTCGTGGGGGCGACCATGATGACCTCACCAGGGATTCCACCAGTCGCCTGATCCTCAGACGACCGATGTGCCCCTCCCTCTCTCCACCGTAGGGTGGCATGCGGAGGCGGGTGACCCAAGAAGCACCTGCCCCAAAGCCGGAGGGGGATTCCATGCCCGAACTGCCCGATGTCGAGATCCAGAAGCAGTATCTCGACGCCTGTGCTCTTCACAAGAAGATCCGACAAGCCGACGTCCGCGATCCATCACTGGTCAAGGGCGGCAGCGGACGAGCCCTGGAGCGGGCGCTCGAGGGCAAGCGGCTCCGCAGCACCCGCCGGCACGGCAAGCACCTCTTCGCTTCACTGGATGGCGGCGCCTGGCTCCGTCTTCACTTCGGCATGACCGGCGATCTGGCCTACGGCAAGTTGCGCGACGACGAGCCAGAGCACACCCGGCTCCGTCTCGACTTTCCGAACGAGTATGCGCTGGCCTACACGAATATGCGCAAGCTCGGGGAACTCGAACTCGTCGAAGACCCTGACGGCTATGTGGACGAGCAGAAGCTGGGCATCGATCCCTTGGACCGTGGGTTCACGATCGCGGCCTTGCGAGATGCGCTCCGGGGGCGGCAAGGCACGATCAAGTCCACGCTGATGAACCAGCAGGTGCTCGCCGGCATCGGCAATGTCTACTCCGACGAGATCCTTCTCGAGACCGGACTGCACCCGAAGGCTCGTCCCCATCACCTGCGCGATGAAACGCTCGAGGAACTCCATCACGCCATCAAGAAAGTCCTGCGCGACGCGATCAAGGCTCGCGTGCAGCCGGACCGGTTCCCCCGCCGGTTCATTCTGCCCCATCGTGAAGAGGGTGCCGCGTGTCCGCGCTGCGGCCGCACGCTGCGACAGATCACGATCAGTGGCCGAACGTCCTACTTCTGCCCTCACGATCAGCGCCGGAAGACCTGAGATGCGACCGCAGGGCGCAGGCCGTGCGCGGAGGAGAAGATCGATCATGGCGACGACACGTGTTGGGCTGTCCGGATGGAGCTACTCGAGCTGGAAGGGCCAGTTCTATCCGGAGGATCTGGCGCCGGACCAACAGCTTGCCTTCGCCAGCCGCGAGTTCCCCTCGCTCGAGATCAACAAGTCGTTCTACTCGTTGCTCAAGCCCGGCGACTATCGGCAGTGGCATGACGACACGCCCGGCCGGTTTCGCTTCGCCGTCAAGGGCAGCCGTTACATCACGCATCAGAAGAAGCTCAATGATCCGGCCGCCGGCCTGGCCAACTTCCTCGCCTCCGGCCTGCTCGCCCTGGAAGAGAAGCTGGGACCGATCCTGTGGCAGCTGCCGGGCAACCTGCACTTCCACGCCGAGCGCATCAAAGCCTTCCTGGACGTCTTGCCGCGGGACACCGATCAGGCAAGCCGCCGTGCACACCGTCACGACCAACGCATCGCCGGCCGGGCTCAGCTGCAATCGCGCCGGCGCCACCGCATCCGTCACGCCCTGGAAGTGCGCCATGAGAGTTTCTTCGTACCCGAGTTCATCGACCTGCTTCACAAGCACCGCGTCGCTCTCGTCGTCTCCGACAGCGCCGACTGGCCACGCGCCGAGGACCAGACAGCCGGTTTTGCCTATCTGCGTCTGCACGGCTCGCGGACAACCTACGCCAGCCGCTACACCGATCGCGAACTCGATGACTGGGCCGAGCGCATCGGGCAGTGGGAACAGGGCGAATCACCCCCGAAAGCGCGCACGGTCACCGGCCGTCCTCCACCTCCGCGCAAAGGCCGGGATGTCTACGTCTACTTCGACAATGACCAAGAAGGCCACGCTCCGCGCGACGCACGCCGCCTCGCAGAGCGGCTGGACCGCAACGACCGCAACCAATCGTGAGGGAGCCCCCACGCATGAAGACCTGGGAGGCGATCACATCCGGCGCGGACCCTGGCGTGATCCCGCGGGAGAGACCGGCATGATCGAGCTGGACCACGTGACGAAGGTCTACGGCGATCGACGCGTCGTCGACAGCGTCTGCCTCTCGATCCGTCGCGGCGAGACGCTCGTGCTCATCGGCCCGAGCGGCTGCGGCAAATCCACTCTGCTCCGGTTGATGCTCGGGCTCGTGTCGCGCGACGAAGGCCGCATCGTCTTCGATGGCCAGCCGGTCAACGGCGCCCAGTGGCGGGATCGGCGCCGCCGCACCGGCTATGTGATCCAGGACGGCGGTCTCTTCCCTCACCTGACCGCGGCCGGCAACATCACGCTGCTGGCCCGCCACCTGAAGTGGCCTCGCGAGCGCATCAGCGGGCGCCTCGGTGAGTTGGCGAGCCTGACGAGCTTTCCCACCGATGGGCTCGATCGTTATCCCGAGGAGCTATCCGGAGGACAGCGGCAACGCGTGGCGCTGATGCGCGCGCTCATGTTGGATCCCGACGTGTTGTTGCTCGACGAACCATTGGGTGCGCTGGATCCGATGGTGCGCTCCGATCTGCAGGAGGATTTGCGGACCGTCTTCCGCAAGCTCAAGAAGACCACCGTCCTCGTCACCCACGACCTGGCCGAGGCCGAGTACTTCGCTGACCGTTTGTGCTTGATGCGCGCGGGCACGATCGTTCAGTGCGCCTCACCGCAGCAGGTGACCGCGGCGCCGGCGTCCCGCTTCGTCACCGAGTTCTTCCGCGCACAGCGCCGCGTTCTTGCCACACCGGCACGTGAGGCCCTCTGATGCGTACCCCTCGGACACGGGCCCTCGCAGTGCCCCCGCTCACAGTGCCCCCGCTCACAATGCCGCCGCTCGTGATGCCCACGCTCGTGCTGTTCGCCTTCGCGATGCTCGCCCTCGCACCCGGGCACAGCGAAGCGGACGGGGGCGGTACCGGCGAGCGTGGCGAAGGTCTTGCCCGCGCAGAGATCCGCGTCGGCTCGAAGAAGTTCACCGAGTCGGTGATCCTGGGTGAGATCGTCTCCCATCTCTTGCGTCATGAGGGCATCGCCGCCGAACACCGGCGTGAGCTGGGCGGCACCCGCGTCCTGTTCCATGCGCTGGAACGGGGCGAGATCGATCTCTATCCCGAGTACACCGGAACGATCCGGCAGGAGATCCTCCACGGAGAGCCGATTGCCGATGAGGCCGCCATGGTAGTCGCCCTGCGCAAGCGCGGCATCGCCGTCACCGCACCTCTGGGTTTCAGCAATACCTATGCGGTCGGCATCCGGCCCCGCCTGGCCGACTCCCTGGGCATCACCACGATCTCCGATCTTCGCGATCACCCGGACCTGCGGTGGGGACTCACGAACGAGTTTCTGAATCGCAACGATGGCTGGCCCAGTCTCAGGCGACACTACCAGCTCCCCCACCGCACCGTGCGCGGACTCGATCATGATCTGGCCTACCGGGCCCTGGCCTCCGGGGACATCGACGTCATGGACCTGTACTCCACCGACGCCGAGATCGCCTACTACGGTCTGCGCATTCTGCGCGACGATCGGACCCACTTCACCGACTACGATGCGCTCTTCCTCTACCGGGAGGAGCTCGAGCGGACCCGCCCCGAGGTCATCGCCGCCGTGGGGCGCCTCGCCGGGCGATTCGACGAGAAGCGCATGCGCCGCCTGAATGCGCAAGCCAAGATCGAGCAGTTGCCGGAATCTCGTGTGGCCGCCGGCTTTCTGGAGCGCCGCTTGGGAGCCAGCGTCGCGGTGCGCGAGCGTTCTCTGGGTGAGCGTCTCTGGCAACGCACGCGCGAGCACCTCTTCCTGGTGGGGATCGCCTTGGCGGGCGGCATCGTGGTTGCCCTTCCACTGGGCATCCTGGCGTACAAGTCGCCGAGCCTGAGCCCCTGGATCCTGGGCGGGGTGGGCATCATCCAGACGATCCCCTCGCTGGCGCTGCTCGTGTTCATGATTCCCTTGCTGGGCATCGCCGCGCCACCGGCCATCGCCGCCCTTTTCCTCTACAGCTTGCTGCCGATGGTGCGCAACACGCACGCGGGTCTGCACGGACTCTCCCGTTCCCTGCACGAATCCGCCACCGCCTTGGGCCTGTCGGCCACCGGCCGCCTGTTCGCGATCGAGCTACCTCTGGCTTCCCGTTCGATCCTGGCCGGCATCAAGACCTCGGCCGTGATCACGATCGGCTTCGCCACCCTCGGCGCCTTGATCGGGGCCGGGGGCTATGGTCAGCCGATCTTGACCGGCATCCGCCTCAATGACCACGCGCTCATCCTGGAGGGCGCCGTACCGGCCGCCGTGCTGGCCATTGCGGCCCAACTCGCGTTCGACCTTGCCGAGCGGGCCGCCATCCCGCGCGGCTTGCGTTTGCAGAAAGAAGAGTAGGAGGTATCTCGTGAGCTCACCAACCGATGCCCTCGCCAGGATCCAGCGCGCTGTGCCGCCGCCCTTGCCCGGCGAGACCACCGCCGCCCGGCGCCGCGCCTTCGACGCCATGACATTGCCCCAGCGCTATCAGGCGGTGCGGGCGCAGACGATGCGATTGTGCGCACCGCTCGAGACCGAGGACTACGTGGCCCAGTCCTGCACCGAAGCCAGTCCGATCAAGTGGAATCTGGGACACACGACTTGGTTCTTCGAGGAGTTCGTCCTCAAGCCCTACGCCGAAGAGTACCGCCTCTTCCATCCGGACTACGCATTCCTCTTCAACTCCTACTACAACGCGGCCGGTGACCGGACGCCGCGTCCCA
>CAZZIF010000044.1:0-18432 GCA_964654025.1 uncultured bacterium
AATGCCGTCATCGCGAGCCGGGTGCGAAGCACAAGCGACCTCTCGGGGATCCCGGTTGTGCCCGTGCCCGTCGTCGCTTTGCGGATTGACCATCTTCCCTTGTGACGAGCGCCGAATGGTCCGTGCCGAATAGCTCGTGCCTGCCGCTCATCAGGGGCCCCTGCATCGTCGCTAGGGGCCGGATCTAGGGCCGGCTACCGGGCGTACGCTCGGACGAGTACCACACGCGGTAACCGGTGGGGTCCACGGTCAGCTCACCTTGCATCGAGGCCTCTGCCACGGGGTGGAACTGACCCTCGCGCCATTCGTGCCACGGCCGGGCCGCCAGGTCCGGGGGCAACCGAAACGTAGGACGTAGATCCGAGAGATTCACCGCGCACAGCATCATCTCGCCGTCCAGCGAGCGAGTGTAGACCAGAACGTCCGGATGCTCCGCGTGAATGCGCTCCAGCGAACCCCGCCGCAAGACGGCGCTGCTCCCGCGCAGCCTCGTGACATCCGTGTACAGATCGAGGTAGTCCGGATTCCCCTCGGCCCACGCCACCGACCACGGTTCACTCGGCGTCGCCGGGCTGCGGTCGGCGATCTCCTGTCCCATCAGAAGCTGAGGCGTTCCGGGTACGGTCATCAGGAAGGCGGCATAGCCACGCACATACGGCCAGCGATAGAGCGTGCTCGAGCGCGGGCTGAAGTGATCTTCCAGGTAGATCACGGTCGTCTGGTTGGGACCGGAGAGATCGGCGGTGGCGCTCAGCGCAAGCCAGAGCTCCTCGGTCAGGCCGGGTTCGGCCATGTCCTCCATCCGGCACTCATCAATCCGCTCCTTCAGCCCGGACGCATAGATGGCGAGAAACCCGAGTTCGAGCGACCGCGGATCGGCCGACTCGGCCACGAAAACCACATCCGGGTGGGCTTCGTGGAGGTTCAAGATCAGCGCTTGCCAGAAGTCATCCGGAGCGAGCGTGGCCAGCGCACACCGGAAGCCATCCACGCCACTCTCTCGTACCCAGTGCTTGAGCGTGCCTTCGAGATACTCGCGCACCTCGGCGTTGTCGAAGTCGAAGTCCGCAATGCCGCTCCAGCGGGGCATCTTGCGTGTCAGGGCGCCGGTGGCATCACGGCGGAACCAGTTCGCATGCTCGTCCATCTGAACATGGTTCACCGCCGCGACCGGCAAGACCACATCCAGCAGCACGCCCAACCCGCGCTCGTGAGCCGCCGCGACGAAACGTTGCAACGCGGCCAGATCTCCGAACTCGTCGGCTACCGCTTCGTGATCCCGAACGGCATAGAGGTTCCCGAGTTCTCCGGGCCGCTCGGGTTCACCGGTCGGGAAGATCGGGGCCAGCACGAGGTTGGCCACCCCAAGATCCGATAGGCGATCAAGCTCCTGAGTGGCGCCATCCAGATCGCCGCTCGATGAGAATGCCCGCAAGTGCAGCTCGTAGAGCGTCTGACCCATGAACCAATCCACGGGGCCGGGGTCTCGATTGTCAGGCTCGATGGCGTTATCGGGCGCGTGGTCCCCTCCGCATCCAGCGACGAGAAGCAGGCTGCCGGCAAGCAGAAGGGCTATCCCGTGGGGCAGGTGCCACAAGCCGTTCGGTCGGCATACTCGATGCTTACTCATTCTCGTCCCTCTCCTCGGTTCTCGCTTGGGGCTTGGGTGGAGAAATCCGACGCCGCGGTGTGGACTCCTGGGCGGCGCCCTCGACGTCCCGCAGATAGTAGATCGATCGCGCCGGGTCGGGATCGAGACGCACCTGGCTACGATCGAAGATCGCGGTCAGCGCGTTCAACCACTGCAGGTGTCGCGTAATCTCAGGCGATCGGTGGTACTCGGCGGCCAGTCGCGCGAAGGCGACCGAGTCGCTACGGGCTCGCTCCAGTTCCTCGGTGGCGTCGGCCTCGGCGGCCGAAACGATCGCGCGCGCCTCGCCACGCGCCCGCGGCACGACCGACCCGGCGTACCCGTGGGCATCCTGCACGATCTCCTGCTTCTGCGAGCGGGCACTCGCCACGAGCTGGAAAGCCTCGCTGACAGTCTCCGGCGGGGAGACGCTCGCCAGTTCCACCGAGATGATGCGCACACCCAGGTCGAGCCGGTCGGCCACCCGTTGTACCGAGTCGCGCACGGTCTGCCTCAGGAGCGACTGCCCGCCGGTCATGGCAACATCCACGCTGATCGCGGCCAGTTCCCGGCACAGGCTCTCCTGACCGATGGCTTGCAACATGCGATCGAGGTCCGTGACGCCGAATCTCGATCGATCGAGATCATAGATGTCGTAGCTGGCGATGGCACTGACCATGACGAGATTGGCGTCTCCGGTGATGAGTTCGCGCCCTTCCGCACGTGTCTGGAGCTCCAGGCTGTGGACCTCACTCACTCGCGCCCGAGTGACCCGGTCAATCGGATAGGGCAGATGGAAGTGCACCCCCGGCTCCGTCTGTCGCGCGATGACCCGGCCCCAGCGCAGTATCAGGGCCTCGTCCCCGCTGGAAAGCGAGTAGAAGCCGCTGGCCAACCACGCGATCAACCCGCTGCCCAGGGCGAGCCCAACGAGCAGCCGGGTGTGACTACGGCGCATGCTGCCGCCCTCCCTTCGCGGCCGGTCTGGATTCCTCGGCCGATCGGAATCCCCCCGCGGATCCACCTCTGTCGACCGGTCCAGCTGTCTCGGCCGGTCCAGCTGTCTCGGCCGGTCCGTATCCCCCGCCCGCTCGGGGACCCGGCTCGAGGGGCACCTCAGGCTCACCGATCGGCTGTAGGGCTTCCAGGAGCGGGGAGTTCTCATCCAGCACGATGGTGGTTTGCTCGTCGAAGATCTTCTTGTAGGCATCCAGAGAACGGACGAAGCGATAGAAGGACAAGTCTGCCCGATAGGTGTCCCCGTAGATCCGCATGGCCTCGGCTTCCGCCGTGCCGCGGATGATCTCGCCCTCATGCTCAGCCTCGGCCAGGATGGTCCGGCTGGCAAGATCGGCCTCGGCGCGGATGCGCAACGCCTCCTCTTCTCCTTCCGCGGCATACCTGCGCGCGATGCGGTTCCGTTCGGCGCGCATGCGCTTGTAGAGCGCCGCCTTGTTCTGCTCGGGCAGCATGATCTGCTTGACGAACACTCGCTCGACGTGAATGCCCATGCCGGCGCTGGCATCTCGTAGGGCCACGGTCAAGTCTCCAACCAGGCGGTCGAAGGCGAGCTGTTCGGCGTCGACATTGACCAGCGCATCGAGATCGCGCTGGCCAAGCAGCATACCGGTGAAGGAGGTCATCAGATCGGTCAATCGCAGTTCCAGACCCTTCACGTCCCGTACGGTCTTGATGAAGACGATCGGATCGACAATGCGGTAACAGATGGCCTCGGCCAGAACGACATTCTTCTTGTCGGCCGTCAGAAACTCCGAGGGCCGTGGTTCGATGACCGCGAGGCGCGCGTCCAGACGGCGCGGTTGGTCGATCGGTGCGGGCAGCTTCCAGTAGAGGCCCGGCTCCTTGATGACGCGTACCGGCTTGCCGAAACGCTGTACGACCGTGATCTCCCCTTGCTGGGAGACGACCGTGCAGAGGAACAGCGACCCGCCGGCCAGGACAAGCATCAGGATCAGGGATAGGATCTTATTCATGGTCGAAGCTTTCTTCTTGGGACGAAAGAGTGATGCGCCGTTGGGTGGCAGCCGGCAGAACCGTGATCCGCTTTCCGCTGAGCGCCTCCTCGATCGCGTCCCAGTGCAGGCGAACGCGATGGACACCCTCATCGATTCCGAAGGCGTGCTGCTGCAAACGAAACCGGTCGGCCCCGGCCAAGGCACCCACCACCCGCGTGACCGAATCGGCCTCGGCCGCCTTCACCAGAGAGACCGCCTGACCGTGGCTTCGGGGCACCAGTTCATTGGCGTATTCATGCGCGCGAAGGATGACCTCGCTTTTCGTTTCCTTGGCGCTCACCACCGCCCGGTACTGCGGTACCACCGGAAGCGGCGGATGAGCTTCGAGCAGGTAGACCTGGTGGATGTCCACGCCGATGTCCAGCTGCGCCGCCCGCCGTCGCAGCCGGGGCAGCAGGTCGCCTTGTAGCCGGTCGCGTTCGGAGGTCAACAAGCCATCGAGGGGGATGCTTCGCTGCGCGACATGGACCTCATGGGCGAACGCGGCCCGGAGGATCTCGAGGGGATCCCGGGCTTGGAACCCAAAGCGCACGGGGTCGGTGATCTGGTAGTAGCACACCAGACGGCTATCGACGAGGTTCTCATCGCCGGTCAGCGTCACGGCTTCCTCGGGACGTGTTCGGTAGCGCCCCTGAACATGCATTGCTTCCCATAGGTTGGCGGCAAGCGAGTCATCGTCGGCGTCGGGGTCGGTGCGGAATCCAAGCTCCAGGCGAGCGAGAAGGCCGGTCCCGATGACCTCGACCGTCCCGAAGGGCGGCGGGGCGTGAAGATGAAGGCCGGGGCCTCGCACGGCCACCACGCTTCCCAGGGCGATTTCGACGCCTTCCTCCCAAGGCTGAACGCTGTAGAATCCCAATCCCCCATAGAGCCCCAGAATCAGCGCGACCAGGAGTCCCAGAACGATTGGCGCGTGGCGTCTGATCCACACGTCCTGGAGAAACGGCGGGAGACACATGCGAGAGGTGCGTTCGGTGAGCCACCGAGCCGTCGCCAGAGCGCTCCGCCATAGCCGAACCGGCCACCGAGGCAAGAACACCGCGCGGACAACACGTTGCAAACGCAGCGGTAGCCGCTCGAAAGCCGTGCTCACGCTCTGCTGCATCGTTCGCCCCGCCTGTGCGAGCGAGGCGGGCCAGCGGACCCGCAGCTGCCCGATCGTGCGAGTCAATAGGCGAGCGGCCATGTTGAGGATCGCCAGACCGATCAGGGCCGTCATCGGGCGTTCGATGTCCAGGCCGAAGTAGCCGACCAGCAACGTGACCCAGACCCCGAGGGAGGTCAGAAAATCTGAGTGGGTGTGGGCCCCCTCGGCCTCGAAGAGCGGCGAATCGTACCGCCGTCCAATGCGCTTCTTGTAGCCGGCCATGACGAAGGTCACGACCAGCGCGCAGGAGATGCCGGCGAACGCGATCACCTGATTCGGATCGCGGGCCTGGATGAATCGGTCGGGCGGGTTCTGCACAACGTAGGTCAGCAGCTCCACGGCGCCGAAGCCCATCACTCCCGCCACACCCAGACACAGGAGCGACTCGGCGAAGCGCCCCCAGCTCTTTGAAAGATAGCGATGGTTGACCAGGATCGACAGCAGCACGGTCGCGGTCACACCCAGATCACCCACCGAGTGGAGCGCATCGGCGAGCAGCACTGTGCTGCCGGTCAGGCGCGAGAGACTGTACAGAAGCACGATCAAACCCACGTCGGCGCCCAGCGCGAGGAAGGAAGCGCGTACGAGAGCCTTGAAGCGGGTGGACTCCGCTTCAGAGACGCCGTCGATGGCGGGCGGTGAGCCGTGCTCGGGTCTGTCACGTGCGGGCATCCGGCCGCCTCCTGGGTCTCAAAACCACGATACGGGGACCCCGCGCATCAGCGCGGAGCCCCCGCAGATCAGGTCACGGCGTAAGGGCGATTCCAACGCGGATCGCGCTTACTGGAGTACGGTCAGTCGCTTCGTCTCGACGCGGCCGTTGACGTCGAGCTTGTACCAGTAGGTACCGCTGGCGCAGCGAAGGCCATTGGCATCGGTACCGTCCCACATCAGCGAGTACGTGCCGGCCGACATCGTCTGGTCACTCAACGTGCGCACCGTGCGGCCCTGAACATCGAGGATCTCCAGCGAGGCATGCGCCTCGTTCGGCAGGTCGAACTTGATGTTGGTGGTCGCGCGGACCGGGTTCGGGTAGTTCGCGTAGAGCAGACCCGCGGAGCGGACTTCATCGTTCATACCCGGCTCGAACGGATCGTCGTCCAGAATCGGCGTCGGATCATCGAACAGGGTGAAGACCGCCAGCGCGAGCTCGGTGTTGTCCAGGTAGTTACCCACGGCTGGATCGAGCTCATCCGCATAGGAGGCGAGGACGCTCGAGCCATAGCCCTTGTAGAAGAAGGGAATGGCCTGGTTGGTGTGGCCGGCTGAACCGGAGGGGTTCTGCCAGTTGTCGCCAGGCGCACTGTAGAAGTAGAAACCGGGAACGACGCCAGCGCCGTTGTCAGCGACCGGAGCGAACCACGTGTCGGGGGTCTCAGGATCGACGCCATCACCCCACAAGAAACCGGTCTCGTGATCACCGGTGACCACGACCAGCGTCTCATTCCAGTTGCTATTGGTCTCGACCCACTCGACGACCGCCTGGAAGGCATTGTTGAAGTCGTCCTGCTCCTCGATCCAACGGCCCATCAGGCGAGCATGGCCCGCCCAGTCGATGGCGCCACCCTCGATCATCAGGGCGAAGCCGTCGGCATCCTGGCCCAGGACGTTGAGCGCGCCGCGCGTCATGGTCTCGAGCGTCGGGACGTTCTGGATCATCGGATCGTGGTACGGGGGAAGGGTGGTGTTGTAGTTGCCGCCGTAAGGCACGCTGTCGCCGCTGCGGTTGAACTGCAGGGTCGCGGCGGCCTGAGCAACACCGAAGACCCGGTCGGCTTGGAGGGTGCCGTCGGCCAGCGCCTCGAAGTCGGCCTTCTCATCCATGAAGGTCCAGTCGGTCATGCCGCCGGTCATCTCGTTCCACTGATCGTAACCGCCGACGTATTTCCAGTCGCCCGGAACGCCCGGGTCGCCCGGATCCCACTGACCGTCGTTGCCGTAGTTCGGGTGGCCGCAGCCCATCACGACCTCGGCATCGCTGGCGATCAGTTCCTGGGCGATCTCGGCGTAGTTGTTGCGGCTCTCGTTGTGGGCAACGAACGAAGACGGCGTGGCGTGGCTGAGCTGAACGCTCGTGATGACGCCGGTGGCCTTGCCAAGCTCTTCGGCCCGAGAGAAGATGTGGAACAGCGGCTCGCGCTGGCCCGGGCCGTCACCAACGCCCATGCCGATCGATCCCTTGTAGGTCTTGAGACCCGTCGACATGGCTGTGCCCGCCGCGGCGGAGTCGGTGGCGTAGTTCTGCATGTAGAACCAGTCGTTCCAGGCCAGGTCCGGATCATAGCCATAGATGCCGACGAAACCACCGCCACCGTAGGGAGGGCTCTCGCCGCCCTCGTGGTACATGTAGTTCGTCATGCCGCAGTAGTTCCACGTCGGATCCGCCTCGTACTCGGTGCGCTCACCATGCCAGTAGGCCGTGGCATCCAGGCCGGTCTGGGCCCAACCGTCGGAAATCATGATGATGACGTTCTTCAGCTCGGCCTGAGCGGTTCCCACCACGAGAACCAGCGCCAGCGCCACGAGCAGCCCCTTGATGCTTCCTCGCATTGTGCCTCCTCCTTAAGATAACGATTCCATGGCTGTAGAGAGGGACGCGGGTCCCCAAACCCTAGTAGAACGTTGACCCTCGATGACGGAGTTGCGAACGACCGTCCGTGGTCCATGCCAGATGTGTGCGTCGCTTCCTTCCGCGGAACGCTGCTGGTTGCCGGCAAGACACAACGGCTCGACGCATCCGACGGCCTGGACTATGCCGGTTCATCGTGAATGCACAGTGTGTCGGGAATTAGGAATGCATGAATCGACAGAGATGGAAGATGGGGTTCTTCTAACACCAGGGTGCAGGATTCTCCCGCTTGAGGAAGTCCGCGAGCATGGGAGCGCAGCACATCGTCAACGCCGTCGGCCGAAAACCCGGTAGATCGCCGGTAGCACGATCAGTGTCAGGATGTTCGCCGAGGCGACCCCGCCGATCACCACGGTCGCCAGGGGCCGCTGCACTTCGGCGCCGATGCCCGTGTTGAGTGCCATGGGCACGAAGCCCAGGGCGGCGACCATCGTCGTCATCAGCACCGGCCGCAGGCGCATCAGCGCGCCCTGCTCGATCGCCTGATCGGGCGCCTCGCCCGACTCCAATCGCCGCCGCATGGTCGAGACCAGGACGAGCCCATCGAGCATCGCCACCCCGCAGACGGCCACGAAGCCGATCCCGGCCGAGACCGTGTAGGGCATATCACGCAACCAGAGGGCCAGGATCCCGCCCACCGCCGCGAAGGGAGCGCCGGTGAAGATGATGAACGCGTCGCGCAGCGAGTTCATGCTGGTGTAGAGTAGGAAAAGGATCAGCAGCAGCGCCGCCGGCACGATGAGCGTCAGGCTCCGGCGCGCCCGCTCCAGGTGCTCGAACTGGCCCGCCATGCTCACGAAGTAACCGGCCGGCAGGTCCACCTCCTGCGCAAGCCGCTCGCGGGCCTCTTCCACGAAGCCGCCCACGTCACGACCGTCCACGTTGCACTGGACCACGATCCGGCGCTTCTGCCACTCCCGCGTGACCGTCGAGGGACCCTCCACGTGCTCGATCGTCGCCAGCTGGTCCAGGGGAAGCCGCGCGCCGGTGGCGGTGGGAACGAGAATCCGCCGCAGCGCGTCAGGGCGATCCCGGTAGCGTTCGGGCAGGCGCAGCACGAGGTCGAAGCGGCGCTGGTCCTGGCGGATCTCGCCCACCCGCACGCCGCCGACCGCTTCAACCAGCTCCAGCACATGCTGGGCCGAGACGCCGTGACGCGCCACGGCGGCCTGATCCACCCGCACCTCCAACACCGGTTGGCCCGTAATCTGCTCCACGTAGAGGTCGGTGGCGCCCTCGATCGACTCGAGGACCTCGGCCACCCGATCGGCGGTTTCTCGAAGGAGAGTGAGGTCGTCGCCGAAGATCTTGACCCCGATGTCGGTGCGGATGCCCGCGATCATCTCGTTGACGCGCATCTCGATCGGCTGGGTGAAGATCATGCGCATGCCGGGCAGCCCCGATAGGTCCTCACGCATGCGCTCGACGAGCTCATCCTGCGTCCCCGCCCGGGTCCATTCATCGCGTGGCGTCAAGGTGATGAAGATGTCGGTGAGTTCCATCCCCATCGGATCGGTGGCCACCTCGGCGGTACCGGTACGTGCCCACACGTCGCGCACCTCGTCGGGAAACTTCTCGAGGATCACCTTCTCGATCTGGGTGCCGTAGCGGATCGATTCCTCCAGCGACACGCCGGCCAGCCGCACCGTGTTGATGACGAGGCCTCCCTCGGATAGCCGCGGGATGAACTCGGACCCGATCGTCGTCCCCAACACGGCGGCGCCCACCACCACCAAGACCGCGGCGGCGATCACGGCGCGGCGGCGGCGTAGCACGAAGAGGATGACCGGCCGGTAGAGGCGTTTCGCCAAGCGCGCGAACCCGTTCTCGCGGAGCTTCTGGCCACGCTTGAGCGCCAGGCTCGCCAGCACCGGCATGAGGGTGAGCGAGAGAATCATCGAACCTGCCAAGGCGAACAGCAGGGTCAGCGCCATCGGCCGGAACAGCTTGCCCTCGATCCCTTCCAGAGCGAGCACCGGCAGGAAGACGACGGCGATGATGAGCTCGCCGTACATCGTGGGCATGCGCACCTCGAGGGCCGCCTCACGCACGGTCTCCAGGACCGAACGACGCTGATCTCCCTCGCGGCCCGTATCTCCCTCGGCGAGCTTCCTCACGCTGTTCTCCACCATGACGACCGAGCTGTCGACGATCAGACCGAAGTCGATCGCCCCCAGACTCAGCAGGCTGCCGGCAATGCCGAAGCGAGCCATCCCCTGGGCAGCGAAGAGCATCGACAGCGGAATCGCCGAGGCCACGATCAAGCCCGCGCGGATGTTGCCGAGGAAGGCGAAGAGCACCGCGATCACCAGGAGGGCGCCAAGCAACAGGTTCTCCTCGACGGTCCTGAGCACTTCGTCGACGAGCTCGGTTCGTTCGTAGACCGGCCGGATCTCGACCCCCTCGGGCAGAATCTCCCGGATCTCCGCCATCCGTTCCTGCAAGCGGGTCGTGATCTCGTGACTGTTCTCGCCCATGAGCATGAAGCCGAGCCCCAGGACGACCTCCCCTTGCCCATTGGCGGTCACCGCCCCACGGCGGATTTCGTGCCCCTCGCGGACCTCGCCGACATCGCGCACGTAGATGGGCACCCCGTCGTGGGCGGTGATCACGATGCTGCCGATCTCCTCCAGCGTGGTGGTCAGACTCACGCCCTGGACCAGATGAAGCTCGCCGGCCTGCTCCAGGTAGCCGCCGCCGACATTGAGGTTGTTGCGGGCCAGGGCGGTGGCGACCTCATCGAAGGTGAGTTCGTACTTGGTCAGCAGCACGGGATCGATCATCACGTGGAACTGCTTCTTCTCACCGCCCCAGGTATTGACCTCCGCCACACCGGACACCGATTGCAGCCGAGGCTTGATGACCCAGTCGTGCAAGGTGGTCAGCTCCCGCAGCGTGTGCGTTTCGCTGGAGAGGACATAGTGATAGATCTCCCCCAACCCCGTGGCGACCGGTCCCATCGTGGGCTGGGCGATGCCCTCGGGCAGCTGGGCCCCTTGCAGGCGCTCCATCACGAGCTGGCGGGCGAAGTAGATATCGGTGCCGTCCTCGAAGATCACGGTCACCTGAGACAGTCCGAACTTCGAGATCGAGCGGACCTCCTCCAGGCCCGGCAGCCCCGAGATCGCCCGTTCGACGGGGAAGCTGATCTGTTGCTCGATCTCCAGCGGAGAGAGGGCCGGGGCCGTCGTGTTGATCTGCACCTGAACCGGGGTCGTATCCGGAAAGGCATCGACCGGCAGGCGCAGCACGGTGTGCACCCCCACCCCGATCAACGCCAGGGTGAGGACGATGACCGTCAAGCGGTGATTCAGGGACCAGTTGATGATCGCGCTCAGCATGCTCGGCTCCTTCTGTTGACCCTAGCGGGCGGCCCGTGGCCGTGCGGTACCGGCCGATGGGCCCGCACGCACGGACTCATCGGCCGCGCCCGGTGTCCTACTCGCCGGGATGCACCTCGCAGCAACCGGCACCCAAGTTGCCTCGCAGGATCTCGGTCTTGAGCAGGAAGCTTCCCTGGGTGACGACCTCGTCCCCGGGGGCGATGCCCGCGAGCACCTGGTAGGACCCGCCCTGGGCGTCGCGCAGCTGCACCGCGCGGGGCTGGTAGACCGTGTCGCTCTGCTTCACGAAGACCACATTGCAGCAGCCCTCCCACTGGACGGCCGCCTGGGGAACGACCAGGGCCGGCTCGCGATCTTGCACCAGAACCCTGGCATCCGCGAACATGTGCGCCTTCAGCAGGCCGGTGGAGTTGTCGAACTCGGCGCGGGCCCGCAGCGTGCGCGTGCGTGGATCGAGCTCCGCGCTCACCCAGCTGATGTAGCCGCCGAAGACCCGCTCGGGCAGGCTCGCGACGCGCAAGGTCACGGTCTGTCCCTTGGCAATCTCGCCGAGGTCGGCCTCGTAGACATCGAGGGTCACCCACATCTGGGTCACATCGGCGATCGCGAAAAGCGGCTTGGCTGGGCCAACGACTTCGCCCAGGGCGGCCTGTCGCTCCACGACGACCGCATCGAAGGAGGCGGTGATCAGGTAGCGGGGACTCGTGTCCTGGGTTCGCGTGATGGCGTCGATCTCCTCCGGGGATAGGCCGAAGGTAAGGAGCATCTGCTCGGCCTCGGCCAGCTCGATGCGGCTCTCGGCCAGCTGGGTCTCCAGCTCGAACAGCACCTTCTCACTGGATAGGCCGCTGGCGTGTAGTTCGGCCTCTCGCTCGTGGTTCTGCTGCCGGAGCTTGGTGACCGCCCGCGCTTTCAGGTAATGAGACTTCGCCACCCCCAGATCGGGCGAGGTGATGACGGCCAGTACGTCGCCGGCTTCGACCTCATCGCCCAGGTCGGCATGGACCTCCGCCACGATCCCCGACATCTGCGGGGCCAGGCGGGCGTAGACGTTTCGGTTGTAGTCGACCACCGCATTGCATTCGACCCAGCGGCTGACCGGCTCGACCCGCGCGGTGGCGAACTCGAGTCCCGCTTCTTGGGCGATCGCCGGAGAATCGAGGCGCACGAGCAAACTCACCTTGGCGCACACGGTAGCCGGCGCCTGATGCATTCGGGAAGGTGTGGCCGCACCCCGATCCCAGCCGGACCCGCCGGCCTGTTCGCCGCCCCCCGCGTTCGCCGGGCCCACCTCGGGATTGCAGAAGGGACACTGGGCCTCGGCGATCTGGTGCTCGGCGCAGAATGCACCTTCCTGGGCCGACACCGACGCTTCCGATCTCAGCGGCTCGGCCTCGCGGCCATCCTGCCGGTCGCAGCCGAGCTGCCATGCAGCCAGACCCGCCAGCAGGATCATGAATGACCATCCCAATGACCATCCCAAGGAATGAATGCGCTTCATGGCTCTTCTCCTCCCCGTGCGTCCTTCCCGTGCGTCCTTCCCGTGCACGCACAAACGTGCCCGGCAAGGTGCACGCACGCGCGCATGGCTGTGGCCTCCTCGGCCCGGATGCATGTCGGCAGATGGCCTGCCCGTCGTCTCTACAGGCAAGCGATGATGGTGATGATGACGAGATGGGAGACTAGGAGCGTGGTGGATGGTAGATGCCCGCCGGATCGCGGGAGGAGAAGACCCCGATCACCGGGGTGCCATACGGCTGGACGAGCTGGCCGGGAGAGAGCGTCACGGACTTGGGCTGGAGAATCAGAAGGCCCGCGCAGCAGGAACGGAAGCAGGTATGACAGCCGGTGGGACAGCAGTCGTTCTGATGGGCGCCGGAATCGGGACAAGCGTTTCGCGCAGATAGTAACTGCTCATCGAGATCCGAGGCCCGTTCGGCCGGCCGGCGCTCGTCGTGTTGGGAGGCGGGCTCGCAAGCGTCCTCCCCAGCCGAGCACCCACACCGGCTCGCCGCCGCGGCCGAGGCGCGATCACCGCCCACGGCGAAGAAGGGCGTGCTTCCCAGCCCCATCGTGACCAGGAGCAGGCATGTGATGATGCGTGGCAAGGTGGTCATCCCGTGAACCTTCCGCCGACCCGTCATAAATGCAAACCGAGACACTGCTCTCACTCTGACCCTGCCTCACCCCCCGAGCAGGGGCGAGTTCCAGCGGGTCCGACCAGCGTGGGCGGTGCCAGCCACGCCTGGCTCGCCATCGTGTTGCAACCGGGCGATACCCACCAGTCGGCGGAGTTTGTCGCCGCCGCCAGATGCAGAAGACGGCGCCGAGCAAGATCATGAGGACCCCGTCCAGCGGCGGCCACCCGCTGTAGTAGATCTGGCGCATCTCCCGATCCGAGGAGGCCGGGGTCAGGATGATGTCCTCCTCCATTTCCTCCGGAGAGAGGATCACGTGCAGTTTGGTGAGAAAGCAATCGTCGGGCAGCACCTCCGCGAAGGTTTCGTAGGCCTGCTGGACTTGAGCCCGCTCGTGCGAGTCGATCCGATTCGCGTAGAGGGTCTCGGCCCCGGGGAAGGTCATGCGATGGCGGGCGCACACGTACAAGGTGACATCCGAGGCCTCGTCGGCGCTCATGGCCGAGATGCGCATGGGATAGACCGGCTCGGCGGCCTCGAAGCGCAGGTGCACGGGGTCGGTGCCTCCATAGTAGAAGTCATTGGCGTGGCCGGGCGTGAACCCGTCGCCCTGGGTGCGTAGCGCCACGAAGACCCAGTCCTTGTCCACGTAGTGCCCGAGCGTCTCGAGCACGACGTCTCGGTTCTCCGCGTGGAGATAGCCCCAGGCCTCGAGCGAGTCGGCCAGGGCGGCGGTGGAGTCGGCGCCCACGATGCGCACCGCGTAGACGCCCACGGTGAGTTCGTCATAAATGGTCACATCTCCCCCGGAAGAGCCGTCCGGCTGCGTCTGGAAGCCCTCATTGCACGCACATCCGTCGGCATCGCCCCGGTACCGGTACTCGGGGCGGGTCATCCAGGCCGCTTCGTAGAAAAGTTCGGCGTCCGCGGTGGTGACCTCGGGCATCGACGGCACAGGAATGATCCAGGCAAACTCATCGGCCTGGCCACGGAAACCGGCCTGCACGATCAAGTCCTCGGTGCCGTCTTCCTCGGAGTAGATGACCACCGCCCGCTGTGCCGACTCGTACAGGAACAGCCCCATCGGACCGATCATCCCGCCGTCGGCCGCCGCGACCGAGGCGAAACCCCAGGCCAGCGAAAGAGCCAGCAGAGCGCCGAGCAGGGCGATGCGCTTAGAAACGACGCACCACATACGCACTCATCCCCAAACCGGTGGTCTCAATCTCACGTTGAAAGTGATCATGCTCGATCAGAACCGACCCGCCGCCGAGCACGAACTCGGCGCCGATCGCATACGGGCTCCTTCCAAGCCGCCACTCCGGGCCGATCAGCAGGTGGAGCCGCCAGCCCCCGCCGGTGTACTCGGGGGCCAAGTCGCCGGTATGGGGAGCCGTCCCCTCGATGCGCTCGGCAATCCAATCGTAGCCGGCCGCGAATCCGAAGTAGAGACGCTGATCATCGTTCTTCGATAGATTCAGGCGGATCCCGGATTCGAAGCTGATCGCTTCGTAGTCCGCGTCGGCGCTGCCCGTGAAGCCGGTGGTGCGCAGGTTGATCGATTCGGAGTCGGCCACACGCGTGATGCCCGCGAAGAACTCACCGGCCCGCCCCGTCGGCAGCGACACGCGCAGGCCCACGGCGGGCAAGACGCCGTAGATGGCATCGAGATCGTCCTCGAAGAAACCGCGCACGCCTCCGGAGAATGCGATGCTTGGGTGAAACCCAACAGGAGCCGCAGGGCATTCTTCGCCGGCCCAAGCAGGCCAAGCGGAGAGACCAGCGGCGACGAGCAGGAAGATCACTCCTCGGGTGATCGTACGCGCTCGGACCGGTCGTCCGGCGACCCGACGTGCCTCCCTCATCGATCACTCCTCGCTCTACGCGCGCTTAACGCGCGCGGCGGGTATAGCTGGGATGATGCAAGCGTCGTCTCGCTTCTTAGATGCCGGAACGACCGAATCGGTTCCCGGCGAAGACCCCTTTCGTCTCATGCCGCAATCCTGTCTTGCCCTCAGGTGCGCGTGCGCTATCCTCGATCGTTCATCTTTCGCGGAACATGAACTCGGATCGAGGAGGTAGCATGCTGCCACGAATGCTGATCACGATGATCCTCTGCCTGCTGGCCGCCGATCCATCGGGTGCGGATTCGGCGATGCGGGCTCGCGACCTCGGCATCCCCTTCGACGGCACGCCGGGGCCGCTCAATGCCATCACCGATGTGCCCGGCGTCGAGGTGGGATACGCCACGCTGGTGTCGGGTTCGGCCGCCGAGGATGGTCCGGTGATTCGTACCGGGGTCACGGTGGTTTTGCCCCGGGGCAAATCGCCCGATCCGTACCGGGCCGCCTGGTTCACGCTCAACGGTGACGGCGAGCTCACCGGTTTGCCCTACGTACAGGATTTCGGCGCCGGTTACGGTCCCATCGGCATTACCAATACCAACAGCGTGGGTGTTGTGCGCGATGCCATTGGACATTGGTGCCAGGCCCGCTTCGGCAGCGACGATTGGCACGATTTCGCCTTCGGTCTTCCGATCGTGGGTGAGACCTGGGACGGCATGCTGAGCGATATCCAGGGCCTGCACGTGACCCCCCAGCACGTGCACCATGCGCTCGATACCGCTGCCGGCGGCGAGGTCGCCGAGGGCAATGTCGGCGGGGGCACCGGCAACGGTCTCTACGGGTTCAAGGGGGGCAGCGGTACCGCATCCCGGCAGTTCGCGATCGGTGAGGCCACCTACACGCTGGGGGTCTTCGTGCAGGCCAACTTCGGCGGTCGCAGCGAACTGGTCATTGCCGGCGTTCCGGTGGGACGGGAAATCACGGATCTGAAGCCCGAACTGGGCCATCGGGCTCGCCGCGACGGCTCTCTGATCGCCATCGCGGTGACCGATGCCCCCTTGCTCCCCGGACAGATCGAGCTGGTGGCCCGGCGCATCACCCACGGCGTGGCACGCACGGGCACCTACTCCCACCACAGTTCCGGCGAGATCTTCCTGGCGGCGTCCACCGCGCCCATCGAGTCCGGCGCCGAGGGGCACGAAATCTGGCACGCCGTAACGAAGCGGGGTCTCGACCCGGTCTTCAAGGCCACCGTCGAGGCCACCGAGGAGGCGATCATCAACGTGCTGATCGCCGCCGAGACCATGACCGGCATCCACGGCCACCGGCTGCACGCCTTGCCGCATGATCGGCTGCGCGAGGTGATGAAGGCGTACGGCCGCTAGCGCGACCGCATCCGGCGCGACCGCATCGAGCCTGGCCGCGTCGAGCACGGCCGTATCGAGCACGACCGTATCGAGCACGACCGTATCGAGCGCCGCCGCGTCCGGCCATCGCATGAAAAAGGCGAGAGGAGTCCCCCACCGATGTCAGATAGCCACGTCACCACGATCGCGCGCGAGCTACAGCTCGAACCGCACCGCGTGGAAGCGGCCGCCCAGCTGCTGGGCGGCGGCGCGACAGTGCCCTTCATCGCCCGCTACCGCAAGGAAGCCACCGGCTCGCTCGACGAGGTGGCCATCACCACGATCCGCGACCGGATCGAGCAACTGGCCGAGCTCGACCGGCGTCGAGAAGCGATTCTGAAGTCACTCACCGAGCGCGAGCTCCTGTCGCCCGATCTCGAGGCGAAGATATCTGCCGCTCCCACGCTGGCCGTGCTCGAGGACGTCTATCTTCCCTTCCGTCCCAAGCGGCGTACGCGAGCGATGATCGCGCGCGAGAAGGGTCTCGAGCCGCTGGCCGAGATGTTGTTCGAGCAGCGCGGCGATCGGCCCCTCGATCCGGAAGCAGCCGCCCGCGACTACATCGATCAAGAGCGCGGCGTGCCCGATGAGGCGTCGGCCCTGGCGGGAGCCCGCGACATCATTGCCGAGCAGGTCAGCGAGCACGCCGACGCGCGGGCCCGTTTGCGCCAGCTCTTCGAACGCAAGGGGATCCTGACCTCACGCGTGGCCAAGAACAAGGAGACCGAGGGCGCCAAGTACAAGGACTACTTCGACTGGCAGGAGCCGGCACTGGCGGCGCCCTCCCACCGCGCGCTCGCCATGCTGCGTGGTGAGAAGGAGGGCTACCTGTACCTTCACATCGCGCCGCCCGAAGAGCCGGCCCTCGCACTGCTCGAGCGTCTCTTCGTGCGCGGTACGGGCCCGGCGTCCCAGCAGGTGGCCCTGGCCACGGAAGACAGCTACAAGCGGCTGCTGGCCCCCTCGCTGGAGACCGAGATGCGCGTGGCGATCAAGCTGCGCGCCGATGACGAGGCGATCCGGGTCTTTGCCGACAACCTGCGTGAACTGCTGCTGGCGCCACCGCTGGGACAGAAGCGCGTGCTGGCCCTTGACCCAGGCTTTCGGACCGGTTGCAAGCTCGTGTGTCTGGATGCCCAGGGCGCATTGCTGCACCACGAGACGATCTACCCGCACACCGGCGGCGCTCGGGCTGAAGAAGCCTCCGTGCGGCTGCGTGACCTCTGTCATCGTTTCGAGATCGAGGCGGTCGCGATCGGCAACGGTACCGCCGGGCGGGAAACCGAGCGTTTCGTTCGTGCGGCCGGCCTGCCGAAGGCCATCGCGATCGTGATGGTCAATGAGTCGGGAGCGTCGGTCTACTCCGCATCCAAAGCCGCGCGCGAGGAGATGCCCGACCAGGACGTCACCGTGCGCGGGGCCGTCTCGATCGGCCGGCGCCTGATGGATCCGCTGGCCGAGCTGATCAAGATCGATCCCAAGTCGATCGGTGTGGGTCAGTATCAGCACGACGTCGACCAGGGCGCGCTCAAACGCAGTCTCGACGATGTGGTGATGAGCTGCGTCAACAGCGTGGGCGTGGACGTGAACACCGCCAGCCATCAGCTCCTGGCCTACGTCTCCGGGCTGGGCCCGCAGCTCGCCCGCGGAATCGTGGCCCACCGCGCCGAGCACGGGCCGTTCCCTCACCGCCGCGCGCTGCTCAAGGTTCCCCGCCTGGGGCCGAAGGCCTTCGAGCAGGCTGCCGGGTTCTTGCGCATCCGCGGAGGCAAACATCCCCTCGACGCCAGCGCCGTGCACCCCGAAAGCTATCCGATCGTCGACGCCATGGCGCGTGATCTGGACAGCACGGTCGGCGATCTGCTCCGAGACCCGCAGCAGCGCGACCGCATCGATCTCGCGCGTTATGTGGATGATCGCGTTGGCATGCCCACCCTGCGCGACATCCTCGCCGAGCTGGCGCGGCCGGGACGTGACCCACGCGATCGCTTCGAAGCCTTTGCCTTCGCCGAGGACGTCGCCGCCATCGAGGACGTCCGGCCCGGCATGCGGCTGCCGGGCATCGTGACCAACGTCACCGCTTTCGGAGCCTTCGTCGACGTGGGTGTTCACCAGGACGGGCTCGTTCACATCAGCCAGCTCGCCGACCGCTTCGTGCGCGATCCGGCCGAGGTGGTCAAGGTCGGGCAGCAGGTATCGGTGGCGGTGCTGGAGGTCGACCTGGAACGTAGGCGCATCTCGCTGTCGATGCGCTCGGC
>CAZZIF010000045.1:0-18285 GCA_964654025.1 uncultured bacterium
ACCCGCGCTTGTTAGAACTGCTCACCAGCGATGAAAACATCGTGGAGCCGTACGAGACCCAATGAAGTCTCGTAGACCCGTGCGCGTGAGGTCAAATGCTCAGCCGAATGTGGCGGCTGTTGCGATGGTTACGAAGAGGGTTACGTTTGGGGAGCCAGACAATCAGCAGCGGAGTCACCGCGCCCAGGAAGTCCCATCGCGACCGGACCTCAGTCCAACGTTTCGAACTGCCGTAAGTGCCTCGAATACTGGCCGATGGAGTCTTCGGGACGCGCAACACACCGCAGTCGCCGCGCCAGCTTTCGAACCTACCAGCTTTCTCCTGATTTGCTGCCCTGGCAGCAATGAAGTGCGTCTTCATGATTCCACCTTGGCAATGGTGACCGTGACACCAATTTTTGCTGCCCTAGCAGCATTATGCTTGAAGTTCGTCCCTTCCCGTGCGTGAATCACCAAGAAGCAGGTTCCTGGTCTTGCCTCGGCAGTAATTTGGGGTGTATGAGAAGGAGGGTCGGGCATGGCGCCGGAGGAATGGGTCAAGACTCTAGGAGAGGCCATCCGGGATCACCGCAAGGCGGCCGGCCTCACGCAGCTCGAACTTGCCGAGATTGCAGCCGTGGGCAAGAGCGCGGTCTTCGACATCGAAAAGGGGAAGCCGACGGTCCAGCTCGAGACTCTCCTCCGTGTCCTCGCTGCGCTCAACATGGAACTGCATTGGCGCAGCCCGATGGCGCGTGATCCCCACGAGGAGTCAGGCCATGCGTAGCGCGACGGTCTCCGTCCACGGCCGTGTTGCGGGCACGCTGACCGAAATCGCCCGGAATCGGGCCTATCGCTTCACCTACGGATCCGACTACGCGGGGCCGCCGATCTCGGTCACTATGCCGGTGCGGTCCGAGCCCTATGAGTTCGACCGCTTCCCCTCTTTCTTCGACGGGCTTCTCCCAGAGGGCGCCATGCTTGAGGCGCTGCTCCGAACGGCGAAGATCGACCGCGACGACCCCATGCAGCAACTGCTCACGGTGGGTCGCGATCTCGTGGGAGCGGTTACGGTCGCGCCCCCGGAGGAGGGCCCGGAATGAACCGATGCCCGCTCACCTACGAGCCGCTCCAACCAGGCGAGGTGATCTATTCGCGTCGAGGCCTGCAGCGATTGGCCCGAACACTCACGGGTCTGGATGATCTCCCATGGAGTGCCGAAGAGCAGAGGTTTGAAGCCGGACGCCGCGCCACGAAGTTCTCGATCCAGGGGGTCCAACCCAAGCTCAGCGCCATCCTGCGCCCCAAGGCGCAGCGCTTCGAGATCGTCGACCGGGGTGGCACGTACATTCTGAAGCCCCCGCATGCACAGTATCCGAACGTGCCCGAGAACGAGGACCTGACGATGCGACTGGCTGAGGCAGGCGGCATCGAGGTTCCCGCACACGGTCTGGTACGCGGCCGGGATGGATCCTGGACCTACTTCATCCGGCGGTTCGACAGATTGCCGCGGGGGCGCAAGGTCGCCGTGGAGGACTTCGCTCAACTGGCGGGCGGCACGCGGGAGACGAAGTACGATGCCAGCATGGAGCAAGTGGCCCGGGTGATCGAGCAGTACACAACATTCCCTCAGGTGGAGAAACTCGCTTTGCTGCGCCGGACACTCTTCTGCTTCTTGACCGGCGGAGAGGACATGCACCTCAAGAACGTTTCGGTCATCACCCGCGGCACGAAGATACAGCTCGCACCGGCATATGATCTCCTCAACACGAGCATCATCCTGCCCGCCGCACAGGGGGAGCTCGCGTTGCCGCTCAACGGCAAGAAGCGGAATCTGCTGCGCAAGGACCTGCTGGACTACTTCGCCATTGAGCGCCTGGGCTTGACCTGGGCCGCCGTGAACCGCGTCGTCGTGGCGCTTGAGTCCGCAAGGCCGAGGTGGGAGCGTTGGATCACGGCGAGCTTTCTGCCGGAGGCGCCCAAGGGCGCATACCTCGAGCTGATGCGTAAGAGGTTCGAGAGGCTCATGGGATGAGATGCAGGCAGGCTGCCTGCGCGAGCCGCTGTCGATCCCGAAAGTGTACATGCGGCAATTGGGCGCGATTGCTCCGAGGGTAACGAAGCACTCAGGATTTACGATGGCGTGGGGGAATCACCTTTCGAGGTCGCGTTCAGAGATCCAGGCTTTCCGTCGTTTGCAGAATGTCGCGTCTGCATTGGCTCAACACGGCTCAACACGGCTATGCTACTGGCAGTGCTTGCGCTTCTCGTGGCCTCCGCTGGATATCAGGCATATGCCCGGTTCCGGGTGCCCATGACTCCGTTCTTTGCCATCTCGACGGCCTTTGGCGTGAACCGGTTCGCTGCGCGCTGGACAGCCAAGGACATGGACTCTACAGTAACTCCAATGGTGGCCAGAGGAGCAGAGTCAACCGACTGACTGTCTGCAAACAGACTTGTGCCGGGGGTCGGTTCGATGTAGCCCACCCTAAGAAGGTCAGATGCTTCGGCAAGCACATTCGTCCTACAACGAGCGGCTATTCGGAGGAGGGCTCCGACGCTATTTGCACCTGAGCCGTTTCAGATGGATGTCCTGGGCCGTCAGGCGCTACTGGGCACGGCCGCATTCTGTGCTTGAGCTAGGATGCTATGATGCCCGGTCCCTCGATTATCTTCCTGCCAGGCCGCTGTACTATACTGGCCTGGATGCCAACTGGGAGAATGGCCTTGATCTGGCCACGGAAAGGTGGGGCCACCAGCATACCTACAGATTCCACGAATGTCATACACACTGGGATATGCGGTCCATTCTTGGCCCCGCCAGATTCGATATCAATCTCTGCATGGAGACTTTTGAGCACATTCCGCCGGAGGAGGTGACGCCCTATCTGAGGACGATCCGTGACGTGACTACCCGCCTGCTGTTTATTACCGTGCCGAATGAGAAAGGGCCTGTCTTTCTGCTCAAGCACCTCGTGAAGGGTGTATGTGGTAATCAGCAGGGGTACAAAGCCCAAGAGGTCGTCGCCGCGAGCCTAGGACTAATGCACTGGGTAGAAAGGCATGAGCACAAGGGATTCGACTACACCGCGTTTGTTCGAGAAGTCGCCAGAACCTGGGAGATTCGGCACGTATCTGCATATCCCCTGCGTTTGGCACCCAAAGTGATGAGCTTTGGTATAGGAATCGTGGCCTCTCCGTAGGTGGAAGCAGGTGTCCATCTCGAGAATGGGCGCGGAAAGGGTGGGCCAGCGGAAGTGGAATTGTCTTTCCACGGTATCCGCTCGGTGAACCCATCCGACGAGTGGGGGTGGCCGGGGGAGCTGATGGTGGAAAGGTCGGTAGATTTGCCCCATGGACCCGATCAGAAACCCCTATGCCTCTGGAGCCGGCACGCCCCCTCCGGAACTTGCAGGACGTGACGATCTGCGAGAGCAGGTACGCATCGCCCTCGAGCGAATCAAGATCCGACGCTAGGCGAAGAGCTGTCTCTTAGTAGGTCTCCGCGGCGTTGGCAAGACGGTTCTGCTGGAGCGGATGCGGGCTGATGCTGAGGTGGCTGGCGTTCAGACCATGCGTGTGGAAGCACCGGAATCGCAATCTCTACCGGCTATCCACGCGCCGCAGCTACGCCAGGCACTCCTGCGCCTGTCCCGAGATGAGAAGGCGCGCGATCTCGCCCGGCGAACTCTACAGGGCCTTGCAGATTTTGCCAGAACTCTGAAAGTCAAGTACAACGACATCGAAGTAGGCTTTGACTTTGATCCTGAACCAGGTCTCGCAGAGGAGTCAATCTCATAGCGCTCAGCCTTCGACGAAATGGCCATCGCCATGGCCCCCGAACCTGCCAAGAACCGCCTAACTTGCTCGATGGTCTCAATCTGGGTGTCGTCCATAATGGTATTCATCCTTCCATCATGAACGGAAGCACGCCCTCCCGCCAGGCTCACTTCATATTGGAATCACGCTATCCTACAGGCTCATTTCATGTTGGAAGAGACTGGGCCTAGATGCATCTATGTGTATCTGCTATCGTCAACATATGGCTATGGCGATTGTATCAACAGTGCCGACGGAGGATTGACTATGCGCAAGTTCCTGTTCGTTGCTTTGGTTCTGTTCGGTTTGCAGTCGACGGTTGCTCATCCCGAAACCTACCTCGTGTGCCCTGACGGGACCGGGGATTTCATGACCCTGCAAGCAGCCATCGATGCTGCGGTGGCCGGAGATTCGGTGCTGGTCGATCCTGCAACGTATGAAGAGAACATTATCTTCCGAGGGGTCGATATTGCTGTCTGTTCTGTTGCCGGTCCTGAGGCAACAACGATATCCAGTGTTTCTCACGATGTGCCGACAGTCCAAGTGAACGAAGGAGAGAGTCTAGACCTTCTTCTCGATGGCTTCACGATCACGGGCGCTACCGGAGAGGTATATGGCGACGGGATAGCCTGCCGAGGAGGTTCCATTACCGTTCGGAATTGCCGGATACATGGAAACGGTGACGAAGGAATAGCTGTGCACCACGACGGTAGCTCACTCACTGTGTTGTCCACGGTTGTATGGGACAATGGCAGGGGCTCGAACGATGGTATTGGGATTCTCCAATTCTCGGACGGTCCGTGCGGCAGTCTTGTCATTGAGAATTGTACTGTCTACGATAACGATGAGGGAGGTGTCTTGTCTCAAGGTGACTGCGCTTCCGTCCAGGTTTCCAACTCAATCATCTCTAACAACGGGAGGTACGGTCTCCGGGCTCGTTGGGGTGGTGAGATGGCCTCTTACTGTAACGACGTATGGGCTAACGAATCCGGCGGCTACAGCGGTGTTCCTGTGGGTATCGGAGATATCTCCGAGGATCCTCTGTTCTGTAATCCTGACGCCGGAGACTACCATCTTCTGCCTGAGTCACCATGTGCCGACGCTCCGGATTGCGGCCTGATAGGTGCTTTGCCAGTCGGCTGCGATGATAGTCAGCATGTGGTTATGCCTGATGGCAGTGGAGAGTTTCCCACCATTCAGAGCGCTGTGGATGTTGCTACAGAGGGAGATGCGGTCTTGCTGGGCGACGGTGTATTTCTCGGAGATGGCAACCGCGACATTGACTTGTCGGGGAAGAGCATCGCGATTCGATCGATGAGTGGCGAGCCGGGATTGTGCGTCATCGATTGTCAGGGGAGTGCGAGTGATCCACACCGCGGATTTCGCATGGAGTTCGGGGAGACAAACGAAGCGTTGCTGGAGGGGGTTACCATCCGGGGCGGGTACGTGACAGAGCCAGATGGACTCGGTGGGGCGGTGCTGTGCGTGGGCAGTTCGCTCAGACTGGTGAATTGTGTCCTGGAGGAGAATCAGGCCATCCAGGGAGGCGGGGTGTGGTGCGAGGACGAAGCGACTCCTATCCTGGAAGGCTGTGTTTTAGATGGCAATGTCGCGCAATACGGCGGGGGACTAGGCTGTGACTTTTCGCTTCCACTGATCACCAACTGCACCTTCATCGAGAATCAGGCCACGGGCACGCTGGCCGCTGGAGCAGGAATCGAGTGCTGGAACCATGCCTTGGTCACTGTCGAGAATAGCATCCTCGCTTTTGGCCTAGCCGGGCAAGGAGTGCGTTGTCATGAGACCGCGAGCATCGAGCTGTCGTGCAGTGATGTCTTCGGGAATGCGAACGGCGATTGGGTTGGGTACATCGAGGATCAGCTAGGGCAGGCCGAGAACATATGCCAGGATCCGCAATTCTGCGATCTTGCAGGCGGCGACTACTACCTCTGGAACTACAGCCCCTGTACCCAGTATTCGTGCGGCCTGATCGGGGCACTACCCGTCAATTGCTGGGATGCCCAGGATGCGCGATCAGACTTCCCTGGAGCTGTGCATCCCACTCTGGCTGTGACGCCGAATCCTACGCTAGGACAGGTGAGCTTGCGTTACAGCATCTCTCCAGGGTTGATAGGCGAGATCGCGATCTTCGACCCGACTGGGCGGCAGGTTGCCTCGCTTGCGGTTAGCGGAGAGGGGACAGCGTCTTGGAGGCCGGAGCAACCACTTGGTCCAGGGACGTCAGGCATCTATTTCGCACGTCTGCGGGCAGGCAGCGCGAGTGTGGTGAGAGCGCTGACTATCCTCCGCTGATCTGGACAGTGTCGGCCAGACGCCTCAATCAAACGGCAGCCTTTTGCAGGCAGCTAGCGGTATCTTCCCTTCATGCCGCCGTGGTCCGCGAAGACTCGATTCCGCGGTGAGCTGATGGATGCGGCCGCGAGTTGAGACTGACTTCACGAGTCCTTTGGACGTCAGAGACGCGGCGAGAGTCGGCTCGTTGCCAGGTGTGGGGCAGGAAGGGCAGCGGTTCCGATGAGCAGGCAGACCGGTGGCTCGGTCGATCGTCTTGATTGCCCCGTGGTCGAACGCCCGCTTACGCGACCAACCCGTAATCGTGCTGAACGTGATCAGCAAGTTGCTTACGCAGGCCAGCATTGTCCAGCGCTTGGCTTGCCAGAAGCATGAGCACGGCCCGCACGAGTGCGATGAGAGCAGATAGGGTTGTCCTGATCACGGGTGAGGTTACGTCGTTAAGAGAGATGGCCGATCGTGAAGGAGTTACAGAGTTGTCGCGGACTACGGGACTCCTGCGGGCGAGCGCGCACCCGTCACGGGGGTGCCGAAGGAGTTCGCCTTCTACGGCGATTACTTGCTCGTCGCCGGAGGCCGATGGCAGCCGGCGAGCATCTCGTTACCTGGGACGGCCGGGATCGGCGAGGGCAACCCGTACCCACGGGCACCTACTTCGCCCGACTGAATGCGGGAGAGCGCAGCGCGGTACGGCGTTTGGTGGTCGGGCGCTAGGGGCAATGGCGATGCCAGGTTCATAGCAATGGCCGCACACAGGACATGAGAGATCAGCAGCTACAGCCTTCGCAGCCGGCGGATCCGCCCAGGGGGGCGTTGCTCCATTCGAGCTGGAATCCCTCGCCGCGGGGCGTCTCGGCGTAGAGCACCCGGATGTTGCCGGCTTGCGCAAGGAGCTCCTCGTCGATGATGAAGGTCAAGGTGTCGAACTCGAAGTTTCTATCCGTCTCCTTCGGCTCGTCCAGAGCCAGGCCCAGGGTGGGGCCGCCTCAGCCAGGAGCCATGTAGATCCGGATGGGGGATGTGAGATTCTTCTCGGCCACAAAAGCCGATAGTTTCTCCTGAGCTTCCGGGGTCAGTGTCAACATGGTCGTTCCTTCTCCTCCTCGATGGCCACGAAGTTGAAGCTTACCCTGGTCGGCACAGTTCTCCATCGGAGAGGTTCCCTGGATTCTCTGAAACCCGACCAGTTGCCTCTTTCTCGAGGCGACCCCTTGCTGTAAGGCTCTATCGCATTGCCGAGGAGACAGTTGGCCTCGAAGTGCGGGTCAGAGCGCAGCGTTCGGATTCCCGCCAGACCGGCCTGGCAGGCTCGGTCGCCGGCGCAGCCACTGCGGTCACTCAGCGGATCGTCCACCCATTTCTGTGTCGAACGAGTCCCAGATGCAGTTATAATCGTGGTACTTACGTCGTAGGATCCATAGAACTGAAAGGTGGGAACACAAATGAGAAGCTGCCTGATCGCAATCCTCCTGGCTCTCTCTCTTTCCGCCTCGGCAGACGCAAGGCCGGTCGTGATGTTGACCGGCTACTGGTCGCCCACGAGTGAGATGATCTATCGTTTCAGCCCCGACCCGGATCTGAATCCTGAAGGCTGGATCGGTGAGAACTGGGAGGGGTTCGGCTATGACGTCTACGCCTTCTTCCCGGCGTTCGACAAGATGACGCGAGAGTTCGAGGTGGACTATCAGGCCACCTGGGCCGACTTCTGGGGCCGCGCCGAGGAGTTCCACCCCGAGATCATCATCAGTTTCGGCGCCGGTGCCGGCCAGTGGGAGATCGAGGATGACGCCTTCAACTGGAATACGTGGGTGGCCGACGATGAATACCCCTACTTCCCCACGCCCAATCCGCCCGACAGTACCCTGGCTCCCAACCAGCCCAGGTACTCCACTCTTCCCATGGAAGAGATCCGAGACGCGGTCAACGATCAGACAGGCGTCAACGCCTGGATTGACTACGACGGAACTCCGGGTCACTACCTGTGCAATTACATCGCCTACCTCGGGATGTGGTACCACGATCTGCACGCATCGCCGTCCGACCCGTTCTACTGTCGTTCGGCCGGGTTCATTCACGTCGCCGGCTGGCTTCCCGTGCCCGAGGCCACGCTGGCTGCGGAAGTGACGCTACGCACTACGCTGGAGTACTTTGCCTACCTCGCCGACGGGAACGATCCGGCCGGCGTGAATGTTGAGCTCGCTCAGCTGTCGAACTCGCCCAATCCCTTCAATCCGCGAACGACGATTAGCTACTATCAGCCCACCGATTCCCCGCTGCAGGTTCAGATCTTCAGCCCGGAAGGCAAGTTCATCAGGAGCTTGAGCGCGGGGCGGGCTTTGAGCGGCCGCCAGTCGGTGGTCTGGGACGGCCGGGATGCGAGTGGTCAACCGGTGACATCCGGCGTGTACTTCTATCGCCTGAACCAGCCCGACTCTCCCCGCCGGAAGATGGTGCTGATGAAGTAGTATCAATACCGTACAGTTCGCGCGTCTCAATCAGTTGGGCCATCGCATGGGAAATCGCATGGGCAATCGCAAAGGGAGCGGCAAGCGGCCGCTCCCTTTGTTGCTCGAGACATGGCGCAATACGGCTGGGCTACTCGATCACGGTAACGAAGAAGCCCCCGGTCGGGATGATGTTTTCACTGACTTCAGGAGCTTCAATCGATACGGCCTCCGGAAAGAGCGTCGTCGGCGAGAGGCCGGTGACTGTGATGGTGGCCGTACCGCCGGCGGGGACCGTTACCGCGGTTGGTGTGATGCTCACATGTTCCGTGAAGGCGGTCTCGATGGTGAGATGAACATCATCCGGATACCTCTCGTTTGCAAACTGGTCCTCGATGCTCAATTCCACCCGGCAGGTACCATCCACAGGCAGCGCGTTCAACGGAGGATCGGCTGGATTGGGATTGCTAGTGATGTACCAGAAATGCTGAGGGGTATCGCCAATCTCGAAACCGGCCGTGTCGTCGTCCCCGAGAGCGGTCGCAGTGATTTCCACAGATCCGGATGCGGCCACCGCGGTGACGGTGACGGCCGCCTCTCCACCGGTGGTGGTGGCTGGATTGGGTGACACGGTGGCAGCCCCCGGCGGGTCTACGGTGAAGGTCACCTCGGTGCCGTCCGGACACGGGTTCTCGTCGAAGTCTTCGATCTCAACCAATGCACCGGACGACGACCCCTGCGGTATGTAGTACTGATCGATGTCGAAATAGACCAGCCAATCATCCCCGCCACCACCCGGGCCGAAGCCCTCGCGATAGAGGTCATTCACGTCAAACGAGATCACGAGCATGGCAGCGCTGGAGTCGGGATCGGCGATCGAGCCGGTCCAGTGTCCGGTCTTGCCCAGAGAGACGGCGACGATCAATGTGTCATAGGAGCTCCACGAGTCGGTCGGGAACGTGTACTGCGTGGTCGATCCGGGAAGCTTCTGGTAGAAGAAGTGATCCGTGCTTCCGGGAGCGAAGTCATTGGCGGCGATCGCGACCTCGACGCTGTCCGGGGTGTCTCCCGAGTAGGCCCATTCGACCACCACCGGCGTGCCGACCGTGAACTCCGCGTTGTTCGCCGGTGCGGTGATTTCGACCGCGGTCGACCAACTGGGGGCTTGGATGGAAGCCGACGCGGTTCCGGCCGTGTTGCTGGCTGTCCAGGTGTAGGTGGTGCCCGGCACATAGCTGACAGAGCCGTAGTACATCGCCGAGCTCTCGTTCCCTGTCAGGAGCGACAGAGTCGTTCCATTCAGGTCTGTCGTGAAAGTGTTTGCGCCCGGGTCCGAGCTGTTGAGGCGGTCGATATTGGTCGTGGCGAATGAGTCGAAACCGCCTTCGTCGTCCACAAGGAGAACGCCGGAGAATCCGTACTTCCCACTAGCCCCCTGAGCTTGGATCTCGATGGTGGCATTGCCGCTCGTGTTCAGCGCTGTAGCTGTCACCGTTACGGTTTGAGGGCCGTCGCCCGCGGTGAAGGTGGTCTGCGCGATGCCCGAGACATTCGTCATGGCGGAAGCCGGGGAGAAGGTGCCTCCACCCGAGGGCGTTACCGTGAAGGTGACTTCCGTGTTGGCGGGCGCCGGCATCCCTCCCTGCTCGGTCACCGTCGCGGTGACCGTGGTCGTGGCCCCCTCGACGATCTCGGGATTGGTCGGCGTCACCGTGACGGTATAGGTGGTTGCTCCCCCTTCAGGCTCGATCGTGACGCTGTCGAGATCGATCAGGACATAGGAGTAGCTACCCTGGTACGCCATGTCACCCGACCAGGTCTGCGTGGCGCCGATGCCAAGAAGGAACTCGATCTCGCTGTACGGCGCCCACCCGTTGGTGGTGGTGTTGGAGAAGGTGTGGGTCGTCGTCGTTCCGGTCAGGACGACTTCGGTGAGTTCCTCATCATCGCCCAGCACCGCCAGCACGGCTTCATCGGGCGTGTCGCCCGTGTAGCTCCACGTGACGGTCACGGCTTGCCCCGGCGTGAAGCTGCTCCCTTCGGCCGGCGCGGTGATGCTGACGTCGGTGTCATAACTCGGTGTGCCGAGGGATGCGGTCGCGGTCTTGCCGCCGATCTCGATACTGATCGCATAGGTCGAGTCTGCGGCATAGGTCAGCGTGGTGGACTCGAAGATGGCCTCGTCGTCCGTGCTGCCGGCGGTCTTCAGAGGGATCACTGTGTCCCCGACCTTGACCACCGCCTCCTTCGCCGAGGGATCACTGGCCGTCATACGTTCCACCGTGGCGATGAAGACCATCGCGTCGGAACTTCTATCCGGTGTAGCCGATTCCTGATTGACAAAACCGGCGTACACTTCGTACTGGCCCTGTGCCTGGCCGCCGTTTCCGTTGTCCGGATTGGTGGAGTTGTCGTCACTGCACCCCCAGACCATGGCGACCAGTATGGCCATGAGTGCGATTCCGATTCCCCATCTTCTCGTAAGCATGTTGTCTCCTTTGCCCCATAAACCCTGCCAACCGGCTAGCTACGATTCGCTAGACAACTGTCTGTGAAGGTATTCTAGAACGGCACCTCTGCGAGCACAACTTCCTTGCAACGCGAGTTGCGACGCGAGGAACGCGGGCAATCGCGGGCAGGGGGGGGGAAGCTTGCGAGGATTGTGTGGGTTCAGCTTCGGCGGGGATTCGCTTCGGGGGCGAACCGAGGCCAGGAGTGGCGTGTAGTGGCTGCGTAGGCATGAAGGCAATTCCACAAGCAAGGAGAAGAAGATGAAGCTCGAAGGATCGAAGGCCCTCATCACCGGGGGCAGTGAGGGCATCGGACGAGGCATCGCCGAAGCGCTTATCCGCAAAGGGGCCCGCGTGGCGATCATGTCCCGGAACAAGGAGAAGGTCGAGCGGGTCGCCCAAGACATCGGGGCCCTGGCGGTTTCGGGGGACGTGGGTGTGGAGACCGATGCCGTCCGGGCCGTCGAGACCGTTGTGCGCGAGTTCGGTGGGATCGACATCCTCGTCAACAACGCTGGATTCGGCCACTTCTTCCCGCTGGTCGAGATCGACACGGATCGCTTCGAGGAAGTGTTCAGAACCAACGTGACCGGGGCGATGCTCATGGCGCGGGAGGCGGCGAAGCATTTCATCGAGCAGGGGAGCGGCCACCTGGTGAGCATCTCCTCCACCTCGGGATTACGCGGGGGGGCCGGCAGCAGTGCCTACTCGGGCTCGAAGTTCGCCCTGCGCGGGATGACCGAGTGCTGGCGGGCCGAGCTGCGGCCGCACAACGTGCGGGTGATGCTGGTCAATCCCAGCGAAGTCCAAACCGGGTTCTTCAAGAAAGTCGGCCGGGAGCAGGAGCTGTCGCCGAAGAAGCTGCGCCCAAGCGAAATCGCCGATGCGATCGTGGGCGCCCTCGAGATCGACGACCGGGGTTTCATCCCCGAGTTCTCGGTCTTCGCGACAAACCCGTTCTGATCGCTCCTGAGTAGGCCTGACCTGGTCAGACTTCGCCTGACCGGGATCGACCTGATTGGGACTCCCCAGATTCGGACTCGGAACGGCGAGTTCCCCGAGCCAGTGAAGCGGGGATTCCCAGGCCGCACAGGCCCGCGGAGATCACAAAGCAGATCCGCATGGCTCGCAAGAATGCATCCTGGTTCTCTGGTGTGATGGCCTCACGGCCCACCAGAATGGCCATGACTGTGGTGGCCACGCCCATGCTGAGCATCTGACCCAGTAACCGCATGGTGCTCACCGTGCCGGAGGCCAAGCCGTACTGGCGTCTTTCGACAGCGCCGATGATCGCGCTCATGTTCGGTGAGCTGAAGAGGGCGAATCCCGTGCCCAAGAGAATGGCGCAGGCGATGATGAAGGCCAATCCCGTGCCGATGCCAACGAACGTCAGCAAGATCAGTCCTGCACCGGTTAGCCCCATGCCGACCGTGGCGATGGTGCGGGATCCGTGGCGATCGCTGAGGCGGCCGGCGACCGGCGAGAGAAGGGCCATCGTGATCGGCTGCGCCACCAAGACCACTCCTGCCGAGCGCGGCGTCAGCTCGTGGACGTATTGCAAGTACAGGCTCAGCAGGAACACGAAGGAGAAGGTAGCCGAGTAGTTGATGAGCGCCGCCAAGCTCGAGAAGGCGAACGAGCGATTGTCGCGGAAGAGTTCGATGCTAACCAGTGGATTGCGGGTGCGGGTCTGCCAGTAGACGAAGGCCCCGAAGAGAACGAGACCGGCTGCGGCCATGCCCGTTCCACGCCAGGAAGGTAGGAGCGATATGCCGTACATCAGGGTGATGAGCGCCAGGGCGTAGAGGGCTGTTCCGGGTTTGTCGACCGATTCACCCCGCGCATCCGCCCACTCCCCCTTGAGATGGATGAGGGCGAGCACCAAGAGCAGCCCGCCCAGGGGAAGGTACGACCAGAAGATGCTTCGCCAGCCGAATTGCTGTGTGAGCAACCCTCCCAGGAAGGGCCCCGCGGAGAGTCCGACGTAGACCGCCGCGACCGCGATGCCGATGACCCGTCCCCGTTTCTGTGGCGGGAAGACCGCTGTCAGGATCGCCAATGAGGTTGCCATGATGAGCGCGGCGCCCCCGCCCTGAAGGATGCGGGAGAGCAGCAGCACCGTCGCAGAGGAAGCCAGCGCGCATCCGAGCGTCGCAAGCTGAAGCAGGGCGACTCCGGTAAGGAATACCCTCTTTCGTCCGACGATGTCTCCGATCCGGCCCGCGGGTACGAGGACGACCGCCGAGGCCAGTAGGAAGCTCGTGGGCACCCAGCTCAGCGTGACCGCGTCGAGCTCCAGCTCGGCGCTGAGCTCGGGGAGTGCGACATTGAGAGCCGAGAGCATGAAGGGGTTGATGAACGAGCTCAGCGCAGCGATCGCCAGTACCGTGTTGGGCCGCGTGCGTTGGGATGGCTGTGTACGAGCGTCATCAGATTGCATGCTGGACCTTACAGGAATCGGCTCGATGGCCTCGAAGACCCCCATGGCCACCAACCTCACCAAGGCCTCCAAGACCTCCAAGGCCACCAACGTCACCAAGGCCAGCAAGGCCTCCTGGACCTCCGAAGGTCTCTGTGGACGCGAGCGCTACGAAGGCCATCCCGGACAGCTCCGAGCATCGCCGGACTGGACGGGCTGCCTCCGAGAAACACCGATTGTAAGCTCTGTTTGGGCTTCTCGTGAATCGAAAGGATGCCCGGCAGGAAGCCAACCAGGAAGCCAACCAAGATGCCAGCCGGGAAGCCAACCAGGATGCCGGCCGGGATGCCCGCCAGGATGCCGGCCAGGATGTCCGCTTGACCACCCGCGTTCCTTGCTCGACTCTCTCCTTGCCTTCGCCGGGCCGTCTTTCGCAGCCACCCGCTCGGCTGAACGCTCGGTCGACGGCTCAGCCCCGCGCTCTGCCTGGCTCTTGGCCAAGTGCTCAGCCCGGAGCTCTGCCTGGCTCTTGGCCCAGTGCTCAGTCACGCGTTCGGCCTGGCTCTTGGCCAAGCTCTCAGCCAACTCTCAGCAGGAGAAAAGCTTCCATGACCTCGACTCGTGATGATGCCGCCCCGCCGCCCGAGCGGCGCGTTTTCTGCAACCGCACCCTCAATCTGCGGGCCATCCAGGCCATCGGCTACGACATGGACTACACGCTGATCCATTACAATGTGGCTGCGTGGGAGGCGCGCTCGTTCGATCACATCAAACGCAAGCTTGCCGAGCTTGGGTGGCCGGTCGAAGGGCTCACGTTCGATTTCGAGGGCTACCAACTGGGTCTCGTGATCGACCGTCAGCTTGGCAATATCGTCAAAGCGAATCGGTTCGGGTACGTGAAGCGATCGGCCCATGGCACCCGGGATCTGGATCTGGACGCGCAACGGCGGGCCTACGCCGAGACCATCGTGGATTTGGCCGACCCACGCTTCATCTTCATGAACACCCTTTTCGCCATTGCCGCCGCCTCGATGTACGCGCAGCTCGTGGATCGCCTGGACGCGGGGGAGATTCCCGGCGCCATCGGATACTCCGAGCTCTATGACGTCCTTCAGGACTCGCTCGATGCCGCCCACATGGAGGGCCAGCTCAAGGGCGAGATCATGGCCGACCCCGAACGCTACGTCCTGCTCGATCCCGAGATGCCCCTGACCCTGCTCGACCAGCACCGTTGCGGCAAACGGCTCATGCTCATCACCAACTCGGAGTGGCACTACACCCAGTTCTTGATGGACTACGCGTTCCGGCCGTTCCTCCCCGAGGGGATGGCGTGGCGGGACCTGTTCAAGGTCGTGATCGTCGCCGCCGCGAAGCCGCTCTTCTTCACACGGTCGCAGCCCGCGTTCGAGGTGGTCGACGAACACGGGCACCTGCTACCCGTGGTAGGCACACCCTCACCCGACCGGATTCTGCATGGAGGCCATGCGGGGTTGGTCGAGGCCATGCTGGGACTGGAGGGTGGGCAGATTCTCTACATCGGGGACCATGCCTATGGCGACGTGCACGTCACCAAGAAGATACTGCGGTGGCGCACGGCGCTGGTGATACGTGAGCTCGAAGAGGAGGTGCGCGAGCAGCGCGCGTTCGCTCCGACCCAGGAGGAGCTCAGCTGCCGCATGGCGGCCAAGGAGGGTCTGGAGCACCGGTATGCTGCCCTGCGGCTGGCATTGCAGCGGCGTCGGCATCAGCGGAAGATGACTCGAGGGCGAGCGGCCGGCGAGGCGGCTGACCGAATGGCTGGCCGGGCAGGCGGCCGGGCAGCTGGCGGGGAAGGCGGCCGGGCAGCTGGCCGAGCCGGCGGCAGAGCAGACAGCCGAGCGAAGGCGGCCGCGAATGAAGCCTCCCCACCGGGCCTCTCAATCCAGGCTCTGGAGAAGGAGATCGAGGGAATCCGCAAAGCCCTTTCCGACGCGGATGCGGGGATCACCCCGCTGGCCTTGGCCTCCGCACAGATCCACAATCCCCGGTGGGGGCTGCTCATGCGTGCCGGCGGGGACAGAAGCTACCTGGCGCGGATCATTGAGCGTCACGCTGACATCTATACCTCACGGGTCTCGAACCTGATGTATGAAACCCCCTATGCCTTCTTCCGAGCTCGCCGGGGGCGGCTCCCGCATGACTAGTCTAGCCGTGTCCGCCGCGGGCGGCCGCGAACCGTGTGATGAGCGCGTCGATCGAGTAGCGCCCCGGCCCGGCGAGGAGGATGGCTGTGTAGGCGGTGAGATAGACGAGCGCCAGTTCCTTCGAGGAGAAGGGGTCGGCGCCGTGCACCACGAAGGCAGCTATGATCATGGTGGCGATCAGGGGCAGCACGGCCAATCTTGTCGCCAGCCCCAGAAGTAGCAGGATCGCACATCCGACTTCCGCGAACACCGCCATGGCCAGGCTCGCCTGGCTGCCAACGCCCAGCGGATCAGCGAAGCTCTCGCTCAGCTTGCCGAAGCTCATGAGCTTGCGCCAGCCATGGCCGTAGACCATGAACCCACCGAACCCCAGCCGCAGGACGAGAAGGGCCAGGTCGCGTAAGACCAAGCTGCGTGGTGCCAGGTCGCGTAGGGGCATCTTGCGCGAGGACTGATCGCGTGGGGGCATGTCGCGCGGGGACGGGCTGCGCGGGGAACGATCCTCCGCGTCACTTGGCAATCCGAATGGGGCGTCGTTCATCTAACTTGCCTCCTATGAATGAGTTGCCCATGACGGTGACTGACATGGCCGCGCGGTGGCGAACACAACGGCGTGGGTGCATCAGGAAAGGTTTCGCCAATCGCCTTACAACCGCTCGTCGGGGAGCGCTCCCGGTGGGGTCGCGCTCGCTGTGCTGTATCCACTAACCCCGTCCCCAACACCGGTTCCGAACTGGTGCTGAAGTACGGATTCTGTAGCCCGGATCTGCTACAATGGCAAAGGATTGGGAATCCGGACGGAATCCACTCTGGCCCGTAGTTCGGTCCCTGGCCGGGCCCATGGCGTGGTGTTCGGCGCGGCTCGTGGCTTGGGTTTCCGCTTGGGTTTCGGCGCGGCTCAAGGCTTGGGTTTCGGCTCGGCTCCTGGCCTGGGTCTCGGTTCGGTTCCTGGTCTGGCTTTGGGCTCGATTCCTGGTCTGGTCCCCCGGCGTCGGCCCATTCATCCGCGGTTCGTTGCACTTCCCGGGTGTGACCCGCCGCGTACGATGCACACACCACACTGCACAACGAGGATCACATCATGAAGGTCTCCCCTCAGGCTGTCACGACTACGCTCTTGGTCTGTCTCGTCTTGGCCGGCGCCACGATGCTGGCCAACGGTCCTGCCCTGGCCTACGCTCCCGAGCCAGGTCAGCAGATGGCCATCTCCGATGAGCCGGCCGCCAGCCGACTGCTCTTCAAGCTCACCAGCGCGGCCTATGCCTCGAACGAGTTCGCTCCGCAACTCAACCGGCAAGGCCGCACCGGCCTGATGTCACTGGATGCGCGCATGGCGCAGCTGGGCGTGACCGAGATCGAACGCCTGCTGGATCCGGCGCGCTTCCGCGCTTCGTGGAGTGAGGTGGGCTTGGACCGGATCTTCGTAGCTTACTTCGACGCGGCCGTCTCGCCTCAGGCCGCAGCGGAGGCGTTGGCTGGGGATCCAGCGATCGAGTACGCGGAACCCGATGGGCGTTGGCAGGCCATGTACGTGCCGAACGATGACTACTACCCGGACCAGTGGGCCCATGACAACACGGGACAGGCGGTGAGCTACGGTGGCGGCCTGGTGGGAACACCTGATTGCGATACCGACACCGATCAGGCGTGGGACCTGCAAACCGGTGACCCCGGCTTGGTGATTGCGATCATCGATACCGGCTGCGACCTCAATCATCCCGAATACAGTAGCCGGATCGTTCAGGGCTACGACTTCGTGAACAACGACAACGATCCCTCCGACGACGGCAACCACGGTACCGCCTGCGCCGGGATTGCGCTGGCCGAAGGCGACAACAACGAGGGTGTCGCCGGTGTGGCCTGGCAGGTGAAGCTGATGCCCGTGAAGGTGCTGGATTCGGGCGGTAGCGGTTACTGGAGCTGGGTGGCCAATGGCATCATCTATGCTGCGGACAACGGGGCCAGGATCCTCTCGCTCAGCCTGGGCGGGGGATCGAACAACACCTTGCGCGATGCGGTCAACTACGCCTTCGGCGAAGGCTGCGCGCTGTTCTGCGCGAGCGGCAACGGCAACGACAATGAGATGATCTACCCAGCGAACTACGAGAACGCCATCGCCGTTGGCGCGCTATCGCCCTGCAATGAACGCAAGAACCCATCGAGCTGCGATGGAGAACACTGGTGGGGCTCGAACTACGAAGATGGTCTTGACTTCTTGGCACCCGGCACGCGCATCCACACGACGGATCGCCTGGGCAACGCCGGCTACACCAATGGCGATTACTTGGACTTCTTCAACGGCACGTCCTCGGCCACACCCCACGCGGCGGGAATCGGCGCCCTTGTGTGGTCGGAGGATCCCACGCTGAGCAATACCGAGTTGCAGACGATTCTGCAGGATACCTGCGACGATATCGGTGCGGCTGGTTACGACATCGAGACCGGGTTCGGCCGGCTGAATGCTCATGCTGCCGTGGCCAGCGTAAGTGGTGTGGAGACGGGCGCCTGCTGCTTCGCCGACGGCAGCTGCACGGTCCTGACCGAGGATGACTGCGCGATCGGTGGCGGTGCCTGGCAAGGCCTCGACACGGTCTGCGACCCGAACCCGTGCCCTCAGC
>CAZZIF010000046.1:0-14801 GCA_964654025.1 uncultured bacterium
GCGCGCTTGGCCGCAGGGTCTGGCGGCGCGGGTTCCCCCGCGCCGATCCTAGCTGCCTGCCTTCTTAACACCTACCCAGACCGTGACACCCCGGTCGAGCTTCACATCGCTGCCCTGATCCGCGCTTTCGTTCCGGCCCGCCTCGATGCGATCGGCGAGCGTCTCACTCATGATGTAGTCACCGAACATCCCGATGATCTGCTCGGGATCGGGTCCACCGGGCGCTCCACCGGACACGCCGCCGGACACGCCGCCGGTCGCTCCACCGGACACCCCGCCGGTCGCTCCACCGGGCACCCCGCCAGGCGATCCGCCAGGCGATCCGCCGGACGGGGCGCGGGCACCGTCGCCTCCGTCGGAGGAAACCTCGTAGAAGAGCACGATCCGATCGTCGACCTGATAGTCCGCCTTCTTGCGCAGATCCTGGACGCCGCGGATGACCTCCCGCGCCCATCCCTCGAGCCGGAGCTCATCGGTCACGGTGGTGTCCAGCACGGCCATCGTGTAGCGGTCGTGGGCCAGCGAGTGCTCACCCTTGCCCTCGAACACCTGCTCGAACTCGTCCGGGTCGATCAGGTAACCTTCCAGCTTCAGCCGGCCATCGGGATCGATCTCATAGGCGCCGGCGCTGACTCGAGCGGAGATCTCCTTCATCGCCTTGCCGTACTTCTTCCCCAGGACCGGGAAGTTGAGCTTGATCTTCTGCTCGCCGAACTCGGACGTATCGGTGACCGACAGGTCGATCTCCTTCACATTGAGCTCTTCCCGGATCTGCATGAGCAGGTCTTCGGCCAGACTCGTGTCCAGGTCGGCGAAGGGCAGCTTACCTTCCATGGGCACGAGCCACAGTTTCCCGAGAGGTTGGCGCACCTTGACACGTGCCTTCTCCCGGGCCGCCCGCCCGAGACTGACGGCTCGCAGGACGAAGTCCATGGCATCGTTGAGCTGTTCGTCGACTAGCTCGGGACGCTCCTCGGGATAGGGCGTCAGATGCACGCTCTCGGGCGTCGGAGCACCTTCCCATCCCAGACGCAGTACAGACGTCTCACCCGCCCTGCGGGCGGGGGCGGTGAGATTGCGATACATGACCTCCGTCACGAAGGGAAGGATCGGCGCCAGGGCCCGGCAGTAGGTGACCATGACGTGGTAGAGCGTGTGGTAAGCCCACTTCTTGTCCTGGTCTCCCTCGCTCTTCCAGAAGCGTCTCCTCGAGCGCCGCACGTACCAGGTCGAGAGCTTCTCGAGGAAGGCGTCGGTCTCGCGCATGGGCATCATCGTGTCGCAGTTCTCGAACCCCGACCGGATATCGTGCACGAGCTGGTAGAGGGCCGACACGATCCAGCGATCCAGCGGATTGGGGCTTTGGCCGACCTTCTTCGGATCGGCCTCCACAGCCGGATCGAATTCATCCAACTCGGCGTAGGTCACCAGGAAGGAGTAGACGTTCCACAAGGTGATGAGCCGCCGCCGGGCATCGGCGGCGATATGGTACCCAAACCGCAGGTTGAGGTTGGGGTTCGCCGAGGTATAGACCCAGCGCATCACGTCGGCGCCCATCTCCTCGGCGGCCTCATCGAACCAGATGGCATTCCCGGCGCTCTTGTGCATCGGGTTGCCCTTCTCGTCGAAGACCTTCTCGTAGCTATGGACGGTCAAGTACGGGCTCGTGCCTTCCAGGGTAACCCCTGTGAACATCATGGCGTAGAACCAGAGCCGCACCTGCTCGCGCATCTCGCTCACCAGCTCGGCCGGGAACCACTTGCGCCAGTACTCACGGTCTTCGAAGTACTTGAGGGTGGAGAATCCCACGATGCCCGCATCGAGCCAGCAGTCGCCCACATCCAGGATCCGGGTGGCTTCCTGCGAGCACTCGGCGCACTTGATCTTGATCTCGTCGATCCAGGGACGGTGCAACTCCGGCAACGCGTCGACCTTGGCCGGATCAACCGCCCGCTCCCGCAGATCCGCCTTGCTGCTGACCAGGGTCATGTGGCCCTGCGGACAGAAATAGAACGGCAACGGCAATCCCCAGTAGCGCTTACGGGAGATGCACCAGTCACCCATGTTGTCGTACCAGTCCTGGGTACGTTTCCCGACGCTCTCGGGGATCCAGCGCACCTTGCGCGCGGCTTCTTTCATGAGCGGCCGGATCTCGTCGGAGCGGATGAACCACTCGTTCTCCATCCGGAAGACGAGCTTGTCCTTGCAGCGCCAGCAAAAGGGATACCGATGCTGGTAGGTCTCGGCCCGGACGAAGAGGCCCTTCTTTTTCAATTCCTCGAAGATCGGCTTCTCGACATCGTGGACATCGCGGCCGGCGAGCCATCCGAAGGATTCCAGGTAGATGCCGCGATCGTCCAGTGGCGCGAGCGCGGGCAATCCGTACTGGATCCCGAGTTCACAGTCCTCGGCGCCGCAACCCGGTGCGATGTGAACGATACCCGACCCCTCGGTTTCGCCCACCATGTCCCACCCGATCACGACATGCTCCACTTCGGCCTGGGCCGGCAGTTCGTCGAAGGGGCCCTCGTAGGTCCACCCGATCATCTCGTAGCCGGGGATCTCCTCGAGAACCTTGCCCTCTCCCTTGAAAACGCTGTCGACCACACCGCGGCTGGCGTAGTAGATCTTGCCCTGATACTCCACCCTCGCGTAGGGCAGGTCCGGATTGACTGCGGCGGCCACGTTGGAGGTCAGGGTCCACGGAGTGGTCGTCCATACGAGCAGGCGCTCGTTCTCCCCCGGTGTCCGGCTCGCTGTCTTCCCGTCGGGAACATCGGTCATCCAGGAACCGGCCCGCCGCGCGCCCGGCATCAAGGGAAATCCCAGGAAGAGGCTGGTGTCGTCGATGTCCTGGTAGGAGTCGGAGAGTTCATGCTGCGACAGGGAGGTACCGCAGCGCGTGCACCAGGGCATGACCTGATGACCCATGCGCAACCAGCCCTTCTGCTGGCAAAGGCCCAGGAAGTGCCAGATGCTCTCGATGTTGTTGTCGGTCATGGTGAAGTAGGAGTTGTCCCAGTCCATCCATTGACCGAGTCGCTTCGACTGATCGGCGATCCGGGCGCTGTACTTCTCCACGCGCGCCCGGCAGGCACGGCTGAAGTTGTCGAGACCGAAGTTCTCGATGTCCTGCTTGGAGTTGAAGCCCAACTCCCGCTCGGTCTCCACTTCCAGCCACAGCCCCTGGCAGTCAAAGCCGTTCTGATACCTCTGGTCGAAGCCCAGCATGGCCTTGTAGCGCTGGAAGGCGTCCTTGTAGGTTCGTCCCCATGCGTGGTGGACACCCATGGGGTTGTTGGCCGTGATCGGACCGTCGATGAAGGACCAGTGCTTCTTGCCCCGGTTGCGTTCGCGGAGCTTCTCGAAGATCCTCTCCTTCTCCCAGAAATCGAGGATCGTGTGCTCTTGCTTGATGAAGTCCACTTTCAGGTCAACGGGTTCGTACATACCCATCCCTTCGAATCTCCCCGCTCACTGCACGCCAGCCGAGGGCGCGGGCGCAAGCGCGAGCACCAGGCAGGACACCGCACGACTACTCGGAGGCATCGCCCTCCGTCTCTTTCTCTTCTTCGCTCGAGGTCACGATTCTTGCCACGTCCGTGACACTGTCTTCCTCGCGAAGATCGATCAGCTTGACACCCTGGGTGGCCCGTCCGATAACCGAGACCTGTTTCATCTTGAGACGGATGACGATCCCGCTCGAGGTATTGAGCATCACCTCGTCCTCGTCATCCACACACTTGATCGAAACCAGTGGACCGTTGCGCTTCGTAACCTTGAGGGTGATGACCCCACGGCCGCCACGGTTCGTGATTCGGTAATCTCCCAGTTTACTTCGCTTTCCGAATCCGTTCCTCGTCACGACCAGCAAGGTGGCTTCCGGATCGGTCACGCACACCATGCCGACAACGGCATCGTCCTCGGCCTCGAGCGTCACACCGCGCACGCCCGCCGCATTGCGGCCCATCGGACGTACCTTGTCCTCGGAGAAACGGATGGCCTTTCCGCTCCGCTTGGCGAGGACGACATCGGAATGGCCGCTCGTGAGCGAGGTCCCGATGAGCTCATCGTCCTCCTCCAGATGAATGGCCCAGATTCCGGTGCGGCGCGGATTGCTGAATCCCGACAGGGGCGTCTTCTTGATCTTGCCCTTCCGCGTGGCCAGCACGACGAAGCGATCCTCATCGAAAACATCGACCAGAGCGTAGGATGCGATGCGTTCCTCGGGCAGGAACTGGATCAGATTCAGGATCGACTTGCCCTTCGAGGTCCGCGTGCCCAGCGGTGCGTTGTAGACCTTCAGCCAGTAGCATCGTCCCTTGTTGCTGAAGAAGAGGATGTAGCTATGGGTATTGGCCACGAAGAGATGCTCGACGAAATCCTCTTCCCGGGTCTTGGCCCCCGACAAGCCACGACCCCCACGCCGCTGGCTGCGGTAGGTATTGACCGGCACCCGCTTGATGTATCCCTTGTGGCTGATCGTGATGATCATGTCTTCGCGCGGGATCAGATCCTCGAGGTCGATGTCCCCTTCGTAGGGTACGATCTCGGTGCGGCGCTCATCGCCAAAACGCTCGGCCACCTCATCGAGATCGTCCTTGATGATGCCCAGCACCCTCTCCCGGCTCGCCAGGATGCTCTTGAGTTCCTCGATGTGTTTGATGGTGGCCAGATAGTCCTCTTCGACCTTCTGGCGCTCGAGGCCCACCAACCGCTGGAGCCGCATCTCCAGTATCGCCTGGGCCTGCTTCTCGCTGAGAGAGAAGTTCACCATCAAGCCCTGGCGCGCTTCCTCGCCCGTCTTCGAATTGCGAATCAAGGTGATGACGGCGTCGATCTGATCGAGCGCCTTCTTCAACCCCTCGAGGATGTGCGCCTTCGCTTCAGCCTGCTTGAGGTCGTATTGCGTCCGGCGAGTGATGACCTCTACGCGATGGTCGACGTAGGCCTGGCAGAGCCCCCGCAGCGAGAACGTCTTGGGCCGGTTCTCGAGCAGGGCGAGCAAGTTGGCCCCGAAGGTCGTCTGCATCTGCGTGTGCTTGTAGAGTTGATTGAGCACCACCCGCGGCTGGGAATCGCGCCGCAACTCGATGACAACCCGCATGCCCTCCCGATCAGACTCGTCACGTAGATCCGAGATGCCACTGATGGTCCCCGACTTGACCAGACCGGCGATTCGTTCGAGCAGGGAGGCCTTGTTCACCTGGTAGGGAATCTCGGTCACCAGAATGAATGGCTTGCCGTTCTTGTCTTCTTCGATCGTCGCCCGCGCCCGCACGGTGATGAGTCCGCGGCCGGTCTCGTAGCACTGCCGGATCCCGGCGGTTCCCTGGATGATGCCGCCGGTGGGGAAGTCTGGACCCTGAACGTGTTGCATCAACTCATCGAGGGAAGCGTCGGGATTGTCGATGACGATCTTGATCGCCTCGCACACTTCCTGAAGATTGTGCGGGGGGATATTGGTCGCCATGCCCACCGCGATGCCCGAGGATCCATTCACCAGCAAGTTGGGATTCTTCGCCGGCAGAACGACCGGTTCTTCGCGCGTCTCATCGTAGTTCGGCCGGAAGTCGACGGTTTCCTTGTCCAGATCCGCCAGAAGCTCTTCGGAATAGCGCTCCAGCCGCGCCTCGGTGTAGCGCTCGGCCGCGGGGGAATCGCCGTCGATCGACCCGAAGTTACCTTGCCCGTCGACCAAGGGGTAGCGAAGCGAGAAATCCTGGGCCAGGCGGGCCATGGTATCGTAAGCGGCCGCGGTACCGTGCGGATGGTAGTTGCCCGTCACGTCTCCGGTGATCTTCGCCGACTTGCGATAGGATCGGTCGTGGCGGAGATTGAGATCGTTCATCGCGACCAGGATGCGCCGCTGGACGGGCTTGAGCCCGTCGCGGGCATCCGGCAGAGCACGCGAGACGATGACACTCATCGAGTAATCGATGTAGCTGCTCTTCATCTCGTCTTCGATGAGGACGGGTAGGATTCTTTCGTTGGGTGAATCCATCCTGATCACCTTCTTTCGGTCATGCTGCTATCCGAGGTCGCGCCACTGGTTTGATTCACCGCGGTCGCGAAGCTCGTCCATCGCTTCCTCTAGATGTCCAGATTCTTCACCAAGAGGGCGTTCTCCTCGATGAAACGGCGCCGTGGCTCCACCTGATCTCCCATGAGAATGGAGAAGATCCGGTCGGCTTCCGCCGCATCTTCACTCGACACCACTAGGAGAACACGTTGGTCGGGGTTCATCGTGGTTTCCCAGAGCTGCTCCGGGTTCATCTCACCGAGGCCCTTGTAACGCTGCAACATGAAGTTACTGCGTCCGATCTCCGCGAAAATCTTGTCGCGTTCTTCGTCGGTGTAGCAGTACCACTCCTTCTTGCCCTTCTTGATGCGGTAGAGCGGCGGCTGCGCGATATGAATGTGGCCGGCATCGACGAGGGGACGCATGTAGCGGTAGAAGAAGGTCAGTAGGAGCGTGCGGATGTGGGCGCCATCGACATCGGCGTCGGTCATGATGATGATCTTGCCGTAACGCACCTTGCTGATGTCAAATTCTTCCTTGCCGAACCCAGTTCCGATCGCAGTGATCAGCGTCCGGATTTCTTCGCTGGCCAGCGCCCGGTCCAGGCGAGCCTTCTGGACATTGAGGATCTTTCCGCGCAGCGGCAGGATGGCCTGGAACCGGCGGTTGCGGCCCTGCTTCGCGCTGCCCCCGGCCGAATCCCCCTCGACGATGAAGAGTTCGGCGTGCTCCGGGTTGCGCTCGGAGCAGTCGGCCAGCTTACCCGGCAGTGACGCACCGTCGAGCAGGCTCTTGCGTCGGGCGAGTTCTCGTGCTTTGCGCGCGGCGGCGCGTGCCCGGGCGGCACTCAACGTCTTCTCGATGATCGTCCGCGCGATGGCTTCATGGTTCTCGAGGAAGTCGGCCAGATCCTCGCCGATGATCGACTCCACCTGACCCTTGACCTCGCTGTTGCCCAGCTTGGTCTTGGTCTGTCCCTCGAACTGCGGATCCGATAGCTTGACGCTCAGCACAGCCGTCAAACCTTCCCGCACATCCTCCCCGCTCAAGCTGATGCGATCGTCCTTGATGAGTCCGTTCTTCAAGGCGAAGTTGTTCAAACTACGGGTCAGGGCGGCTTTGAGGCCAGCCAGATGGGATCCACCCTCGATCGTGTTGATGTTGTTGACGTAGGAGTAGATGGATTCGTCGTAGGCGTCGGTGTACTGCATCGAGAGTTCGAGCGCAAAGCCCTCGCGCTCCCGAGTCGTGAAGATCGGATCCGGATGCAAGGCGGTCTTGCCCTCATTCAGGAAAGCAACGAACTCGTTCAGGCCTCCATCGTAGTGGAAGACATCTTCGCGAACGGCTTCGCCCGGCTTCTTGGCGCCCCCTCCGGATGCTTGCGTCTGTTCCTCTTCTTGACGAGCCGCCTTCAGATCTTCCAGGTCCTCGGCGGTATCGACCAGACCCTCGGGACCGGTCTCGATCGGGGGGGGTAGAGCCCGACCCTCGCGTTCGTCGCGCAAGACGATCGTGATGCCGCGGTTCAGGAAGGCGAGTTCGCGAAGGCGGTAGGCGATCGTGTCGTACTTGAACTCGGTCTCGTCGAAGATCTCCGGATCCGGCTGGAACCGAATCACCGTTCCTCGTCGGCTGGTGTTGCCGATGATTTCCATGTCCGTGACCACATGGCCGCGCTCATAGCGCTGCTGGAAAATCGCGCCCTTCTGGTGGACGGTGGCCGTCATCCACGAGGACAGAGCATTGACGACCGATACACCCACGCCGTGCAGTCCGCCAGATACCTTGTAGGTGCGTCGATCGAACTTACCTCCCGCGTGCAGCATCGTCATCACGACCTCGAGAGCCGGGCGACCCTGTTCCTCGTGCATATCGGTCGGGATGCCGCGACCGTTGTCGTCCACGCTCACGGTGCCGTCCTCGTGCAAGACCACGACGATACGATCGCAGACCCCAGCGAGGGCCTCGTCAATCGAGTTGTCGACGACCTCGTAGACGAGATGGTGCAAGCCCCGCGAAGATGTGCTGCCGATGTACATGCTCGGCCGGAGGCGGACGCCGTCGAGTCCTTTCAAAACCTGGATATCCTTGGCGGCGTAATCGCTCACCTCGACATCCCGGGGATTCACGTTGCCCTCTAAGATGGGAACGAGTTCCTCGGGGACCTCGCGCGACGAGGATCCGGGTCCATTTGGCGGGGGCGACGGGGACGACGGAGGTGACGGGGACGACGGGGAGGACGGGGGCGTGGTCTGATCCTTCGAACGTTTCCCGTTCTCCGAGGTGCTTACATCGGCCGCGTCATTGATATCGTCCGAGCTGTCCGGATCCCGCGAAGTGTTCGAATCCTGCGACCTGTTCGGATCTTGCGACCTGCTCGAATCCTGCGACCTGTCCGGATCTTGCGACCTGCTCGAATCCTGCGACCTGTCCGGGTCTTGCGACCTGTTCGAATCCTGCGATGTGCTCTTATCTTCTAAGTTGCTCGAATCTTCTGAGTTGTTCGAATCCCCCGAGTTTTTCGAATCCCCTGAGTTGCTCGCATTCTGCGGGCTGCTCACATCGTTCTGTAGATTGGTCTCGTTGCGCTGGGACGAGTCCTCGTGCATGACCATATCGCTGTCTTTGTCCATGTCCTTACCTCTTGCCTTCACGCCCATCGGGCGTGATGCCCGGATCGGCAACTCCCGGTCCGGCATTCTCCGGAGGAGCATCTTTTGCAACCGGAAGCTCGACTTTCCGATTCGTGCAACGTATGTCGCGTACCGGAATCTCCGGGTACTTCTCGTGCAACGCCCTCAGAATCTGCGGCTTCAAGAACGAGATATGTTGACGCCAATTGCTGCTGGGAACGGCAACCCAAAGGGTACCCTCGCGGAGATCGTGTGCTTGGGAGTGCGCCGCGATCTCGGGACCCACGATTCGGGGCCAATCCATGATCAGCGACCACTCCGACACCCGCTTATCGAGGTTCGCTCCCCGAAGGAACTTCCGCAGGCAATCGCCCACGTGTTCCATGCGGCGCATGGCCTAGCTTCCCTCGGGTAGCCGAAGCGGCATCACCAGGCAGAGCAAGTCTTCGCCCTCTTTGGGTTCCGTGGGCGTGAAGACCCCTGCGGAAACGGCCGATTCGAAACTCATCTTCACCCGATCGACGCCGAAGGTCTTGAGCATCTCGAGGATGTAACCTCCGTTGTAGCCAATCGTGAGTTCCTCCCCCTCATAGTCGACTGGCAGTTCTTCGGAGGCTTCACCGGCGCCCTGGTACTCGGCCAGAATGCTCAGATGACTCGGTTTGAAGCTCATCTTGACCTGGCGCGTCTGGGAATCGGACAAGACCAGGATCCGGCGCAGGGAGGCGATGAAATCGTCACGGCGAATAATGGCGTTGAGCGGGCTGGAGTTAGGAATCACCCGCTCGTAGTCCGGGAACGGACCCTCGAGCAGCCGACTGAAGAGTTCGGTACTTCCTACGGAAAAGCGCGCGTAGCTCTTCGAGCCGCTGATCTCGACGTCCCCATCGGCTTCCGGAAACAGCCGCAAGAGCTGGTTCAATGCCTTCGGCGGCAGCAGCAGATCAATCTCTTGCTTGTAGGCACCTTCCAAACCGACCCGTGCCAGGCGGTGACCATTCGTGGCCACCATGCGCATCATATTGTCCTTGATCTCCATGAATACGCCGGTGAGTTCGGGTCTCGTCTCATCGGTAGACACCGCGTACAACGTCCGCCGGATCATTTTCTCCAACACATCCGGCCCAACGCCAACCTGCTTTCCACCGGGAAGCTCGGGAAGCTCGGGAAAATCATCAATGGGAGCACCAACGAATCGGTAGCGCCCTCGCGCACAGCTCAAGTTCAGTTTCGACTCATCACCTTTCAGGGAGACTTCCTGGTCGGGCAACTCCCGCACGATATCGAAAAGTCGGCGAGCTGATACGGCGACCTTGCCTTCCTCCTCGACTTGGGCGCTCCTGCGTGTGCGAACGGAGATATCGAGATCGGTGGCCGTGAGCGTCAAACTTCCATCCTTGGTAACCTGGATGAGCACCGTCTCCAGAATCGGTAGCGTGCTCTTGCTGGGAACCACATTCGCAACGACGTGCAGAGCCTTCTGCAACTCACCCTGCATCAACGTAAACTTCATGCACCCACCTCTCTTCTGTGCTCTCCTCGACACATAGCTCATCCGAGGCCAAGCTGGCCGCCGCTGCCTGCTGACCTAGCCGATCGACTTGACCTGCTGGTTCAGAGGAACGGACATATCCTCTCAGATGTATCCTCTCTGACAGCGTGCCCGACATGCGTGCCCAGCATGAGCGCCTGACATGCGCTACCGAGATAACGCATCAAGCAAACCTTCCACTTGCAGCCACGTCATGACCATCTTGTCCAGGCCAGGGACCCGATGGAGCGCTCTCATTAATAGGAGCCAGGTTAAAGCGGCGCGAACCAACCCCTGGAAGGAACTCCCCATGATCATGCAGACTTCATCTGAGTGTAGAAAAGCGCCCCCGTCCTGTAAAGCTGAATCTGCCAAACTTCGACACCAACGCCCGTTTTTAAATATCTCCCCTGTAAGGAGTTACAACGCCAACCCTCATCCCCGCAAGCGACAGTTCGCGACCTCACGTACTGCCCACACTGGTTCACTCCAGAGGACCTCTCACCTACCACCAGCACCACCTCCAGCGCTACCTTTACCCTGAACATCGTTCCATAGTCGGCCCTGCCCTTTCTCTCGATGTTCGCTGTGCGCTCGGCCAGCACGTTCTCCTTCCTTGCTTCCTCCATCATGTCCTGCTCCCCGGCCGCTACCCCTCGTGGGATGGGTTAACCGAGCGGATACATTGTCCTCGTCGATTCCCTCGCCAGCGTCCTCCCCTGTGTCCCCGTCAGTGTACTGATCGATCGCCTCGTCAGTGTGCTCGCCCGGCATTTCTCAGTTGCGTGCTCCCAAAGAGACGTCAGCCTTCCAATCCCCTGCAGGTTCTCAACCACCCAGCGCTTGCGGGTCTTAAACAGTCCTCCAGCCGTTCCCCGACAGTTTCCCACTTCCCCAGTTCCCCGACAGTTCCGCAGCAGCTCTGCAGCAGCTCCGCAGCAGTTCCGCAGCAGTTCTCAGGTTGCCAGTCTCTTGGAGACTTCCCTCATTCTCTGCTGGCCAGTCCCCTACTGTCCTTGATTGGGTGTCTTTAACTTCTTCTATTTAGTTTTAAAATACCTAGTAGTAGTAGTAGGCCGTGTGGAGATGTGGATGGATGTGACTCTCAACAGTCAGATGACACACTGACACACGCTTGGACTTAACTTGACCGAAAAAACAACGTGGAAGAGTCTACCGAGTCAATCTGGATAACCTCACTGTATTCCACATCGGTTTGAGTATCCAGCCTCATCCACGTCCAATTGTCCACGTCTGTGGATAAGAAACTCACCTGATTACTGGCATGAGATGATAGAATTGGTTAACAGGGGTCAACAGGAGTCACACCAGCGGCTCACGGACAACGGCACAGGGGCGAAGGTAACATAGGTTAACGGCACGCGCGCCAAGTGAGCATGGGCGAACCGAGCACGGGCTAAGCGAACACCGTTGAAGCGACACCGTTGAAGGGACACCGTTGAAGCGACACCGTTGAAGGGACACCGTTGAAGCGAACACAGCCCAACGTGGTACGAGTGAACGGGACACAGCCAAACCGCCCATGAGTTTTGACGAACCAGGGCAAAGGAATGGTTGTTTCGTTTAGGAATTCAGCGATGTGATTACCGGCGCAAGCGATCATCGACCCGTTCGACGCGTTTCTCCAGCTGGCAGTCAGTGCGCAGAGAGTTCGATATCTTCTCGATCCCATAAAGTACTGTACTGTGATCTCGATTACCGAAGCTCTTTCCGATCTCGACCAGGGTAAGAGTGGTCATTTGCTTGGCAAGATACATGGCAACCTGTCGGGCAAAAGCGATCTGACTTGTACGTCGGCGTCCACGCAGGGACTCGACCGGTACGTCGAACTCCTTGGCGACTTCTCGTTGAATGTCCGTGATGTCGATCTTCGCGGCCGTGGGATTGACATAAACCTTAAGGACCTCGAGCGCCAGCTCTCGTGTGATGGGTGCGTGAAGGAGACGGCTCAAGGCCGAGATGCGCACAAGGGATCCTTCGAGTTCACGAATGTTCTTCTGAATGCGTTCGGCAATCAGGAAGAGCACATTCTCGTGGATGTTGATCTGTTCGCGCTGTGCTTTGGCGCGAAGGATGGCGACGCGGGTCTCGAGGTCCGGGGGTTGGATGTCGGTAACCAGCCCGGAATTGAACCTCGAGATGAGGCGTTCCTCGACCTTGGAAATATCGCGCGGTGGGCGATCGCTGGTGATGACGATCTGTTTACGAGCGTCCCGCAGGGTGTTGAAAGTGTGGAAAAACTCTTCCTGGGTCGCATCACGCCCGGAGAGAAACTGGATGTCATCAAGCAACAGGAAGTCGAGGTTGCGGTACTTCTGACGGAAATCGAGCGTTCGCCCAGCCGTGATCGCTTGAATCATCTCGTTCATGAATTTCTCGGACGGCGCGTAGTAGATGCGGACGTTGGGATCTCGCTGGAGGGAGGCATGGCCGATCGCCTGCATCAAGTGGGTCTTACCGAGGCCGGTGCCGCCATAGATGAAGAGCGGATTGTAGATGTCGCCCGGTTCATTGGCAACGGCCTGGGCTGCGGCGTGGGAGAACTCGTTGTTCTTGCCGACGACGAAGCTGTCGAACGCGAAGCGAGGATTCAGGTTGTGGAGCCAGCGGGATGGTGACGGCCGTGGCGAAATGCGCTCACTCGGCGTCGGCATGCTCGGAGCCGAACCCTGTTCCTGCTCGTAGTACTGATTGCTGACGACGAAGCGAACCTGGGGCACGGCCCCGAGTTGCTCCCGAAGAACCTCTTGGAGGATCGGGAGATTGTGTTCCTCGAACCAGTCCCCAAAGAACGGATTGGGGACTTCGAGAATCAGCTTCTCCTGGTCAAGCTTGACTACGTGAATTGGGTCGAACCACGTTGAAAACTTCTGCCCGGATACGCGGTTGCGAATCTCTTGCAGAACCTCACTCCATGTTCCCTGGGCATTTGTGATTTCCACCCGGGCCCCTCCAGAGGTAGTTATCCACAAATCCGTCCACATTTTGATCACAGCGAACTGACCGGACTGGAAAGGGCGGAAATCCGTTGAAGGTCCCGGCAGGGTAGACTCCTGGCTGCATTTCCCAATGGCCACGATGTAGGCAAGAGTCTGCTCTGAAAAGACTTACGCGCTCCACCCCCCGAACACAACGCCGGCCCCAGTAAGTCTGATCACAGCTGGCCTGACGCGCGTCCCGGACGAAAGTGTTCTCACTGCACGCAACCGGTGGACATCATTGGAGTTATAAACAAGTGCGTTGTCTGAGAGCAAGGGCAGCCTAGCACGCTGTGGACAAAAGCGGCAAGGCCGAATTTCCAAAGGCATGAAAAACGGGCGAATATGCTTTGTTTCCGTAACATACGAATAATGGACAACCTGTCGACCGTGTCGACGGCGATGGGGAAGTTGGGCTTGACCGGAGGGTATTGATTTACTAGGATCTCTGGATGCTATATTCGACTTGAGGGGAAACCGCTGTGGCGGCGCCCACGACGGTGCCAGGTCGCGCGCGATGATGGGGATGTAACGCCCCTCGTGAGATGCGCACAGGAGGAATGGATAAGTGAAGCGGACCTATCAGCCGCACAATCGCCGGCGTCGGCGCGTGCACGGTTTCCGTGCGCGGATGCGCACGCGCAATGGACGGAAGATTCTGGCACGGCGGCGGGCCAGAGGCCGAGCCCGACTGACGGTATCGGACTAGGATTCTTGAGCGTGGCCCGGGATTTCAATACCCTGGGTTCGAAGAAAACGATCCAGAGACTATTCCAAGAGGGAACTGCCTGCCGTGGTCGTTATACCGTGCTTATTGTGCGGCGGGCCGTAGAGGGGCCAACACAGGTCGTATTTGTTGCCAGCCGTAAGGTAGGAGGCGCTGTCGAGCGCAATCGCGCCAAGAGAGTGATGCGCGAAGCCTACCGAGCGATTCTTGATCAGATACCCACTGATTCGCTCCACATCGCGTTGATTGCGCGGGCAACGATAACGGACTCACAGGTCAAGACTCAGGCTGTACATGCCGAGCTGGGCGTGTTGCTCAGGCGCGCCGGCATACTGTGAGAGAATGTGAAAAGCGTTCGAGTCCGCGACCGCAAATGCTGTTCGATATGCTAGACGAGCGGATCAGGCGCTGGCCCGGCGCTGGACCAGCGACCGGGCGAGTGCTTCCGGTGAGGGATGGACGAAATGGCCACCAGGATCATGGTGCTGCTGATCGAAGCCTATCGGCGCTTCATCTCGCCCTTCCTCCCCGCACACTGTCGCTTCCATCCAACATGCTCATGCTATGCCCAGGAAGCTATGCGCCGTCACGGGGCGCTGGCTGGCGGTTGGCTGGCGGTGAAACGGCTGCTTCGTTGTCACCCATGGCATCCTGGAGGAGCGGACCCCGTTCCGGAGAAAGCCTCCCGGCGAGGGACACGGATCGGGCGGCCGGCGGGTGACTCAGATCGGGCGGCCGGCGGGCGACTCAGATCGGGCGACCAGTGGGCGACTCAGATCAGGCCGCCGGCGGGCGACGCCGATCGGGCGGCTGGCTAGGGACGCAGATCGAGCGGCCGGCGATGCGGGTGATCCAGGGACGAGATTCGCGGAGCGGCGGTTTGGGA
>CAZZIF010000046.1:14901-18227 GCA_964654025.1 uncultured bacterium
GCGGCCGGCGATGCGGGTGATCCAGGGACGAGATTCGCGGAGCGGCGGTTTGGGATCAGATTGTGAACCGGGACGAGCATTCCGTCCGGGTGTGGATGCGGGCGAGGGCGGAAGTGTCGGCGTCAAGGATGGCCGACGATGTCTTGGTGAACAGGGTGGACATGCATGCAATTGAACGATTCGTCGGGTGGACTCGATAAACGGACATTGATCGCGTTTGGCTTGATGGCCCTCGTTTGGGTGGTCTTCATTCAGTTCATGCCTAAGCAATCGGCACCCCCCGACCCGCCGCCGGGTCAGGAAGCGGCGGTTTCCGGAGAAGGTGTTCGAACCGATCGAACCGGTGGTGCCGCTGGCGAATCTGGACCCGCAGGCGCCGGTTTTTCGGGTGGTTCCGAAGAGGCTGGTGGCGTCGGAGCTGGTGGTGTCGGAGCCAGCGGCGTCGGAGCCGGTGCCGACGATCCGTCGGCCCAGGGCTTCGAGGGGACAGCTGGCGACCAGGGTTATGGCCAAGGTTACGGCCAAGGTTCCGGTCCGGGTTCCGGCCAGGGACAAGCGGGGACGCCGGGAGGCTTCCGGAACCGCCTCGATGCGGAAGATCGTGAGATCATCGTCGAGGGCGAGAAGTACCGGGCCGTCTTCAATGCCCGCGGCGGGACGATCGAGCACTGGGTGCTCAATGACTTCACCGACACACGGGGCGATCAGGTCGATCTCGTTCAGGAGCAACCCGGGGCGCTGGGGCTGTATCTGATGACCCCGACCGGGACGATCGACCTGTCTGAGGCCCTCTACGCCAGCGAAGAGCGTTCGCTGTCGGGGGGTGGAGGAGTCCGAGAGATCCGTTTCGTGGCGGAGGCTCCGGATGACTACCGCTACCCGGATCTTCGCATCGAGCGCACCTACCGCATTGATCCCGCCCAATACGATATACAGATGGATCTTACCGTCTCCGGGATTCCCAATTTCCGGCGGGATCACCAGATCGCAATCGCCTGGGATCGAGGCATCCCGAGTGTGGATCACAAGATTGCCCGCTATGGGGAAACGAAAGAGGCGGTTGCGCTCCTGGCGGACAACCTGGTGAAGGACGGATTCGGTGGTGCGGGCTTCGGCTGCGGCTGCGGCGGGAGTCCGAAGGGTGACATGCAGGAGTCGTATCAGGGAATCATCCGCTGGGCTGGTGTCAAGGGCAAGTACTTCGCCGGCCTCCTGGTTCCGCAGGAAGAGATCGACGGCGTGTTCCAGACCCGCGTGATCGGTGCACGAACAGAGGCGGGCATGCGTTTGATCATCCCGCTCGAGTACGAGGGGGCAACGCAGGAGTCCTTCCGCGTCTTCGCTGGACCACTCGATCACGGCATCATCGGCCGTCTCGACGAGGAGCTCGACGTCGATCTCGGGCGCATCGAAAACATGGGGCCGAGTATTCTGCGTCCGGTCGCCGTTGCGATCCAGTGGTTCCTCGTCAACGGCTACAAGGTGATCCCTAACTATGGGATCGTCATCTTGTTACTGGCGATTGTGGTACGGGTGATCTTCCATCCGCTCAACGTCCGGGCGTTGCGCTCCCAGCAGAAGATGCAGGCGCTCAAGCCCAAGCTCGACGAGATCAACGAGAAGTACAAGGATGATCCGCAGCTTCGCACGAAGAAGACGATGGAGCTGCACAAGACCGAGGGCATCAATCCGGTGGGCGGCTGCCTGCCGCTGTTGCCCCAGATGCCGGTCTTCTTCGCGCTCTACAGCGTGATGATGAATGCCATCGAGCTGCGTCACGCGTCGTTTGTCTTTTGGATTCAAGACCTGTCTTCACCGGACAAAGTGGGTGAAATCGCAGGGGTTCCCATTCACATCCTGCCGTTGTTCATGGGTGCGGCTCAGTACCTGCAGCAGAAATCGATGCCGACTGATCCCAAGCAAGCGCCCATGATGATGATGATGCCACTGATCATGGTCTTCTTCCTCTATAGCCTACCGTCCGGGCTGGTGCTCTACTGGACCGCCACCAGCCTCGTGACCTGGGCCCAGCAGAAGATGACCAAGCCGCCGGCGCCGCAGCCGGCCGCGGCGGAGACCGCATCAAAGCCGGCAGGCACACCCAAACCCAAGAAGCGCGGGAAGAAATCTTGACGGACGCGAATTCCATGTGGCCCGAGAACGGCCATCCGCGCGACGAGCAACACAGAAAGGAATGATCATGCAGAAGCAGGCCGAAGACACTGTTGTGATTGAGGGGAAAAACGTCGAAGAGGCACTTCAGGCGGCATGCGACCGGCTCGAGACGACCCCGAACCAGGTGGAATACGAGGTGGTCGACGAAAACCGCGGCGGCGGAATGTTCGGGTTCTTGAGAGGACGCTCGGTTCGGGTCAAGGTATGGAAGAAGTCTGAGGCCCAGCGGATGATCCACGGAATCGTCCGGGAGCTGTTCGAACGGATGCAGGTCAACGTCGAGCATCGCGTTCTGCGCGCCGACGATGCTTACGAGGTCGAAATCGAGACCCAGGAATCCGACGGTCTTCTGATCGGCCGCGGCGGCGATACGCTCAAGGCGCTGCAGCATTTGATCTCTCGTATGGTGGGCCAGCAGGACGAGACGATCCGCGTGCGGGTCGACGTGGCCGGGTATCGGAAGCGGCGGATCGAGCAGCTTCGCAAGAAGGCGCACGACCTCGCCGAGCGGGCGCGGAGTAGCTCGCGCGATGTCATGACCGAACCGTTGCCGGCCGACGAGCGCCGCATCGTTCATCTGGAACTTGCCGATATGGAAGGGATTTCCACCCGCGCGGTGGGAGAGGGCCATACCAAGCGCGTGGCAGTGAGCGCATCCGGGAGGGCGGCGGGCGCTCCATCGGGCGACGGCCGTGGTCGCCGGGGCGGCCGTGGTCGCTCCGATCGGTTCGAGGGTGGATCGCGCCGTGGAGGTCGAGGATCACGTGGTGACCGGAGTGGCCGTCCAGCAAGCGGCGAGACCATGGATCGGGAAGAGGTGCGGGATCGGGATGAGGCCGTCGGTCGAACCGAGGGTAGCCAGGGCGGAGGGTTTGGTGATCGCGCCGGGCGCGCCGGCCGTCATGGCCGTGGCGAGCGGGGCTCGCTTCGGCGGGATCGCGGGCATGAGGAGGCCCGCGAGGAGCGCCGTGATGATGCCCGTGAGAGGGCTAGCGAGGAACGGCGCGGTGAGCGCCGTGACGATTCCCGTGAGGAGGTCCGCGGTGGGCGCGGTGACGATCCCCGTGAGGAGGTCCGCGGTGAGCGCCGTGACGATTCCCGTGAGGAGGTCCGCGGTGGGCGCCGTGACGATTCCCGTGAGGAGGTCCGCG
>CAZZIF010000047.1:0-14741 GCA_964654025.1 uncultured bacterium
CACAGCGGCAAGACCACAGCGGCAAGACCACAGCGGCAAGACCACAGCGGCAAGATCACAACGGCAAGATCACAACGGCAAGATCACAACGGCAAGACCACAGCGGCAAGACCACAGCGACAAGATCACAGCGACAAGATCTTCACGGCAGGACTGAAACGGAGGATCACAACTGGAGGGTGTCTCGCGAACCGGACTCGGAATGCAGTCCTCAGGTCTGGCCACCGCGATCCGGCCATGAGATCCTGGTGGCCTACGGATTCCATTCGATATATATTCTATGCATTACTAATGCATGAAATGCAAGGAGGCGTATAGACGTGCCTGGCTACCTCGATCGCAGGCTGGTCCCGCTGTTGAGATCGCAGCTCGACGATGTGCCCGTTGTCATCCTTGGAGGAGTTCGCGCAGGGGGAAAAACCTCTGTGCTGCGGCATGAGTTCGAGGGAAGCAGACGCTATCTGAGTCTGACCGATCTGGAACTGCGCAGACAGGCTCGGCAGCGACCGCGTGAGTTCCTGGAAAGCTTGAGCGGACCCACCACGCTGGATCAAGTCGAACTGGCTCCCGAACTCCTGGGTGTGATCATTGAGAGTTGCGCGAAAATCGGTTACGGCTCCAGCACATCGAACGAACCAGGCATCTTCCGGTACGGGACGTCCTCATCCCCCACGTGCTTCACGGACCCCCCCGCGGCGGGTAGCTTGCTGCTGGGGTTGACGTTGTCGGGCTGTCTGGACAGCAACACCCTGAGAGCCGGGATCACGAAGCCGTCCCCTACGGTCAGTGATGCCAAAGACTCCGAACTCCAGGATTTGCGGCAGGCGAGCGGCGGTCTGGATGCCACCTCGGACGCCACCTCGGATGCCACCTCGACCGCCACCTCGACCGCCGCCTCGGATGCCACCTCGACCGCCGCCTCGGACGCCACCTCGACCGCCGCCTCGGACGCCACCTCGACCGCCACCTCGACCGCCACCTCGGACGCCACTTCGACCACCGCCTCGGACGCCCGCCCACACGGAGGCTTCAGCCCTAGAAGCCCCTCTTCAATCCCTGGGCTAGGCTGGGACTTGACAGGATGCCCGAAAATCGACTGCCCTATGGTCAGTTACGTCACACAGTGGTCGCTGTCGATGTCGGAGATCGAGCAGGGTAGAGAGGAGGCCAGCCTGGAGCGGTATGCCCACGGCCTGATTCGAGGAGGTATGCCGGCGTTGGTCCAGCGCTCCTCGGAACGGCGCGCCTTTACGGCAGAGGCTGTGGACCGTTGGCGCGAGGAATACTGGGATATGCTGATTCGTGGGGACTACGCCTCCCATCTGCGGCCAGCGTCCCGCGGCGGCTTCGAACGCTTCCTGCTACACGTGGCTCTGGACAGCGGGAGGCCGGTCCACTACACCCGTTGGGCCCAGGGAGCCGGCGTCACCACCAATACTGCACGCGTGTGGTGGCGTATGCTCATGCTGTCGGGCCTGGCGTACATAACTCCCTCAATTTCTGGAAGATCAGACCTCCGCACCGCGAAAGCACCGCGAGGCTACCTCAGCGACACAGGCCTACTAGCTGGCCTGCTTGGTGTCCGCAACCCCGAAGACGCCCTGACCGGCCGCTACGCCGACCGTCTTCTTCTGACCCATGTAGGTGGCGAACTCATGCGTTTGGCCTCGGATGCGGGTGAGGCCAGCACCGGCGAGGGAGCCGCTCTCTACCACTGGCAGCCGGTTCAGCGAACAGGAATCGATTTCATCTTCGAATCCGAAGGACTCATTTATAGTGTGATCTGCACGACCGCCGCCGAGCCGACGCAGGCCCAGGTGAGGGCCGTTGAGCGATTCACCGCCGAATTGCCGCCCGGATCCTGCGGACCAGCACTGGCGATCTGCTACCGCGAGGGAATGGGACAGCGACAGGGAATCCAGTTCCTGCCAGCCCCGCGGCTCAGACGGATCGCCCAGTAGGTTACCGGGCGGCATGCGTCAGGCCGGGCAATTGACTTCAGCAGCCCATGGCCGACGGCCAGCCGACGGCCAGCCTAGCTCGTCGCGGCCGATCGCCGGCGTCCTTCCCACGGTCGACAGAGCACGCGTGAGAATTCCACGTCGGCAACGGTTGGAGTTCGTCCTGCCATATCCGCAGATTCAGCTTTTGCCCCGGGGCAAAAGGAGGAGGCTCGGTTTTTGCCCCGGGGCAAAAGGAGGAGACTCGATTTTTTGCCCCGGGGCAAAAGGAGGAAACTCGGCTCTTTGCCCCGGGGCAAAGGAGGAGGCTTGGTTTTTTGCCCCGGGGCAAAGGAGAAGGCTCGGTTTTTTGCCCCGGGGCAAAAAAGATGACACAAATCTGCATCATAGGTTGCCGCAAACAGAATCGAATGACCCGCAGCTGAAACGCGGGTTCCTGTTCCGCAAGACAGCCCAGGATACAGGTAGGTCTGGGCGCCTGTCCGAGATCTGTCCAGGTGGTACCCGGGAGCCACATCCCTGAGCCGTTCGGGCGCCGGCCGGGTGCCACCCGGGAGCCACATCCCTGAGCCGTTCGGGCGCCGGCCGGGTGCCATCGGGGAGCCATCCGGGTGTAAACCGAGTATCGGAAGAGGCCCATTTCAGCCAGCTTTGAGCAACAACCTCGCTGCGCAGCTTCAGCGCGCGGCCGGGGGTTCCGATTCTTGCTATGAAGCGGGGCATCAGCGCCAACCAGTACGACAGGACCTCGACCGGCGTCTTGGTCACGGCGTCTTGGTCACGGCGTCTTGGTCACGGCGTGCTGGTCACGGCGTGCTGGTCACGGCGTGCTGGTCCAATGATACGCAATGCAGGTCCCTCTCTCTGCCGGTGTCACAACCTGCCGTGGTCCCGCTTCGGAGCATGGGCGAAGCATGAGAAGCCAATCGCACGGGAGAACCCTGATGCGCAACACCAATCATCGAATTGCGCGAGCGGCACGTGCTGCGCGTGCAGCATGGGCCGTGCGGGCAGCGTCGCTAGCGCGAGCAGCACGTGCTGCGCGTGCAGCATGGGCCGTGCGGGCAGCGCCGGTAGCGTGGGCAGTGCCGGTAGCGCATGGCGCGTGGGCAGCCCGGACCGCGTGGGCAGCCCGGACCGCGTGGGCAGCCCGGGCCGTGCGGGCAGCGTGGGCAGCGCGGGCAGGGGCTGAGCTGGCCTTCGCCGTCTTGGTCGGTCTGGTCGGCTTGCCATCGAGCGCACACTGCCAGGCAGAGACCGTCAAGCTCGGCATGAATTACCCGAAGACCGGACCCTATCAGGTCCAGGGGCTAGACCAGTGGCGAGCGGCGAACCTGGCCGTCGAAGAGATCAACGCCGCCGGGGGAATTCTGGGCAGGCAGGTCGAGATCGTCTGGCGGGACTCGCGGTCGAGGGCCGACGTATCGGCGCGCAACGTGGCGGACCTGATCGACAATGAGGGCGTTCGCATGGTCTTCGGCGGTGCCTCGAGTGCCGTTGCGGTGGCGGCCGGGCGTGTCTGTCAGGAGAAGGGCGTGACCTACTTCGGAACGCTCACCTACTCGACGGCCACCACGGGGGTCGATGGGCACCGCCACACCTTTCGCGAGTGCGCCGACGCCTGGATGAGCGCCAAGGCGATCGCTGACCATCTCAATCAGAGTCACGCCGGCCAGACCTATTTCTACATCACAGCCGACTACACCTGGGGACACACGACCGAGGCATCCTTGCGTGAGCTGACCCAGACGACCGATGCCGACGCGCACCAGGGCGTCATCCTTCCGTTCCCGGGAACCAGCGACGAGGATTTCGAGAAGGCCCTGGCCTTCGCCCAGGCGCGCGAGCCGGATGTGCTGGTCTTGGTTCTGTTTGGCAACGATATGGTGACCTGTGTGCGCCACGCCAACGCCATGGGCCTCAAGCAGAAGACACAGATCGTCGTGCCCAATCTGACCCTGGGGATGGCCGAGGGCGCGGGCCCCGATGTGATGGAAGGGATCATCGGATCGGTTCCCTGGTGTTGGCAGGTGCCCTACCAGTATGACTATCCCAAGGGCAAGGCGTTCGTCGAGACCTTCGCGGAACGCCATGGCCGCTACCCCAGCACCTCGGGAGCATCGGCCTACACCATCGTCCATCAGTACAAGGAGGCCGTCGAACGGGCGGGTAGCTTCGCCAGCTGCGATGTGGTCAAGGCGCTGGAGGGTCACATCTACACATGCCTGAAGGACGAGCAGTACTGGCGCCCCTTCGATCACCAGTCGGTCCAGACGGTCTACACGGTCACCTGCCAACCGGCCGAGATCGTCCTGCGGGACCCGTACAGACTCGACTACTTCAAGATTCTCGGCAGCACGTCCGGAGAGGAGGGCGCCATCTCCTTGACCCAGTGGAGACGGAGTCGTCTGGCTGCCGGCAAGGCGCCCCGCTTGGAAGCGCTTCCGGTAGAATCGCGATTGGCCACTCGCTGAGCCGATTGCTTCGCCGGCCCAGCGCCGTCCCATGGCGTCTAGAGGTGCCGATCGAACCAGTCCACGATGCGGCGCAGCCGCTCGCGACGGTTCTGCGGCCGGCCGCCGCGGGAGAGTCCGTGGGATTCTCCCTCGAAACGGATCATCTCCGTGGTCCGGCCCTGGAGCTTGAGCAGGGTGAAGAGTTCTTCGCCCTGGGCGATCGGACACCGCAGGTCTTGCTCGCTGTGGATGATCAGAAGCGGGGTCTTGATCCGGTGGGCGTGGAAGTTGGCCGAGTCGCGCAGGTACCGCATCGGGGTTTCCCAGGGGAACGCCCCCCGGGCGAGCACACGGTAGAACCCCAGATCGGATGACCCCACCTGGGTGATGACATTGCCCACCTGCCGCTGGGTGACCGCGGCCCGGAATCGCTGCGTGTGGCCCACGATCCAGGTCGTCATGAACCCCCCGTAGCTTCCGCCCAGCACGCCCAGCCGTCGCCCATCGACGTAGGGCTTGCGCACCATCTCGTCGACGACTGCCATCAGGTCGTCGTAGTCGAGCTTGCCCCAGTGGTTCTCGATGCAGTTCATGTACTTGAGTCCGTAGCCGCTGCTCCCCCTGGGGTTGGTGAAGACCACCACATACCCTTGCGATGCCAGCAGGTGCATTTCGTGGAAGAACGAGTAGCCGTACTGCGCCATCGGGCCCCCGTGGATATTGAGCACCATCGGGTAGCGGCGGTCTCGTTGAAAGCCCGGGGGCTTCAGGATCCAGCCGTGAACCGGCACGTTCTGGTTCCGCTTGCCGCCGAAGATGACCTCTTCCGGCTCCTGCACCTGCCACCGGGACATCACGCGGCGGTTGACGTGGGTCAGACGACCCAGTTCGCCGGATCCGTCGAGGGCGATCCGGTAGAGGTCCCCGGCATCGGTCATGTGACTGGCGGCGATGACCATCCGGCGCGATTCGCTCGTGCCATGGGCGGCATACACATTGATGCGACCGGGGGACTCGAGGCGGGGGGCAATGCGCTTTCGGGCGTGGCCGCCGCTGATCGAGTAGAGACGCACGGCGCCTTCCTCGTTGACCAGGAAGGCAACCCGTTCGGATTGGCCGGCCGCAGGGTCTCGGTAGACATGCAGCAGGTTGGCGCCGCCGGGAACCGTATCGGCCGCGAGCCGATTGAAGGGCCAGTTGTCGAGTCTCGGGGTAAGGTCACGCGTGCGACCCGATGAGATCTCGATGTGGTAGATGTGTTGAGGATGCCGCAGCCACTCTCCCTCGCGACCGAAGTGACCGATGTAGTAGAGCCCCGAGCCGTCCAGCGACCAGGCGGGGGTGGCGATGGGACCGAATCGCTTCGTGATCTGCCGCAGCCCGCGTCCACTAGCCGTGATGACGAACAGGTCGCTGTTGTCCGGATGAAGGTCCGCCTCAGGCATTCGGTTCGACACGAAGACGATATGGCGTCCATCGGGGCTGAAGCGGCCATCCTGGTCATCCTGGGGGCCCTTGGTGAGCTGCTCGGCGCGGCGGGTCCGGCCGGGCTGGCTGGGCGCAAAGGCGACTCGGAACAGATGCCAGCGCTCGGCGGGATAGAAGCCATCTCCGTCGAGCTTGTGATGGAGCTGCGTGATGTGCTTGTAGGCCGGACGCCGCTGTCGCTCCTCCTCGGGGATGCGCGGCTCCGAGCGATGGCCGAAGAGAAGCCACTTCCCGTCGGGCGACCAGCAGAGATCACGCACCGGTCCCCCTCCCAGGGAGGTGAGTGGCCAGGGCTCGCCCCCTTCCAACGGCAGAATCCATATCTGGGGGGATTGCTGCGGCTCGATCGCAATGTAGGCGAGGTGACGGCCGCGGGGATGCCAGGCAGGTGAGAGGTGCCGGGCCGTTCCCCGCGTGAGCTGGCGCTTCTTCGAACCATCCCACGACATCAACCACAGATCCGCTTCATAGCGGTTCTCCGCCAGGTTCATCCGGCGCTGCACATACACCAGGCTCTCACCATCGGGTGCCAGTGCCGGGTGAAGGGGGGTCTCGAGCGTGAAGAGATCATCCAGCCGGACGGCCCGCTTTCTGACGACTTGCTTCTTGACGGCTCGTTTGCTGCCGACTTGCTTTCTGGCGGCTCGCTTTCTGGCAGCACGCTTTCTGACGGCCATGGGACCTCCAATGAAGACGCCGGTCCCTATTGGGGGCCGGCGTCAAGGCAACCTCGCCTGTCCGGCGGTTCGCGCGGTGGCAGACTCATAGCGCCGCAGGCGGACACATCCACGGGTGCGCACTGCTGCGGCCACGTGCCTCCGCGGGCTCGTGCCTCCGCGGCCACGTGCCTCCGCGGCCACGTGCCTCTGCGGCCACGTGCCTGTGCGGGCTCGTGCCTCTGCGGACTCGTGCCTCTGCGGACTCGTGCCTCCGCGGGGCCGCGCTTTCGGAAACTCTAGCGCCGGTGAATCAGCTTCACCGTAGCACGATCATCGGCCGCGCGCACCGTGCAGAAGTAGATGCCGGGCGTCACCGCATGGCCATGATGATCATTCCCATCCCAGGTCAGGAACTGCTCACCGGGGCCCAGAATCGCGTTCTCGGAGAGCGTGCGCACGTGGCGGCCGCTTAGGTCATGAATGACCACGCTGGTCGGGCTCTCCTCCGGCAGCACGAAACGCAGGTGCGACGCGCGGGGGAACGGGTTGGGAAATGCCTCCACGCTGATCGGGCGACCAGGTGTGGGCAGCCAGGCGCTGATCTCGGCCGGGTCGACATCGCCCAGCGGTTGCGGGAGCACGCGGTTGCTCGTGCCCCCGTCGCCCCCGTCGCCGAGGCCGCGGGCGATGACACCGCCTTCGCGGGAGCGTCCGACATACCATGGATCGATGATCGACCAGATCTCGTCGAAATGGGCCTCGGTATCGTACGTCGCCGCGCCACCGGTCCCGTGCATGAACGTCGTGTCGAAGAACGAGACGACCGGCTCCCCGTCGATCGAGCCGATGTGCAGGTCATCTTCCAGGCGCATGCGCAGCACATACCACTCGTACTGGTCGTAGGGGTAGTCGGCAGAGGCCAGGAGCGTCTCGACTCCGTCGACGCACTTGTAGATGCGAGCGTACTGTCCATCCTCGAGCACGAACAGGTAGTGGTTCTGCGGATCGACCAATCGGTAGACCACGCCGGCCCGGTTGCTCGTTCCGTCACGCGGCTGGACGCGGGCGTGCAGGATATAGTTGGTCCAGCCGGTGCCCGACGAGGCCCAGGACAAACACCACGTACTGCTGTTTGCGTCCACCGCCTCGTAGCATTCCTCGTCCGGCAGCCCCGACCACACCCCCTCACAGGGGTAGGGAACCAAGCCGCCGGTGTAGCCAGCGTAGAAGCCGGCGTAGAACAGCCGAGGCCACAGGTGGTCGGCCGCCGGGCTCTGGGCGCTGCTGCTGACGGTGAAGAGTAGCAAGCCACAAATCAATGGGGTGAGGATACTGCGGAGAGTCATAGCGGCCTCCTTTCGAAGTCCCTGTGAAGCAAGGCCAGCCGATGCGTTGTCCCGTTCGCAATGTTTCAACGTCCATCCATATTTGTAGGCCAGAACGTCCGGGATGTAAAGAAAGACTGAGAGGAGCCGCCGAATCCAGGCTACCTGTCCTCGTCAGTAGTCGACAAGCACACCTGGCGGAGCGCACTTGGGGGAGCGCACCTGGCGGAGCGCACTTGGGGGAGCAGACGTGGGGAACAGACACCGGGGGGAGCATATCCAGGGAGCAGACACCGGGTGGAACAACAGCCGGACGGCGGTGCAGCCACGGGGAGTCGGCGGGCAGCCCCAGTGGCGCAGCGCCAGAGGTAACCGCGGGGGGACCACGGGGACAGGCGACAGGCAACAGGCAACAGGCGACAGGCGACAGGCAACAGGCGACAGGCGACAGACAACAGGCGACAGACGACAGACGAAAACGCCCACGGAATCACCGGCGGGTGACTCCATGGGCGTGCAAAGTCGTGAGTTGGTCGCTACCGTGTCCAGGATTGTAAGATATGTGCGTAGTTGGCCCGCTCGTACGCGCTCGGGTCGGGGCTGCGCATCAGGTTCATGCTTCCCTGGGCCTGCTCGAGCGATTCGTACTCATGATCTTCGAGCCACTTGGCGAGACCATCCCGGAGGGTCGTGATGACGCCGGGACCCTTCTTGAGAATCGCCGAGACGACCTGGATCGCATGTGCGCCGCACAGAACCGACTTGATCGCATCGAGCGGCTCGTGCACGCCGCCGCTCACCGCCAGCGACGTGTTGATCCGGCCCGAGAGGATCGCGAGCCAGCGCAGACGCAGCCGCAACTCCGAGGAGGTGGAGAGCTCGAGCGAACGGTCGACCTCCAGCTGTTCTACATCGAGGTCGGGCTGGTAGAAGCGGTTGAAGATGACCAGACCGTCGACGCCGGCGTCAGCCAGCTTCGAGGCGAAGTTGGGCAACGAGGTGTAGAACGGCGAGAGCTTGACCGCCACGGGGACCTTGATCTCCGACTTGACGTTCCCCAACATCTCGATCGTACGCTGCTCGATCGTGGTGGCGTCTTCATCGGTGCGCGTGGCGAGAAAGTACACGTTGAGTTCCAGTGCGTCCGCGCCGGCACTGACGATGTCCTTGGCGTGATGAAGCCAGCCGCCGGTCGTCACGCCATTGAGCGAACCGATCACTGGAATGTCGACCGCCTCCTTGATCTTGCGGATCTGATCGAGATACTCCGCGCTGCCCAGCCGGTACTCCTCCACCTGCGGAAAGTAGGACAGTGCCTCGGCGAAGGATTCGGCCGGCACGTCCAGGCTCTTGTGGGCGGCCTGCTCCTCGAGATTGATCTGCTCCTCGAAGAGGGAATTCATGACGATGGCGGCTGCGCCGGCATCTTCCAGCTTCTTGACGGTATCCACATCCTCGACCATCGGGCCGGCGCCCGGCATGATCGGGTGAGGGAGCTTCATTCCCATGTAGGTCGTCGCGAGATCCATCTTTCTCTCCTCTTATGAACGCGTCCCTAGAGGCCGTTCGAGTGATCGTTCCCTTCCCTACGATTTCTGGTGTTCGGCTTCGGGCGCTTCGGCAGCGGCCGTCTCGTGACCCGGCATCTTGAGAGTGGCCATGTGACGATAGATCGCCATCCGTTCGGCCTGCGCCTGCTGGGCCATCTCCTGCAACATCTTGAAGCGCTTCGGATCGGCCTTCTCGATCATCCGGAAGCGCGTCTCGTTTTGCATGTACTCGGAGACCGGCACGGTTGCCTCGCCGGAGTCGAGCTTCAGCGGCGGCTCACCCTGCTCAGCGCGCCGCGGGTCGTAGCGGTAGAGCGGCCACAGGCCGGAGTCGACCGCCAGCTTCTGCTGGGAGAAGCCGTTGATCAGATCGTAGCCGTGCGCGATGCAGTGGCTGTAGGCGATGATGAGCGAGGGGCCCGGATAGGAGTCGGCCTCCACGAAGGCCCGCACCGTCTGCGAGTCCTTCGCGCCCATCGCGACGCGGGCCACGTAGACGTTGCCGTAGGTCATCGCCATCATGCCCAGGTCCTTCTTCGGCGTCGGCTTGCCGGCCGCGGCGAACTTGGCCGCCGCGCCCAGGGGCGTGGCCTTCGAGGCCTGGCCGCCGGTATTCGAGTAGACCTCCGTATCGAGCACCAGGATGTTCACGTCCCGGCCCATGGCCAGCACGTGATCGAGGCCGCCGTAGCCGATGTCGTAGGCCCAGCCGTCACCGCCCAGGATCCAGACGCTCTTCTTCACCAGGTAGTCGGCCAGCACGAGCAGCCGGGCCGCTTCGGGTGAGCCGTCGCCGGCGAGCTTCTCGCGGAGCTGCGCTATACGGGCCCGCTGTTCGGCGATGCCCAGCTCGTTCGTCTGGTCGGCGCTCAGGATGGCGCCGGCGAGTTGATCGCCGATCTTCCCGGCAAGCAGCTGCACCAGCTCGGCCGCCTGCTCGAAGTGCTTGTCGATCGCCAGCCGGAAGCCGAAGCCGAACTCGGCATTGTCCTCGAAGAGCGAATTTGACCAGGTCGGGCCGCGGCCGTCCTTGTTGGTGGTGTAGGGCGTTGTCGGCAGGTTGCCGCCGTAGATCGAGGAACACCCGGTGGCGTTCGAGATCAGGCACCGGTCGCCGAAGAGCTGGGTGAAGAGCTTGACGTAGGGCGTTTCGCCGCACCCGGCGCACGAGCCCGAGTACTCGAAGAGCGGCTCGAGGAACTGCGAACCCTTGACCGTGTGCGGCTTGACCTTCGCGCGGTCGACGTCGGGGAGTCCCAGGAAGAAGGCGTAGTTTTCGCGCTCGGTCTCGCGCAGCGGAAGCTGCGGCTGCATCATGAGTGCCTTCTCCTTCGGGTTGGCCTTGTCGCGGCCCGGGCAGGTCCGGGCGCAGAGGCCGCAGCCGGTGCAGTCCTCGGGCGCCACCTGAACCGTGTACTTGCTGCCCTTGAAGTCGGCCGCCTTGTAGTCGGCCGACTTGAACGTCTCGGGCACGCCGTTGGTGAGATGCTTCGGGTCATAGACCTTCACGCGCACGGAGGCGTGGGGACAGACCAGGGAACACTTGCCGCACTGGATGCACAGATCCGCGTTCCAGACCGGAATCGACTGGGCGATGTTGCGCTTCTCCCACTTCGTGGTGCCGACCGGCCAGGTGCCGTCGGGTGAGAAGGCGCTGACCGGAAGGTCGTCGCCCAGACCGGCCATGATGGTGGCCGTGACGCTCTTGACGAAGTCGGGCGCTTCCTCGGGGACGGTCGGCGGCCGGCCTTCGGTCGCGGTGACCTCGCCGGGCACCTTGACCTCGTGCAGGTTGGCCAGCGAGTGGTCGACGGCTTGGAAGTTGCGCTGCACGATCTCGGCGCCCTTCTTGCCGTAGGTCTTCTCGATCGCCTTCTTGATCTGGGCGATGGCCTCCTCGCGCGGCAGCACACCCGAGATGGCGAAGAAGCAGGTCTGCATGATCGTGTTGATGCGGTTGCCCATGCCCGCCTCGCCGGCGACCTTGTAACCGTCGATCACGTAGAACTTCAGGTTCTTCTGGACGATGTCCTCTTGGACCTCGCGGGGCAGATGGTCCCAGACGTCGTCGGGACCGTAGGGGGAGTTCAGCAGAAAGACCGCGCCATCAACCGCGTAGCGCAGCATGTCGAGCTTCTCGAGGAAGACGAACTGGTGGCAGGCCACGAAGTTGGCGTTCTTGATCAGGTAGGTGGACCGAATCGGCCGCGGGCCGAAGCGCAGGTGCGAGGTCGTCACCGCACCGGCCTTCTTCGAATCGTAGACGAAGTAGCCCTGGCCGTAGTTGGGCGTCTCCTCGCCGATGATCTTGATCGAGTTCTTGTTGGCGCCCACGGTCCCGTCCGCGCCCAAACCGAAGAAGAGGGCCCGAACCACGTCGTCGGCCTCGGTATCGAAGCTGTGGTCGACCGGCAGCGAGGTGCCGGTCACGTCATCCTCGATGCCCACCGTGAAGTGGTTCTTCGGCTTCTCCTGGGCGAGATTGTCGAAGACCGCCTTGACCATGGCGGGGTTGAATTCCTTCGAGGACAGTCCGTAGCGGCCGCCGACCACATGCGGGCAGTCGTTGCGGGTCCAGTCGACCCAACCGTTGTCGTGGCCTTCGCGCAGAGCGGTGATGACGTCCTGGTAGAGTGGTTCGGCGGCGGCGCCGGGCTCCTTGGTACGGTCCAAGACCGCGATCTGACGGGTCGTCGGTGGCAGCGCCTGGAGGAGAGCTTTCATGTCGAACGGCCGGTAGAGTCGCACGCGCACCATCCCAAGCTTCTCGCCCTGCTCGTTCAGGTAGTCGATCGCCTCATGGGCGGCCTCGGCGCCCGATCCCATCAACACGATGACCCGGTCGGCTTCGGGATGGCCGACGTAATCGAACAGGTGGTAGGCACGGCCGGTACGCTCGGCGAACCGGTCCATGACCTGCTGCACGTGCTCGGCGCACCTGTCGTAGAATGGATTGCAGGCCTCCCGTGCCTGGAAGAAGGCGTCGGGATTCTGGGCCGTGCCGCGCAGGACCGGTCGGTCGGGGGTTAGACAGCGGTCACGATGGGCCTTGATGAGTTCGGCGTCCATCATGTAGGCCAGGTCCTCATTGGACAGCTCCTCGATCTTGTTGACCTCGTGGGAGATCCGGAAGCCCTCGAAGAAATGCAGGAACGGCACGCGCGAGGCCAGACTGGCCGCCTGGCCGATGCAAGCGAAGTCGTGGGCTTCCTGGACCGATCCGGAGCTGAGCAGCCCGAAGCCCGTTGCGCGGCAGGCCATCACGTCGGAGTGATCGCCGAAGATCGAGAGCGCGTGTGTGGCCACGGTGCGCGCCGATACATGCATGCAGTAGGGGGAGAGCTCGCCGGCGATCTTGTACATGTTCGGGATCATCAGCAGCAGGCCCTGCGAGGCCGTGAAGGTGGTCGTGAGGGCGCCGGCCTGAAGCGCTCCGTGCACCGCGCCGGCGGCGCCGGCCTCCGACTGCATCTCGACCACGGTCGGAACGGTACCCCAGATATTGCGTTGTCCCTTGGCCGACCACTCGTCCGCAAACTCACCCATCACCGAGGAGGGAGTAATGGGGTAGATCGCGATCACCTCGTTGATGCGATGGGCCACCGACGAGGCGGCCTGATTCCCGTCAATCGTGATCATCCTTCTTTCGGCCATGGCAAACCTCCAATGCGCGCCTTGATAGCACGTTGCGACCAGTGAAGACCCCGGGGGCTCATCTTCCCCGGCGCCGAGTGGTTTCAAGCACAACCGGCAGAGTGTACCGCCACCGAAGCTCGTATGTGGCGCCAATCTCCTTATATAGATGTGAACTGGGGCTGATTGCATCCCAGCCAACCCTGCAAGCCAGAAGGAGTAGAGTAGGCCCGCGACCCGCCGGTGGTCAAGCGAGCGGATTGCGAGAATGGGCGCCGGACGGGTATGCTCCGCGGCATGGCGCGATTCCGCAGATCCGAAAGGGAAACATCCGGCCGGTCGGCCTCGCTCAGGCCCGCGCAGCAGGTCAGCCTGGCCAACTCCCCCGAGCGGGCGAGTCCGGCCAGTTCGTCCCAGCAGGCCAGCCCGGCCAGTTCGTCTCCGCAGTCCACACCGGGCCCTACGCCCCGGCAGGCGAGTCCGGCTAGTTCGTCCCCGCAGTCCACACCGGGCCCTACGCCCCGGCAGGCGGCTTCGCCCCGGCAGTCGGCTTCGCCCCGGCTCGCACGGCGGGCCGGCCTGCAGCGCAAGTTGCTGGACTGGTACCGCTCCGCGGCGCGGGATCTTCCCTGGCGACGGACGCGGGACCCCTACGAGATCTGGGTCTCCGAGGTGATCTTGCAGCAAACCCGGGTCGAGACGGGTGTGCGCTACTTCGCGCCTTTCTTGAAGGCGTTTCCGACCTTGGAGATGCTGGCGAGTGCGGATGAGCAGGCCGTCCTCAAGGTATGGGAGGGACTCGGATACTACCGCCGCGCTCGCAACCTGCATCGGGCTGCCCACGAGGCATTGCAGCGATTCGGAGGTCTGCCGGAGCGCTACGAGGAGTTTCGCTCGCTCCCCGGCGTCGGGGACTACACGGCCGCCGCCGTCTGGTCGATCGCGCGGCTCGAGCCGCACTTGCCGGTCGACGGCAACATCCGGCGCGTCCTTTCGCGGCTCTTCGATCTGGATTCGCTGCGAGACGAGGACTATCGCCGGGTCGGACAGCCGCTGGTCGAGACCCTGCCGCCGAGACAGGTCGGATCATTGGTTCAGAGTCTCATGGAACTTGGAGCGCTGATCTGCACCCCTCGCGCGCCTCGCTGCGGCGATTGCCCCGTGAAGCGTCACTGCCTGGCGCGCCTGCGAGGTACGCTCTCCCAACGCCCACCCCGCCGTGCCCGTCCCAGCGTGCCGCACCATGAGGTCGTGATCGCTTACCTGCGGGATGCACGTGGCCGCGTGCTGCTCACCCAGCGCCCCGAGCGGGGCATGTTGGGAGGGCTGTGGGAACTACCAGGGGGCAAGGTCGAACCCGGGGAGACGCTCGAGGCGGCGCTTCGGCGTGAGCTGCGCGAGGAGCTGGGACTGACCCGGGTCCGGCTCGAGCGGCCGCGCGGCAGCGTTCGGCACGCCTACTCGCACTTCACGGTCCGCTTGCACCTGTTCGATGTTCGCCTGTCGGCGCCGTGCGCCAGACCGGGACCTCTGCACGGCGTGGCCGACGCCCGCTGGATTCGCCCCGACCGAATCGGCGATTACCCGATCCCGAAGGGCACGCAGAAAGCCCTGGCTTTGCGGATCGAGCCTTAGGCCGGCCAGGTCTTGGGCTGTCCGGGTCTTGGGC
>CAZZIF010000047.1:14841-18076 GCA_964654025.1 uncultured bacterium
TCACCGGAGGACGGCCAGACGCTGCGTGGCCACGGCGTCCTCCTGCACCAACCGGAACAGGTAGATCCCCGCCGGCAGTGGCCGCCCGCGCTCATCGCGGGCATCCCAGGTAACGGTGCCCACGGGCGAAAGATCGCTCTCCACCTGCCAGGAGCGCAGCACCCGTCCCTGCAGATCCAGCACGCTGAGCCGAGCGGGGCCTTGGCCCGGGAGAAGGTAGCGCACCGTGGCGCGGCCCCAGACGGGATTCGGACCGGCCGACACGTGGAGCCCATGGGTGGGGGCGTCCACCACCGGGTCCTCCCACCCCGCGATCGTGTCGAAGGCGTCGAAGACGCGCAGCTTGCCGGCGCCCCAGCGATTGGGATCATCGGTGTACTGGTCGATCTGGGCGCCCGTGCGGATCCAGGTCCGGAACAGGCCGCTGTCCATGGCGGGGGCGATCTGGCGCAGGAGCGCGACGGCGCCGGCCACGTGCGGCCCGGCGCTGGATGTGCCGCCGAACGAGCAGTACCGGTCCCAGTAGAAGGGGTGAATACTGATGACCGTCGATCCAGGCGCTGCGATATCCACGTTGGGACGTTCGTCGATCCGCGGTCCCCAGCCCGAGAAGACATTGATGTCGCCGTCGCCGGCGGGATTGTACGCGGTGACCGAGACCGCCGAGTCGGCCGTAGCCGGCCAGGTCACCGTGTAGTCGAGATGGACGTCCTCCCAGCTACTGGCCGAATACCAGCCCGAGTGGTTGTCGTAGAAGTACCCGTGAACGTCCAAGACCACCCCGCCGGCCGGTTCGCACAGGATCGAGTACACACCGTCAAGAGGAGTTCCGGGGGCTTCGTGCTCCAGCCTCAGGTCCACGCGGCCGGTGCCGCGCGGTGAGATCGACAGGTAGGAATAGACCTCGTAGTCACCTATTGGGACCGTGCTCCCGTTCAGAGGAAGATAGGCGGCCGGGCCGCCCGGCACCTCGAGGAGGATCTGTGCGCTGTCGCAAGGGTCGGTCCAGAGTAGGGTGATCCAGGCGACGGTGGCGTAGCTGGCGATGTGCACACGGGCTTCCTCCGTCGTCTGGAAGCGGGTGTGCATCCCGCCAGTGGCCAGGTTGCCCGCGGGAACGATGGCCAAGATGTCCTGATCGGCGGCGTACTCGCCCAGCATGATCTCGGCGTTCGAGGAGCCGTCGAGGTACTCCCAGACCCACTCTCCATCCTCGACGAGGAACGCGTCCGGATCGTAGGTGGCCGCCCAGGCGAGGTGATCCTCGAGCCCGAGCAAGAAGGGCGGCTCGTCGGCGTAGTCGTTGATGCCGTGTAGCAGCTCGGCTTCGGGAGCCATGCCGGTCATGCGATTGATGCCCGGCCAGCCGCCGCAGAGGATGCCACTGACCTGCGTGCCATGCCCGTAGTAGTCGAGCTCGGCTTCCAAGAGGTTCTCACCGCGCACCGCGATGCTGCCGTCCCGGCCGCGAATCGCCCGGACCTTGCTCGTGGCGAGGGTGAGGAGCCTCTCGCCGGGGTCCAAGCGGTCGTTTGCGTTCGGATCGGGAACCACGAAGAGCCATTCCCCATACCCCGGCTGGCTTTCACCAAACTCGGCTCCGTAGTCTCGCTCCCCGTTATCGTTGGCGTCGTTGTACAGCCAATCGAATCGCGGATTGTAGCGAGCAGGATCATTGCCGTGCGCCTCGGCGCCGGAAGCCTCCACGTAGCGCAACGCCTCGCCCGCGTCCGCCGCACCGTTGCCGTTCAGGTCCACGGCGTCTCCGGGGGTCAGACCGCCGGAAGCGTCTACATCAATCCAATCAAGCGTGTCACCATCCGCGTGAAAGAGCGCTGGGTGGAAGTAATTGACCCCGGTGTCGAGGTCCGCGATCAAGCTTTCACGGCCGGTGACGGCACGGCCCTGACCGTCCAGGAGTTCCCATACCGCGTCGGCCTGGACCTGGGGCCGGCTCACCGCCAAAGGCTTCTCGAACGCGACGCGCCAGGCCGGGGCAATCGAGATAATCGTCTCTTCGGACTGTAGGGACGGCAAGCTGGCCCACGGGATTTCCGCCGGGTACACCGTGCGACTTCCGGCCGGGGCCTCGTCGTAGCGGCTGAAGCGGACGCCCAGCGATTCGAGATGAGCTAGAAGGCCGGGTTCGGGCGCAGCGGAGAATCGCAGTGAACCCATGAACGAGTCGTGAGCCGCGATGCGCAGCGCCAGAGCGGTGGCTTGCTGCTCCATCATCATGCGCCGGTCGGCTACTTCGGATGGGGCCAGATCGCCGAACCCGCGCAGGAGGTCGCCGGCGGTTTGACGTTCGAACTGGCGGCGGGCGTCTTGCAGGAACACCAGCCGGGGATCCAGCCGCTGCCGCGCGGGCTCGTCGGCGTTGAGGGGTAGAGTGCAGCCCAACAGAAGCGTAAGGCCGACCAAGGCCATCCGGCGCCAGCGCGGACGCCAGCATGGAAGCCAGTACGGACGCCGGCACGGGTGCCAGCGCGCGTGCCAGCGCGGGCGTCCGCACGGGCGCCAGCACAACCGAGGCCATTGCCGGCGAAGCGGGGCGCGCAACCTGGTCGTGATGGTGTTCCCCCGCGCGGCCCCCGGGCGCGGACTCCTCGGACTGCTCGGTTTCCGCGGTTCCCTCGGATTCCTCCCTGCACGGATGCCCGTCATGCCGTCTCCTCCTGGATTGTGGCCGGTTGGACTAGCCTAGTATAGCGAGATTGCCCGATGGGGAGAATCCGGAGATGGTGTGGCTGGAACTCGGCGGATTCCCCGAGCGAATGGGTTGCCCCCCCCCCGCGCGGATTTTTCGGCCTGCTTTCAGGGACCCGCGGAGGCTTTCGGTGGAGCCATTCCTCCAAGTTCGTTATCATGGTTCGGACGGCTGGTCCCGCATGGGCCTACATTTTGATACGTAGGTGCTCTCACGTGCAGAAGCCCATGATGCTGTCATGAGTACAGACGGATCCGATGCGCCGCATTCATCGCCGCTCGTCGCCGCGGTCGCCGCGATCGACCCAACCGACGCGGTTGATGCGATCGCCGCTCGTCGCCGCGGTCGCCGCGATCGACCCAACCGACACGGTCAACGCGGTCAACGCGGTCGAGTCGCCCTGTCTCGGATGAGACCCGTGGCCTTCCGATCCTGATGTCTCTTCGCTTCTGCCGAGCGCCGCATTCCTCTGGGGGGGGGCAATGCGCATCCGAACCCGCATTCGCACGGGGCCGCTACTGATCT
>CAZZIF010000048.1:0-14558 GCA_964654025.1 uncultured bacterium
CAGCCAGGCATACGATCGCCGAGCAGGAGACGTTACTCTTCATCGGCGACGGTGGCGCCAACTACGGCGATGGGATCTATGCGCTGGACTTGGATCTTGACACGGTCTGGAGCTATGACACCGATTGCCGCGCCTGGAGCTCGCCGGCCATTGACAACTCGCGTGTCTTCGCATGCGACAACGACGGCGGCATCTACTGCTTTGTCAATGACTCGCAATCTGGTCGATTGATCGCCCCCGCCGTTGACCTTGCGTCCTCCAGTGGCCGACGTCCTGTTGTCTTGGGCGGTGGAACGGCAGCGATCGAGCAGGTGGGTGGACGCCCTGCAGAAGTTGCTTCTCACAATTGGCCGAACCCCTTCGCGAAGGAGACGACCATTCGCCTAACCGTCGAGACCGCCGGCAGGCAGCCCCTTGACTTGCGTGTTTACGACCTCAGCGGGCGCCTTGTCCGCACTCTCATGTCAAGCCAGCTTGTCCACGGCTCGCATTCCGTTCAATGGGACGGTCGCTGGAGCGATGGGCGGACCGCCGCACCCGGTATCTACTACTACCGGATCACAGGAGCCGGGATCGAACTCACGGATACAATGATCCTGCTGCGCTGATACGCAAAGCTGAGAGCCTCCTCCCTTGGGTCATATCCCGGGTGGGGAGGCTCGCCCAACCGTTTACAGGCCGACGCAGCGGATTGCGTCATGAGCGGATCGCGACGGTCGTTTCGTTGGTTGGGCCTCTCGCAGAACGCCCTACCACCAAACAAGCGACGGCGGCATCACCGAAGAACCGTGACCCGCTGCGTGGCCGTACCCGTCTCGGTCCACCATCGCACGAAGTAGACGCCGGCGCCAAGACGCAGACGGGTGCTGGCGCCCCCGCTCGCCGAGGTTCTCCCGGCCGTGTGGCGGGGTTGGCGCCACACCTGGCGGCCGGTGACGTCGTGCACCGAGACCACGCCCGCCGGCAAGTGTATTGGACCCCATGTGAGGCTGGGGCCCAAGGCAAGGGAGAGGGACGCCGCGCTGGGCCGGTCCTGCTGGTATAGGTCCCCGGCATGATTGACGCGGACGTTGGGACCAAACATCGGGCCGCCGGCCAGTGCCAGAGGGGTGATTGGACATGACACACTCAGGATGCCGATCGAGCCGGCTACCCGGAGAACGAGGACGCCGGCCGTAACGAGCGCCCGCAAGGGGATGGGTCGATGCGGAATGCTTGCGTGCATCCTTGTTCGCCCGGGCGCTCATTCGGCCCGGGCACCTCATCCAAAGATCGACGTCAACACCGGGCGTGCCCAGTCATCGACCAGGAAGGTGAGCCGGCCGATCAGCAGCGAGATCCGGCCCATCACCGTGTAGCCGAAGCTTGCACCGAAGGAGATCATCAGGAACCAGATGCCGATCCGGGAAGCGACCTTCAAAGGCCCCTTGTGCGGGCGCGAGAAGAAGAAGTAGATCAGCACCGTCACGACCCCAACGATGACGACCAGATTGCCGATCAGCTGATTGAAGCCCACTCCGACGAGAGGAAGCATCGTCCCCTTCGCCTGTGGAATGATCTCACCGTGGATGCGCTGGATCAGGTTCACACCGATGTAGTAGCCGATGTAGACGGCCAGCGACCAGTTCGCCACCCAGGCCAGCTTGGGCACATAGCGCAGGTACAGGATGAGGCCCAGAGCGAAGGGGATCAGCAACGACCAATGCCCGCTGAAGTCACTGAAGAGCGGTCGGAACAGGTTCGGCTCCAGGGTATTGAGCTTCGCCAGCCCCACGTAGTAGCCGAAGGAAATCCCGGCGAAGATGCTCTCGGCCAACCGGTACAAGACATTGTCCCGGTAAAGGAAGCTGAAGACGAACAGGGTCAAGAAGGCCGCGATCCACGTTCCGATGCCGGGCAACTGCAGTTCCATTACTTCGCCCCCTTCTTGCTACGCCCCACGAGCAGGAACATCACATTGCCAAAGAGAATGAAGAAGATGATCACCAGGTGGACGATCGACTGGACGTCCATCCCCTTCGTGGCCGTCCGGGCGAGCCCTTCATACTGCGGATAGGCTCGTTCGACGAGCTCTTCGTACTCCGAGGCGCCCTTCATCCCGCCGATGACGCCCAGCGCCTGGCCGGCTTCCATGAAGGCGTAATACTTCGGGGCCGAGACGGCTGTCGTGCCGATCGCGACATCCACACCAAACTGGGCGTTGACCAGGTTGACCCACCACTCGCCCAGAATGCTGGTTGCCAGCGAGATCACCATCTCGATGTCTTCGTAGTTGCGTATGTTCGTCATCAAGGGAAGCTCATCGATGGGCGTGCCCTTGGCATCAGACGGGTAGAGCACCTTGATGTTGTCGCCCATGAGCTTCATCGCCGCCTGGGCGCCATCCTTGTAACCCAGGTTGACGTAGTCCCGGCCCTCGAGGGCCTCGACGTCGGCGTCGAGCTGACGCATGCGGGCAATGGCCATCTCCACCCCACCCAGCGGGAACAGCGAGACGCCGATCACTTTGACGCCCTTGCGGATGCAGTGGCGCATGATGGCGTCGGCCATCGGATGGAGCTCGGGCCCATCGGAGGGCCCGTAGTCGAAGGAAAGAATGATGGAGTCGCCTTCCTTCATGCTCTCGACCCGGTCGAACACTGCCTCCACCGGCGGCGAGACCGTGACCCCCAGGCCGATCGGCTTGATGATCGGGATGATGGCTCCCAGGAAGACCAGCACGAAGATGATCCGCCGGTCCACGAACAACAGTTTCTGCGCCCACTGCATGGCGTGTTCGTCCTTTCTTCCCTAGCTCTTGCCCAGGTACGGCCGTTCGATGCCTACCAGCACGCGAATCGACATCGACGCTGCGCCCAGGGCGGCGCCGATGATGATGCCGCGCTGGGCCGCCGTGTTGGGGAACTGCATCAGCCACTCGGCGACATCCGCCGACACCGGGATCATCGCCTGGCCCAGGGGAATACGCCCGACCATGATGATGAGGGCGCCTATCAAGAGCAGCGTGGCCTCCACGTTGCGCACCCGGAAGGCGCGGTAGGAGGCCGAGGCCACGTAGAACGCCAGGAGGGAGAACATGGTCGCCTGCATCGGCGAGTACATGTTCTGGAATACCCAGGTGAACGGATAGAGGCTGCCGTCCTCCCGCTCGCCCTGCCGCCCGAAGAGGCCGAAGGAGGCCATGATCGCGAAGGACAGCAGGATGATGATGCTGAAGATCCATCCCTTCTTCCGCCGGCGCACCTTGGCGAGGTTGACCTGGATCATGCTGACGATCCCCAGCAGGAGGGCGAAGCTGGCGATGATCACCATCCACTCATCGAGCTGGGTGTTGAACCAGTTGTTGATCGTCCGATCCGGCAAGAAGAAGGCGATCACCGGAAGCAGACCGGCCACGACGGCCAGCATGATCGGAACCTGTCGTTTCATCGTCTGTCCCTTCCGCAAACAAGAACCGCGGGCTGTTTCCGTAGCGGCCTGGCCGCGCGCTTCTGGGCACGGACTCTCCGTGCGACGCGGCTGGCGGATGCCTTAGAGAGCCGCGAACCAGTTGACGAACCCATCCACGCCAAACGTCGCCATGACGACACCGACGACAATCACCACCAGGATGGCCACCTTCATCATGTCCTGTCCCTTGATCGAACCCAGGATGAGCGGGTCGCGGGACAGGTAGGCGCTAGCGGCGAAAAGCTCCTCGCCGAGCATCGTGTAGTCGCAGGCGGCCACGAAGAACGGCAACTGCGTGACCTGGGCGGTGCCGGCGATCTGGATCGCCTGGATGCTCTGCCCGGTCTCCGAGAGCAGGAGCGACTCGGCCGCGAACCAGCCGAGCAGGAACACGGCCGCCGGACGATCACGCACCATGATGCCGCTGACCGCGCCGGCGTAGGCGAACTGGTCCTGCGTGATGTAGTTGACCATGTTCTCGTGGAACCCCTCGGGGGCGCCTTCCTCGAGATAGGACTGTTTGACGATCTCGCGCGCCGCGGCCATCGAAAGCGGGTCCGCGTTGGGTACTTCGAGTCCCGTGCCATACCGCGCGGTCAGCTTGGCCACGTAGCCCAAGATCCCGAGCGCCGCCAGGGTCTGCGGCTCGTTGATGCTGATGATGCCGGGAACGAAGAGAATCTTGCGGCCCATCTCGGTGGCGCGGCCCACGGCTTCATCGATCGCGTCGAGGCCCGCGATGCGCCGGATGTAGAGGTCGGTCCCGCGGCGGGCGGCCATGATGTAGCCGACCACCAGGCCGGACATGAGCAGGATGGCAACCAAGGCGTTGAGCCGGAAGAGGCGGAAGAAGTTGGCTTCGGGCGCAGCTGGAACGCTGACCTCGCTGTAGAGTATCTGGCCGGGGGCCGCTTCGAGGGCGATCCGGTACTGGTAGGAGACGCCCTCCTCGAGCCCGCGGTCACGGTAGGCGCCTTCACTGAGACCGACCGTCTGAACGACCTCGAACGCGGTATCGGCCGTGCTGCGCCGCTCGATCGTGATCTGGATATCCTCGCCGGCCGGCAGGGGGCCCAGAGGAGGTTGGATGGCCGGCGGCGCCGTCGTCCAGGTCAGGCTGAGCGCCTCGCCGCCGTCGGAGGGCGCATCCTGCACCGACAGACCGATCTGGAAATCCGCGACCTGCGCCCCGGCAGGCGGCCCCCCGACCAGAGCCAGTACCAAGAGCAGGCCGCCCCCCATCAGGAGGGAAACCGCCGGCCGCCAGCAGGTGAGTTTGGCTTTCATCGCCGCACGCTCCTCTGAGAAGGAACCCAATGACTTGCGATTCTCTGATCACGCAGCGGGCGCTCCCGCCCCCTGCTCACGTATGGATAGGGCGTGGAAGCCCGGGGACCTCCACGCCTCAGGAACAGCAAAGCGACCTACTTGAGCTGATCGGGATTCAGGCCCTTGAGCGCAGCCGGCACGAACTTGCCGTCCTTGCGGATGAGCTTGCCGTCGAACCAGATCTCGCCGCCACCCCTCTTGGGCGTCTGAATGCAGACCAGATCCCAGTGCAGGGACGACTTGTTGCCGTTGGGCGTCTCGTCGTAGGCGTTGCCCAGGGCCATGTGGAACGAGCCGGCGATCTTCTCGTCGAAGAGGATATCGAGCATGGGGGTATTGATGTAGGGATTGAAGCCCAGCGCGAACTCACCGACGTAGCGGGCGCCCTTGTCCCGATCCAGGATCTCGTTGAGCGCTTTCGTGTTGCCCCCGGCTTCGGCCTCGACCACCTTGCCCTTGGCGAAGGTGAGTTTGATGTCACCGAAGACGATCCCGTTCTGGAGTGAGCCGGCGTTGAAGAGCACGGTGCCCTCGATGCTATCGCGCACCGGCGCGGTGAAGCACTCGCCGTCGGGGATGTTCATCTTGCCGTCGCACTTGATGCTCCCGATGCCCTTGATCGAGAAGCTCAGATCCGTGCCGGGGCCCTTGATATGGACCTGATCGGTCTTGTTCATGAGCTTGACCAGCGGATCGGTGGCCTTCGACATCTGGCGGTAATCCATCGTGCAGACGTCATAGTAGAACTTCGAGAACGCCTCCATCGGCATCTTGGCGCTCTGGGCCATCGAGTTGTTCGGGTAACGCAGCACGACCCAGCGCGTCTTGGGAACCCGCACGCCCAGGTGCACCGGCTTGCGGTAGTGGGTCGCGTACCAGCCGGTCTTCTGCGAGGGCACATCGGAGAGCTCGGCGATGTTGTCCCCGCCCCGGACGCCGATGTAGCAGTCCATGTCTTTCATCCGGTAGAGCGGATACTTCTTCTGGGCCTTGATCTGCTCTTCGCTGGCCTCGAGCAGGAAGGCGCGGGTGAGGCGGTCGTGGTGGATGTCGTAGTAGACCTGCGCCCCCTTCTTCGTCGCGATCTTGACGATCTGCTCCACGAGCTCGAGCGGCTCGAAGCCGTTGGCCTCGACCAGGAGTTTCTCGCCCTTCTTGACGGCGCACGAGTAGTTGACCAGAACATCGGCCAACGCGGCGTTGCGTGGATCCACCTCAATCCTCCTTGCGTTCATGCTATGGCCCGCGGGGGAAATCGCCGAATCCGCCATCCGGCGGGTCGAACTCGAGTCGAGCGCGAGTCGAGCTCGAGTCCAGCGCGAGCCGAACTCGAGTCCAGCGCGAGCCGAACTCGAGTCCAGCGCGAGTCGAGCTCGAAAGAAGGATTCTAAGGGTCGGGCCGCGGATGTGCAACAACAGCCATGCTCGGCTGCCACGCGCGGCTGCCACGCTCGGCGGAGGGATCCGGGCGGGCGCCCCGGCAGGGCGACTGTGGCCGGCGAATCTGGCAAGATCGCCTTGCCATGGAGATTAGGATACCTGTAACGTAGGCGGGTGAGTCGGGTCGCCCGCCGGGGCCCGCAAGTCACCTCTGGCGTGACGAAACGAGGAGGGAAGATGGCCAAGACCAAAGTCCTGATGGTCGACGATGATCCGGTATTCATCGATGCGGTGAGCGCCGTGCTCGAGCAGCACTTCGACGTTCGCGCCGCCAACAACGGCAAGACGGCGCTCGAGGCGGTGGCGGCCGACCCGCCCGATGTCATCCTCCTCGATGTCATGATGGACCACATATCCGAAGGCTACGATGTAGCGCGCAAGATCAAGAACGATCCCAAGACCTCCCACATCAAGATCATCATGTTGACCGGCGTCGATGAGCTCTACAAGTACCGGCTGGTGGTCGAAGACAGCGGAAGCACCCCGCACGACCATTATCTCGAGAAGCCGATCGATCCCGACAAGCTGATTGAGACGATCCGGGAGTACGCGCCCGGGGAGTAAGCATGGCGCATGCCACTTTCGCCTTCGCCCTGACGACCGAGCTCTACGGCCGCCTGTGCATGTTCGTGCGGTTGCGGTGGTTTGCCGTCACGGGGCTGGCCACGGCGGCGATGCTGGGGCCCTCGGTCGGCCTGCCCCACCTGTGGCCCTCTCTCTTCTTGGTCGCGGTCTTCGTGGCCTCCTACAACCTCTATTACGCGCTTCGTCTTCGCGATGCCCGGCAAGCGGCCGGACCTCTCGGCTACCTGCAGGCTCGTGCGCTCGTGCAGATGGCGCTCGATCTGCTGGCGCTGCTCTTCGCCGTGCACTTCACCGGAGGCCTCGACAGCCCCATCCTCCCCTTCTTCGTCTTCCACATGGCCATCGGCACGATGCTCTTGCCGAACCGCACGATGTACCTCGTGGCGACTGCCGTGTGCCTGGCGCTCCTTCTGGTACCCCTGCTCGCTCAGATGGGGCTTTTCGAGGCGCCGGCGTCGCTGGATGCGGTCGGTGTGCCGGGGGGATCCGGCGGGCTCGTCTTCCTGGCCATTGCCGTCACGATCTACGGCACGGTCTATCTCACCGGCCGGGTCACGGCGCGAATCCGGGAGGGCAACCTGAACCTCCTGGATACGACCATGTTGCTGGGTGAGAAGACCCACCAGCTCGAGCAGGCGCTGGCCGAGATCAAAGATGTCGAACGACGCAAGTCGCACTACATGCGCCTATCGGCTCATCAACTCCGGTCGCCCCTGGGAACGGTCAAGGCCAGTCTGGACGTGTTGGCCCGTGGCACGGTGGACCCGAACTCCGAGCGTGGGCAACGGATCCTGGCCGGATGCGTCGAGCGGGTCGACGGCCTCCTGATGATCGTCAATGACCTGTTGGGGTTGGCCAAGATCCGGGAGGGCCAGCAGTCCACGCCCTGGGTCCGGAATCTACGCCTGGACGAGTTGCTCGGCCGGGTTCAGCAGTCTCTCGCCGCCTACGCGCGCGAGCGCGGGATTCCGCTGTCGGTGGACCTTTCCGAGCCGGTGAACCTCACCTGGGGTTCGCCCGAGGACCTGCACTACGCGGTCGAAAACCTGCTCCAGAACGCGATCAAGTACACCGCCGCGCCCGGCACGGTGCGCATGGCGCTTGCCTCGGCCGACGGCTGGGCCACGGTCACGATCGCCGACGAGGGCATCGGGATCCCGCAGGAGATGCTCCAGGACATCTTTCTGGAGTTCGTCCGCGCGGTCAACGCCAAGCACCATGCCCACGAAGGCACCGGCCTGGGACTCTCGATCGCCAAGGAAGCCACCGAGCTGCACGGCGGAACGTTGTCGATCGACAGCGAGGAGGACCGAGGCACGACCGTGACGATTCGCTTGCCGCTCGTGCACGAGCCACCCGAGGGTGCGCAGCGGGTGGAGGCGTCAGACTAGAGCGCCCGGCGATCGGAGAGACCCATGGCACGCATCATCTACGGGGTGCAGGGCGAAGGCCGCGGGCACGGCTCGCGCAGCAAGCTCGTGATCGAGCACCTCATGGCGGCGGGACACGAGGTGCGCATCTTCACCTCGAACAAAGGTCTCGACTACCTTTCGCAGTACTTCGAGAACGTGACCCCCATTCTCGGCCTGGGCTTCGTCTTCGACGGCCACCGGTTGGACCTGCTGCGCACGGTACAGAGGAACATCCAGGAAGGCAGCGGTGAGGCGGGTCGCACCGTCAGCACGTTGGCACGATGCGTGCGCGAGTTCAAACCACAGGTCGCGATCACCGATTTCGAGCCTTTCGTGCCCTACGTGCACAGCCTGGGCGTTCCCTTTCTCAGCATCAACCATCAGCACATTCTGACCCACTACAGGCTGGAGTTCCCCCACGCCTGGCGCGCGGACTACCGGGCCGCACGGGCCGTGACCGATAACATGTACCGCCGAGCCAAACGTTACTTCGTCACGAGCTTCTTCTTCCCGCCCGTGAAGAACCCCTACCGCCGGCGAGCCGTCCTGGTCGGACCGATCCTGCGCCGGGAGGTTCTCGACCAGACACCTTCCTCCCATGGGCCGATCGTGCTCTACGCAACGACCGCAGGCGCCCGGCAGATGCTGGATCTGGCGCGGCAGACCCAGGAAACTTACCTGGCTTACGGATTCGATGAACCGACGGGGCCCCAGGGCAACATCACGTTCCGGCCGCCCAGCACCGATGGGTTCTTGCGCGATGTGGCCGCGGCCAAGGCGGTCATCGCGAACGGCGGGTACACGTTGATGAGCGAGGCCCTGTACCTACGAACCCCGATCTACTCGATCCCGATCGATCACCAGTTCGAGCAGATGCTGAACGGCTACTACCTGCAGAAGCTGGGCTACGGCCTCTACGACCTAGAGCCCACGCTCGAGCGGCTGACGATGTTCCTCGATGGCCTCGGCTACTTCGTCCGCAACATCGAACGGGACCATGCGGGCTTCTGTGGAAACCACGAGCTGTTCGAGCGGCTGGATGGGGACATCAAAGACCTCGCCCGCCCGCACCGGCAAGCCCGGTGAAGTGAAGGGCTCCACGCCACCGGTTGGAAGCATCCAGACGCGCTGGCCCCCGGCCGCCCCAGCGTGCGCCCACTGAGACCCAGCCCCCCCGAAGGTCCGGCCGGCCGAGGTGCTTGACCTACGAGATCCGCACGATCTCCCGCGGGCTGCTGCACAGGCTTTCGCAACCGTCTTCACCGATGAGGTAGGTGTTCTCGATCCCTACCGGCCCCACGCCCGACAGGAACGCCTTCGGTTCCACGGCCACGACCATGCCCGGAGCGAGCTCGAGATCCACACGATCGGCCAGAATGGGAAACTCGTCGAGCTCGAGGCCGACCCCGTGCCCGAAGAACTTCACGCGATTGTCCTCGAAGCCCATGAACCCCTCGGGCTCGCCCTGCGCTTCCACCCAGCCCTGTGTTTCGCGGAACAGCTCGGCGCAATGGGTGCCCGGTCGCAGGCGTTCCTCGAGGTAGAGCAGCGTATCGAGGCAGAGCTGATGCGCCTGGCGCGCGCGTTCGGGCACCTCCGCCCCCATGAAGAAGGTGCGCGCGTTGTCGGTGTGATAGCCGTTGTAGGCGAAGACCATGTCCAGCATGACCGTCTCGCCCGCGGCGATCTTCTTCCATCCCGACCCGGGCGAGGAAAACGGGTAGAGGCCCTCGGCCCCCACGGGCCCATCGAAGTTGGTCGGATACAGCCCGCCCTCGCCGGAAACCGCGTAGAGCATCGAGAGGTCGGCGCCCGGCCGGCGGATCCGCACCGTGCCGCCGTGGCCCAAGAGCCGCAGGCGGTGCTCGACCGAAGCGCTGAGTTCGAGTTCGGTGATTCCCTCGCGCAGGTGCTGATCGATCTCATCGAAGAGGGCCGTGGCCTTCCGCGAAGCGATGCGAATCTGCTCTTGTTCCCACGGGGTCTTGACCGCCTTCTGCAACTTCAGCGGCATCGTGATGTCGACCAGTTCCGTTTCGGGAAGCTGCTTCTGTAGCCAGAGATAGGTGGCCGCCGAGGTCACATCGAGGCTCACGCCCAGACGCCCGCCGCCCGGCAGGAACTCCTTCGCGGCCGCCGCCAGACCGCGCCGCCCCGGGAAAGGCCGGACCGGCAAGGGAGATTCCTGTTCGGCCCGGCTGCGGCTGCGACGCACGAAGAAGTGGGGTTCGCCATCGGAGGGAAGCAGCAGGGTGCCGTCTTGGATCGATCCGGTGAAGTAGAAGCGATCGGCCTGGTGATCGATCCAGGCCAGGTCCACCCCCGCCTCCCGTAACCGCTTCTGGAAGGAGGCGCTGCGCCCCGCGAGCTCGGGGCCCTGGATCAGGTACGGCTGGTGTCGCTGCAGGGGGAACATTCTCTACCTCCTTGACATCAAGGGATGGAGTAGTCTTCTTGACAACGAATCGCCGGATACGGGATCTCGTCGGCGGTAGCCTCGCGATCGCTCGCGCCAGCACGAGCGACGCCTTTGAGAGCACGGCGGCAGCCTCCCTCCGGCGGAAGAAACACGGTATCATCGCGCCGGCATCGAACCGAAGCGAAAACGTGATGATGGGGTTAGGCCCGGGTCGTCGTGCCACCGTGGCAGCGACCGCCGGCCGCCGCGCCGATCGCGCGGGTTCATAACGACCGCAGTTGGAGGTCCATCATGCCACGCGCCCTCAAGATCGTCCTGTGGATTGCCGGTATCCTGGTCGCCCTGCTGGTGCTCCTGCTCGTCGTCGCCCCCCTGCTGCTGCCGCGGGACCAGCTGCGCTCGCGTCTGATGGCCACGGTCGAGGAGCAACTCGGCCGCCCCGCGCGGATCGAGGACTTCTCGATCCGTCTGATCCCCTCCGCGCGGCTGCGATTGAGTGGCCTGGAGCTTGGTTCGCCTCCCGAAGGCCCCCGCCAGGAGATCAGCCTCGAGAGCTGCGACCTGCACGTGGCCCTGCTGCCGCTTCTGCAGCGCCAGATCAAGGTGAGGCGCGTCGAAATCCACTCGCCCCGCGTGGTGATGGAGCTTCCCGCCGCGGACAGTGGCGCATCCGGTAACGCGGCGGCGGCCGGACAGCCAGGCGGCGCGACCGAAGGCGGCCGGGACGGAACAGAGGCCGCCGGAGACCCGGCCGCGGGAGAAACCGGTGAGGCTGGAGATTCAGGAGCCGGCGCGCAAGGGGCCGCCGATGGCCGCGGCCAGCCGAATGCGGGAGGCGATGCCTCCCCTGGGGCGAGTGCTCCTCCCATGGAGATCCGTGTCGAGGAACTCATCATCCGCGATGGGGAGATCACGGTCTTCGCCCAGGGCGGCGCCGAGCCCGACCAGCCGCCCTTGCTCGCCATCGGAGGCTTGAGCGAGGACCTTTCGGCAGCGGCCCTGCCCGACGGCGACTGGCAGCTGGAGGGGTTGACCAGGATCGAGTCGATTCGTGCCCATCTGCCAGCCGGTACGTTCGGCGAGGGTCTGCGGGTAGGCTTCCGCAAGAAGCTGCAGTACGTAGCCTCGGGCGACCGGCTCGTCGTCGAAGAAGCGACGCTCTCCCTGGGGGATCTCCCGGTCGGCACGACCGGCGTGATCACGGGCCTGCTCGGTGGCGACATGAGAGCCGACCTCGAGCTTCACGGAGGTCCCGCCGATGTGGGAAGCCTCCTCGCGTATCTGCCCGCCGGGGCCCTGCCCGAAGCCGAGGGCCTGCAATCCTCGGGCATGCTGGAGCTGGCCGCCTCGATTCGTGGCCCGCTGGGCGCGCCCCAGCCGCCCGATTTCGATGTGCGGCTGTCCGTCGACCAGGGACGAATCGAGCATCCCCAGCTCGCCGAACCGGTGACAGATCTGACCATCGACCTGCACGTGACGCCTCAGCTCCTGGAGCTGAGGCAGATGTCGGCGGCGACGGGCGCGGGTCGTCTGCGCGCACGCGCAACCCTGCGCGAACCCCTCCTGCCCCCGGCCGAGCAGCATCTCGAAGCGGGCCTCGAGGCCGACTTCGATCTGGCGCAGATCGGTCCGTGGCTGCCCCCCGAGAACGGCGTGGCGCTCGAGGGCCGTCTCTCGGCCGATCTGGAGGTGTCGGGTTCCCCGGCCGAGCCGGGGATGTTGCATCCCTCTGGCACCGTATCGTGGTCGGAGGTGGGCGCTCGCGGAGAGGCTCTGCCGGCCCCGGTTTCGAAGGCGCACGGCACGCTGATCCTGCGCGGCCAGACGGTCGAACTCGATTCGATCGCCGCCAACATCGGCCAGAGCGACCTGGCCCTGGGCGGGACGCTGCGGAACTGGGCAGCCCTGATGGACACCACCGGGGGCGCGGGCGTCCTGATGGCCGATCTGTCCCTGGAGAGCCGGCGGCTCGATCTGGATGAGCTGGCGCCCCCGTCCGATGCAAGCCCGGGCAACTCGGGGGCCAAGAACAACGTCCCCGGAGAATCGACCGGTTCGTCGGGTTCGGCCGCTTCGTCCGATTCGGCCGGTTCGTCGGGTTCGGCCGGTTCGGCCTCCAAGACGGGCGCTCCCGGCCCCACGAACGAATCGCCCACCTCCCGCCTGGAGAGCCTGGCGCCGTTGGGCCGGGTGTCGGGCCAGGTCACGGTGGCCGTCGACCAGCTCACCTTCAACCAGACCCAGGCCCGAAACCTCCACGGCCGGGTGCTTCTGGACCACGGGCGCATCACGATCGAGGAGGCCGACCTCCAGGCCTTCGGCGGCCAGATCCAGGTGGCGGGCGGTCTCGACGGCCGTGCCCTGGGCAAGCAACTCGGTGGTGCTCCGCGTGAGCAGCCGGGTGGGACCCCGGGCGAGCAGCTCAGCGGGGGGCAAAGGGCCGGTCTTCGTCTGCCCTTCGATCTGCGCGTGGACGTGACCGGCGCGCAAGCCCGCGAGCTCTACAGCTATGCCTCGGGCCTCAACCGCTACGCCCGCCTGGGTGAGTTTCTCTCGGGCACGATCAGTACGCAGGCGAGCTTGAGCGGCAACCTGCTGGAAGACTTCAGCCTCGATCTCGGCAATCTCTCCTCCGACGGCAAGCTCGAGACCCACGGCGCGCGGATTGCCGACCATCCACTGCAGAACAGCCTGGCAGCCTACCTCGATGCCCCCCAGATCAAGCAGCTCGCCATCTCCGACTGGATGCAACGATTCGAGATTCGGGACGGCAAGCTGCATTTCGAGGATCTGGACTTCGAAGCCGAGGATGTGGGACTCACCGGCTCGGGTTGGCAGGCCCTGGATGGCAGCGTGGGCATGGCGCTCAACCTCACGCTTCCCAAGACAATGTCCGGCCAGGCCCTGAAGGAGCTGCCCAGCGAGCTACGCCCCGTGCTGTTGGATGCGTCGGGGAAGCAGCTGGAGCTGCCGATCCTCGTGTCGGGCCAGTTCAACTCCCCCAAGGTCGCGCTCGACACACAGGCTCTATCCGCTCGCGCCGAGGGGCTGCTGCGACAGCGACTGGCCGAGGAGCGCGACCGGATCACCGATCGTCTCGGGGATGAGGCGGGCAGCTTGATCGAAGGGCTGCTCAACGACGAGAAGACCGGCGCCGACTCATCGAAGACCGGCCAGAAGAAGGATCTGGAAGAGGGCGTCAAGGGACTGCTCGAAAACCTGTTGAAGAAGAAGTGATCCGGTTACGGCGACGCCCCGCCCCGGGGGGGATCCCACGCACGGCCGCCGACACGACGCCGCCGACACGACGCAGCCGACGCGACGCAGTCGACGCGACGCAGTCGACGCGCGCACCGGTGCGCGGGGGTTTGCCGCATTCGCTGGGATCGAGCGGCGGCAAGCGCGCTAGTCGTCTTTCGCGAAAGCCGCGAGCGCCTCGTCTTCCTGGTAGTAGGAATCGAAGACCTCGAGCAGCTTGGTGATCATCATCACGCGCGAGACCTTCTGATTGGTGTTGCTGATCTTCATCTTCCCGCCGGCGTTCGTGATGCTCGTAAAGAGCGTGACGACGATGCCGATCCCGGTGGAATTGCAGAAGCCCACCCCGTCCATGTTGAGCAAGAATTTGCGGTCGCCCGCCTCCAGGAACTTCCCCAGGTCTTCCTTGATCTTGACGAACTCCGGGCCGCCCTCGAGGTTGCCCTTGAAGTCGAAAACCCGCACATCCCCTTCCTGGCGTGTGCTGTAACGCATTCGTATCTCCTCTGTTGGGATTCTGCTCCGGTACTCGCTTCGGGGATCCTCTTCCCGGCGACACTTGCGGCCAGCGGCGAGGATACCGCAACTCCTTCCCTCGGTCGTCCTAGAATTCCACATCCACCAGCACACGCACAACCGAAGAGGTGTACTCGCGCAGGATCGCC